>JAFLDU010000052.1 GCA_017309145.1 Zoogloea sp. | reverse complement strand
AGGAAGGTGGCATTGACGATGTAGCCGAAACCCGCCAGCCCATAGGCCGCCGCCAGCCAGGCCAAGGGTGGGGCCGTGCCCGTGCTCCCTCCGGCCGGCGCAAGCGCAGGCGCAGAAAGCACCCCACCGCGCAGCAGCCCGGCTCCGGCCCCCAGGGCCGCAAGGCCTGCCAGCGCGCCCAGACCCCACCAGCCCTGCGACGCCGTGCCCCGTTCCGCCACCAGCAGCGCCACCGCCGCCGACAGCGCGATCCCCGCGCCCACCCCCATGTAGTGCAAGGCCGTCCACCCGGTGGCATTGCGCTCCGCGAGGCTGCGCAGGACCAGGCCGGTCGCGTAGACATAAACTGCCGCACTCGCCCAGCCGGCCACGAATCGCACGCCACACCAGACCTCCAGCCCCAGATCCAGCCCCATCGCAAAGGTGCTGGCCACACTGACAAGCAGCCCCCAGGCCAGGCGCCGGCGCCCATCCGCCGCGCGGCTGAAGGCGGCCCACAGGGCGCCGGCCAGGTAACCCAGGTAGTTGGCCGCAGCCAGCACCCCACCCCCGGCCAGATCCACCCAGCCTTCATCCCGCATCTGAGGCAGCAGCGCCGTGTAGCCGAAACGCCCCACCCCCATGGCGAGGGTCAGGGCCAGCAGGCCGGACAGCGCCACGACGCCCGCCGGCACGGCACCAACCTGCGAAGCGGTGGTGATTCTCGATGCAGACATGTTGCGATCTCCCGTTGAGCACGGGGGTCACACTAACAAGCACACGTCAGCAAGAAAAATGATTTAATTCGATCCATATCATCACCGGAAGAGATGAACATGGAACTGACCGACCTGCGCATGTTCCGCGCCATCGTCGAGGAAGGCAGTGTCACCCGGGCCGCAGAGCGGCTGCACACGGTGCAGTCCAATGTCACCACGCGCCTGAAGCTGCTGGAGGAGAATCTGGGCACATCGCTCTTCGACCGCATCAACCGACGCCTGGTGATCACTCCCGCAGGCCATCTGCTAGCCGGCTACGCCGAGCGCCTGCTGTCCCTCGCCGAAGAGGCCCGGGAGGCCGTGCGCCTGGTCGAGTCCCCCCAGGGACGGCTGCGCCTCGGTTCGATGGAGACCACCGCGGCAGCGCGCCTGCCCAAGGTCATCGCCGACTTCCGACGGCTCTACCCCTCAGTGGAACTGCGTCTGCGCACCGCCAACACCGGCATGCTGATCGAGGAACTGCTCAGCCACCAGCTCGACGCGGCCCTGCTGACCGGGCCGGTCAACCACCCCGACCTGGACAGCACACCCGTGGTGCTCGAAGAGTTGGTGCTGATCAGCGCCGCCGACTGGGCACCCATCGAAAGCGCGGCAGACCTGGCCCGCCGCGGGCCGGTGGAGGTGTACACCTTCAAGGAGGGCTGCAGTTACCGTCAGCGCCTGCTCGACTGGCTGCGCCGCGACGGGGTGCCGGTGGCCCGCAGCAGCGAGTTCGGCACCTTCGAGGCGATCCTCGGCTGCGTCGCCGCGGGCATGGGGGTCAGCCTGGTGCCGCGGATCATCATCGGCGAGCATCTCACCGGCCCGGATCCGGCACGGGCCACCCTGCGCCTCCATCCGGTACCACCAGACATCGCCCAGGCCCTCACCATCATGGTGTGGCACCGCGCCCGCAGCCGTCAGCCCGCCCGCGAGGCCCTGGCCCAGTGCCTTGCCGAACGCCTCGGCCCGATCGACCCTCCCCGCACGGCCACACCACAATGAACTTCATCGACAAGCCCTACTCGCCCGCCTGCGACCGTAACAAGGCCCCCATCCTGGCCGTCCTGGAAACCCATCTCCGTGACGCACGCCGGGTCCTGGAGGTCGGCTCCGGCACCGGGCAGCACGCCGTGCACTTCGCCAGCGCCCTGCCCCATCTGACCTGGCAGTGCAGCGACCGCCCCGATTACCTGCCCGGAATCCGCCAGTGGTTGGCCGAGGCCGCCCTGCCCAACACCCCGGCCCCCCTGCCCCTGGATGTGTCCGGTCCGTGGCCGGAAGGCCCTTTCGACGCGCTGTTCACCGCCAACACCCTGCACATCATGGGCTGGCCCCAGGTGGAGCAGCTCTTCGCGCGGCTGCCGCATGTCCTCGCGCCAGCTGGACGACTGGTGGTGTACGGCCCCTTCAACTACAGCGGGTGCTTCACCAGCGCCAGCAATGCCGAGTTCGACACGGCCCTGCGCAGTGAAGACCCGGCCCGCGGCATCCGCGATTTCGAGGCCGTAGCCGCCCTGGCCAGCCAAGCCGGGCTGCAGTTGCTGGAAGACCGCAGCCTGCCCGCCAACAACCGCTGCATCGTCTGGTGCCAAAAGACACAGCCATCGTTCAACTCGCCTTGATCGCCTTCTGCAAGGCCTTCAGCGCGCCAGCCAGCTCATGCCCTTTGCCCTTGGTGGGGAGCAGGCCCGCCAGCCACCCCAGCTGGCTGAGCGTCGAATCGTGCTCCTGGGCCGAGCCGAGTCTAAGGAACAGGCTGCGGTAGCGTTCTGCCACGGTCTTCCGCACGCTGTCCAGAGTCAGCGCGCCATCCGGCACTTCGGTCAGCACTGCGATCATCGCCTCCAACCGCGCGGCATCAACTTCCGCCAGCGCATGGAAATAGCCTGGTTCCAGCTTGAAGCGACGCGCCCCGTTGGCCGCGGACTCCCTGCACCGCGCCAGGCCACCGTCCCGCCAGGCCTCCGAAGCCTCAAGCCGGCCGCGGGCCACCAGCAGCACCTCGAGATCCAGGGCATTGAGGGTCGGGTAGTAATCCCGCTCTCCGTCCCGGGCGACCGACAACTCACTGGCCCTCGCATACAGCTCACTCACCCGCTGCAACTCGGCGTCCAGCGCCTTGCCGCTCAAGCGCAGGGCCACCGCCCGGCGCTTGACACTGGAAGCCACCAGGCACTCGCGCTCCACGGTCCGCCCCAAGGCCAGCACCCCGGCAAGACGTTCGCACCCCATCCTCATCAGGGCCTCGCCCTCTGCCTGCCGCGCTTCGGCGTCCTGCTTCGCCACCCCGGCAGCCCGGGCCCCGGCACACAAGGTCTCGCCATGCCTCACCTCCAGGTTGCCCAGTTGCTCGAGCAGATCCAGGCCGATATTGCCTCCCGCGCCCAGGGCCGCGCGGTAGCCGGCGATCGCCTTGCCCTTGTCGCCGAGCGCCGCCCACACCTTGCCCAGCCACCCTGAGAGCTCCGCCGACCGGGGGAAACGCGCCATGGCCTGCGCCTCGATCTGCCCCAGGCGGCCCCGATAGATCTCACGTTCCTCCTCGCTGGCGGAAGCCGCGCGGGCGAACAGGCGCTCCAACTCACCGGCCACCTGCCCTGGATGGATGTAGTCCGGCACCTTCCAGTCATCTTCATCCTCACCGACAAGGCGATAGCGCTCGTCGCCATAGGCCTGGTAAGCCCCCCAGGTATTGGTGGCCGGATGGCGCCGGTAGGCATCGAAGCGGGCCTGCCTGACCGCCTCGCCAAAGCGGCGGCCTGCCAGCATCTCCCGGTAGAAGGTGGCGGAGAACACCTCGGCCGCCGCATCATCCACCGCCCAGCCGGCGGCAATCACGGCCCTGCAGCCCATCTCGATGAACTCGGTGGCCAGGTTGGCCGCCAACTCGCCCCAGCGCGGCCTCGCATCGGCCTGCATGTTGCCCAGGTGGCAGCAGTTGATGAAGACCAGCTCGGGCACCCAGCGCAGCTTGCTGATCTGCGCCGTGGTCAGATAGGTATCGGGGCCCAACACCATGCCGGTCTTGCCACCGGTCTCGCTGACGTTGCCATGGGCCGCCAGATGGATGACCCGATAGTGTTCGTCGAACAGGTTGACCATCACCGTCTGGCCCCCTGGCCGTTCCAGGTAGTTCACCCGGTAACCGTTGTCGCGCAATGCAGTGGCAACGGCCATCCCCTCACGCTGGGCGCCAGGCAGGGCGGCAAACCCCGAATCCGTGTCGCCCACCACCAGGGCCGACAGGTCACGCACGGTGGGCACGCGTGGCCGGCCGTGAGTCGAGGCCAACTGCCGGACAAAGCCGATGCGGGTCACAAGAGGGGTCTCCAGCCGGTCGGCTTCGTCCCTCATCAGCTCCCAAGGGTAAACCGCTGCCACGGGATCCACCCCCAGGATCAAGCCACGCAAATCCGGCAGGGCCTCCTTGAAACCATTCGGCACCAGCAACTCGAACAATGCACGCGACAAGCCCGGCTGATCGGACGTATCCGCTGTGGCGCTGCGGATCAGGCCATCCACCGCCTGGCGCTGATCAGGCTCGTCATTCACCTCGTTACGTGCCCTCTCGGTGACCAGGGTGAAGCGCAGCCCTCCCTGGGGAGCCTCCACCACGTGCACCCGCTGCCAGCCATCCCCCGACTGCGCCTCCAGGCGCCCACGGTAACGCCCTTGGCCAGAGCGGATCTGCCCGTCGAAGCGGATCGTCCCGAGGAACTTGCCATCGCCCGCCAGCTCCCTCAGGGCCAGCCCGGCAGCGATGGCCCGCGACTCCTCCTCTTCAAAAAGCTGCAGAGACTCGAAGCGAACGGGAACCTGAGCCTGACGCAGCGCCTCACCGGCACGGACCAGGGCCTCAGCCAGGCAGCGCACGCCGACGGCCACCGGCACGCCGCCGTAGCCCGTCCCCACCAGCAAGGCGGACAGGTCCAGACCGACCAGTTCGCCCGCCTTGGCGGGGGGATGGGTGGTGCTCCACACCCGCGCATACTCCAGCAGCCCCTGGGTCAGCGCCCGCGTGAGCACACCGGGCTGCAGACTACCCACCGGTCCGAGCCCGACCACCACCGCTCCGGCCGGCTGCGTCACCGACGACGGTGCCAGGAACACCATGGCCTCCCCCACCCGCCCCGGATATCGGCCGAGACGCTGCGAGCGGCCCAGGCTGCCGCCCAGCAGCCGGTCAAGGAAGCTGGCACTGCCCTTGACCGGGTCATTGTCGTAGGCACCGATGAGCAGCGGCGCGACCGCGCAGGCCAGGCTGCCGTGGGTCAGCTCGATCCGGACAGCCTTCCTGCCCTCGCTTCCCGCTTTGCGGCCCTTTCCGGGACGGCTGCACAGGGCCGACGCCAGCACTTCCTCCGCCGTCGGATAGAGGGCATGCACCTCCAGCGGAGCCGGGGCGAAACTCACGTCTTCCCGCCCCCGCGACGACACGGGTGAAGTCGGCAGGCTGGAGGCCCCCGCCTGGATGATGGAGACATACTCCTCGAACGCCTCCTCGTGGTTGAGCAGATCCCCATGGGCGGCATCCACGTACCACACCGGCACCTTGGGCGGGATGCCGGTGGCCCAGGCAACCCGTCCGTCACCGCTGTCGGTCCAGCCGATC
The DNA here is from genome assembly GCA_017309145.1 of Zoogloea sp. GTDB lineage: Bacteria > Pseudomonadota > Gammaproteobacteria > Burkholderiales > Rhodocyclaceae > Zoogloea. Next base: position 17,152 of record JAFLDU010000052.1, on the reverse strand, counting down.
TCGACCTGACCGGCCTCGCTGACACGCAGCGCCACCGGCGTACGCTCGCGCCCCGCCACATACAGGCAGCAGGCAGGGTCCAGTTCCACCCCCTGGATCGTCAGGATGGTCTGGCGGGCCTGGGCCAACGCCTCTGCAGCCGGCACCGGCCAGCCGTCGCCGGCACCCTTCGCCCGCTCGAAGTGCGCATCCGCATCCCTGCTGCGCTGGTTCTCCGCGTCCCGGGCGGCCCAGTCCTGCCACACCTGCGGATCAAAGTAGTCGATGCCGTCACCGGCCTTGCCGTCCTTCACCGGCCAGGGCAGCAGCTCGAGCACCCCGGGGAAGAGGCTGACGATCTCCAGGAACTCCCGCATGTCGTGGCGCCAGTCGAAGTAGCGCTCGATCTTCTGCACGAAGGCGTCCCGCCCCGTCAGCACGGCGGCGATGCTGTGGGAGCCGTTGTTCGGCGTGCCGAACTGGATCAGGCGGCTGCCCGGGATCGCCTTGAGGGCGGCCCAGCGGTCCTTCATGGCCAGGCGCGCCACCAGCCCGCCCATGGAGTGGGCCACGATGTGCACCGGCTTGCCACGCTGGCGCGCATCCTCCATGGCCTTGTCCAGTTCGTCCCCGAAGCGCGCCGCCGCCTTGGAGAGGGACAGACGCCAGTCGTAGGCGAACGGACGCACCTCATGGGTGAAGGACAGGTGGCGGGCGAAGGCTTCGTAGGAGATGTCCTGCCAGCCATCGGGCTCCACGCCCTGGGCATCGACTCCGAGCCGCGACATCTCCCCGGCAACCATGCTGAAGGGGTCGAACCAGATCCGGTCGCTGCCGATGGCGAGGTGGCTGCCCATCACGCCGGGCAGCATGAGCGCGATGGGCGCGTCCGGCCGCGGCATCGGCTTGCGGCCGCCCCGGGCGATGTCCGTCCGCGATGGGCCATCGAGACGCTCGAAGCGGCCGTTCCGCCCTTCCAGTGCCTCGATCAGGGCCCCCGCGCTTTCCTCGCGATTGAAGTAGCTCAGATGGTTCACATCCGGCCCGCTCAAGGCTTGCACCCAGATGCCCGGCGTACGCGGCGCTCCGCCCGACATCGACGGCGTGTTCACCACCAGGTCGGTCGCGCCGCCGTAGAAGGACTCCGACAGGCAGTCCCCCAGCCAGGCCAGCAAGCCCTTGCCTTCGTAGTCACCAGCAATCACATGGAGCGGCGAATCAACTTCCACATCCGGTGCATTGAGCAAGGCGACCAGCGGCGAATCGGGCATCATGGCCTCCAGGCCGGGCAGGATGCGCGCATCGCTGCGCATCTTGACCACCGAGCGCAGGAAGGACTGCAGCAGGCCGTAGCCCGTCGCCACGCCCTGAAGTCCGGGGATCGCGCCAATCCCCCGGCCCAGCAGATTGAGCATGACGCTGGCCCAGCGGTCCAGCCGCCCTGAGGCCAGGGTTGTGCCCCGGGCCGTCGCCCCGACGCGCACGAAACGCTCGACCTGCAGCCGCTTGGCCTTGAGCAGACGCCCGAGCTCCGCCAGATCGGCGGCGTCCTTCTCATACCCCTGCCGCCCGGTACGCCGGCCATGATCCATGAAACGCTGGATATCGTCGGCGGTGAAGGGGTCCTGCCCACGGCGCAGCCCCCGCACCAGAAGTTCGCCGATCATTCCCCCCCTGGAGTGGCTCACCAAGTGAAGCCGTGCTCCATCGGGCAGGGCCTTGGCGAGGTCCAACGCGTTGGCCACCGGGCTCTCCGTCAAGGAGCGATGTTCGAATCCGTAGAGACGCGCACCATACAAGGCACCCAGACGGGACCGGAGGTCCACCTCTGACGTATTGCCACCCCACAGGGCCCGGAAGCTGCCCTCGGTGCTGGAAGCCGTGCCGTGCAGGAACACCAGGGAGGGTTCCGGCGAAGCATCCATCCGCTCCACTGCGGCAAGCGACCAGCTTTCGGTGCTCAAGCGCTGCAGCCCCCGCCGGTTGTCCAGCTGATAGTCTTGAAAGGCCCCCGCGGCGGCCAGGGCCGTCACCCCCGCCGGCCCCTGGCGATGCACCCGCAACGCCCGCAACACCCAGCTCCCCAGTCCATCCCGGCTGCCTGCCGCCGGCAACTGCGGTCCGGTCGGGCGTAGCAGCCCCCCCACCCGCAGCACCGGATCGGCGTCCCCACCCCGACCCTGGACGCCGCCCAGATACCGCCCCACGTCCTCTGCGGCCACCAGCAGGCGCTCTCCGCTATCCAGCTCCAGTTCGACCACATCGTCCGGCTGCAACTCCAGCCGCCGGGTGTCGCCGCTGCCCCCCCGGGCCACGCCGGCCAGCACAAAGGTTTCGGTATCCCAGCCGGACTGGCTCTCGCTGCGATGGGATGCCAGTTCCAAACTGATAACGACGGGCTGCGCCATGGTGTTCCTCCCCGGATCTGTCTCGTTGTATATGCGAAGCCGGCCGCTCGGGGCCCTGCCCTGCATGAGTTATAGCCTATGAATGCCAAATCCATGGGGACGCCTGGCCCGGAAAACAGACGGGGCCGGCACACCACAAGGGTGAGCCGGCCCCGCGCGGGAAGACCGGAAAACGGCCGGACGACCGTCAGCCGCGGTTGAGCCCGAGCAGTCCCATCGGTCCGTTGGAGGTGTTCAGCACCACGGAGGCGATACCGCCGCCTTGTTGCTGCTGCACCCCGTAGATGGACAGGTTGCCCGTGTCGAAGGAGAACACGTCACCACCGATCTTCACCAGCAGACGGGCGGAGGACGGGAACCAGGCATAGGCCATGTCATTCTGGCTGCCGGAACTGGCCGGCGAACCCAGCTCTGCCGGCCACCAGTTGGACCACTGGGCAAAGCCCCAGTTGTTGCCCTGGGGTGCCATCGCCGGCTGCGGCTCGCGGTGCTGCGAAAGTTCGGTGAGCAGCGCGCCGACGCGCCACTTGAGGCCATCGTTGAACATGTCGCCGATCATCATCATGCCGCCGCTCATCCACTGCCCCATGCCCCCCAGCTCGGGGTGGCTGAACTGGGCCTGGCTGAAGCCCCCCGACTGCAGGGCGGCATAGGCCGCCCGGCCCGCATCGCTACTGAAGCCGTGGCGGGCAGCGATCTCGTCAATGGTGCTCATGGAAATCTCCTTCTGATAATGAATGGTCGCCTGGGCGAGGGCTGTCAGGTCAGGGGCGCAAGCCGGGTCCCGATCAGGACCGCCGAGCCGTCATCGGTGGACAAGGCCTCCGGGCGGTGACGCGGCAACTCGAAGCCTGCGGCGGCATCTTCCACCGCCTCGATGATGATTTTCGGCGGCTGGGCCGTGACCGGGCCGAATATGGTGGCGAAGGACACATCGGCCGCGTCACGGCCGGTACCGAAGCGCATCAGCCCCATCGGAATGGCGGTGCCGGACGGATCGAACAGATACCAGCGGTCGCCCAGGAAGACTTCCACATAGGCGTGAAAATCGCTCGGTCCCAGCGCCGGGTCCGCGCCGTAGTCGATACCCGCGACAAAGCGGGCGGGAACATTGAGGGCCCGGCAGAGGGCGATCATCAGGTGGGCAAAGTCGCGGCACACCCCGACCCGCTCCTGCAGCGTATCCATGGCCGAGGTGCTGGCATTGGTGGTGTTGGAGCGGAACGCGACGTGGTGTGTGACCCAGTCGCAGACGCGCCGGATGCGCCCATAGCCCTGCGGCAGAGCGCCGAATTCACGCATGGCCAACTCGTAAAGCCGGTCGGACTGGCAGTAGCGGCTCGGATAGAGGTAGGTCAGGACATCGGCCGGCAGTCGCCCGACGGGCACTTCGACAATCGACTCAGGTACCGCCACGTGGTGCCGGATGTCCACGGTGGCGCTGTAGCGCAGGCGCAACAGACCCGCCTCCGCCTTGAGGCGCATGTAGCGGTTTCCGGTGCTCATGTCGGTATGGACCTGGGGCAGCAGAAACTGCCCGAGCTCCATCATCTCGGTAACGACCTGCTGATGCCGGGTGTGCGCCGCATGAATGTTGAAGATGAAGTCACAGCCAGGCTGCGACAGTTCGTAATTCAACTCGACCGAAAACTTCAACCTGACCATGGGCCTCCCTGGAGATGCAGCCTTGTCGCGGGAATGCGGGTCATGCGGCCTGTAAATGACCATCGCGGGCGACGAACCGGCAAGGGTCCGGGCCCGCGACAAGTCTCCATCCTACTCTGCGGCGGCGCAACATGCCCGACTTTCTGGCCGCGAAGAGCTCGGCGGCGAATTCAACCGCGGTAAAGGTTGACCTCGTCCCGGGTGGCCAAGGCGACCTCCCGGGCCTTTTCGGCGAAATCCTCGCCCTTCCCGGCATACAGGATGGCCCGCGACGAAGAGATCATCAGGCCGGTACCTGCAGCGCTGCGGCCCGCCTTCACGGTGGCCTCCACATCGCCGCCCTGGGCGCCGATGCCGGGCACCAGCAGGGGCAGATCCCCCACGATGGAGCGCACGTCGGCCAGCTCCTGGGGGAAGGTGGCCCCCACCACCAGCGCATTCTGCCCGTGCACGTTCCACGGCCCGGCCACCAGTGCCGCCACGTGCTGGTAGAGCTTGCGCCCGCCCTCCATGTTCAGGTTCTGCAGGTCGGAGCCGCCCGGATTGGAGGTGCGGCACAACACGATCAGTCCCTTGTCCGAATACTCCAGGTAAGGCTCGACCGAGTCGAAGCCCATGTAGGGATTGACCGTCAGGGCATCGGCCTTGAAGCGCTCGAAGGCCTCCCTGGCGTACTGCTGGGCGGTGGCGCCGATATCGCCACGTTTCGCATCCAGCACCACCGGCACCGCCGGGTGGTGTTCGTGGATGTAGGCGATCAGATCCTGCAGCTGATCTTCGGCACCTGCCGCGGCGAAATAAGCGATCTGTGGCTTGAAGGCACAGGCCAGGTCCGCGGTGGCATCGACGATGCCCTTGCAGAAAGCCAGCACGCCGTCCGGGCGGCCCTTGAGGTGGGCGGGGAAGCGGGCGATGTCTGGATCGAGGCCGACGCAGAGAAGGGAATCATGGCGCTGCCACACGGCAGCGAGCTTTGAGCGGAAATCCATGGCGGGAAGGGGCGACCGGCCCGATAAGAAAATGTCTGAGGGCGGGATTTTAACAGCCCCCGCCATCGTGCCGGCAGCCGGGTGCATAGGGCGCATGTTGCGCTCCAGCATGCTCCATTCTCTGTCACGGATTGCATCAGCGTGCGCGTGCCCGGCACAGGCAACTGCTCATTTCCTGAGCAATGACACATCCCTGCGCCGTTACGCCGCACATCCAGATAGAAAATTTTTCTCCATTAAAAACCGTTACTTATTGCAAAAGGCGGGCAAATTCCACATTTTCTCCGGGCATCTGGCACAGCGCTCGCTGAAGTGATCGCGCTCCGTAACGGCGTGTTTCACAGGAAATGCGACCAAGGGAGGAACGAGGTAGCGGCGCACCATAGCCCGCGCCTCGCTGGTGACATCAACGACAAAATTCCGGAGACAATCGTTATGAAGAAGAACCTTCTTGCCCATTCCGTCGCCCTCGCCTGCCTCGCCGCTGCAGCCGGCGGTGCCCAGGCCGTCAGCTTCACCAAGGATGACGTGACCCTCGACATCAACGGCACGATCAACGGCTTCTACGTCAATCGCGAATCCAAGACCACCGTGGCCGGCGGCCCGGAGACCAAGACCCAGAACAGCGCCCTGACCAACGGCCTGCTGCCGGGCTGGATCAACTTCGTGATGACGAGCAAGGTCGCCGACCAGGACGTCAAGGCCCACTTCAGCTTTGCCCCCGGCATCAACGACTCTTCTTCCGTGGTCGGCCTGCCGTCCACCGTAGGCACCGGCGCCGGTGGCATCCCGGGTGCCAGCAGCCCCTACAGCCAGATCGACGTGCGCAATGTGTACTTCCAGTTCGGCAACAACGAATGGGGCACCCTGAAGTTCGGCCGTGACATCGGCCTCTTCGGCCAGAACATCATCCTGTCCGACATGACCCTGCTGGGCGTCGGCGGCACCTCCAACGCCGGCATCCCGTTCAACACCACCTTCGGCATGATCGGCCACGGTTACATGTACACCGGCTTCCAGGCCCAGATCACCTACACCACCCCCAACTACAACGGCCTGCAGGCTTCTGGCGGCATCTTCCAGCCCAGCTCCTTTGCCGGCGACCAGACCAAGACTCCGGGCTTCCAGGCCAAGGTTGACTACGACTGGAAGGGCGACATGCCCGGCAAGCTGTGGGGCGGCCTCGTGACCCAGAGCACCAGCTGCTCCAAGGGCTCCAACTGCAACGGCGTCGGCGCCAACCCGGACAAGAGCTTCACCGCCACCGGCTATGAAATCGGCGCCAAGGCCAGCGCGGGTAACTTCGGTGCGGTTGCCTATGCCTTCTCCGGCAAGGGCCTCGGCCTCTCCACCGTGGGCGCCCAGTTCTTCGGCGGCAGCGATGGTCTCGGCAACAAGACCGACTCCAAGGGCTACTTCCTGCAGGGCACCTACCAGCTCAACAAGACCAAGTTCGGCATCAACTTCGGCCAGAACAAGGACAACGACGGTGCCCTGGGTCAAGGCAACGAGCGCAAGAACAAGGCCTACACCCTGGGCGTCTATCACAGCCTGAACAAGTTCGTGACCCTGGTCGGCGAACTGAACCAGGAAAAGATCACCAGCACCGTGGATGACAGCGAGACCAAGAACCGCACCCTGTCCGCTGGCGCCATCCTGTTCTTCTGATTGGTAATGCCCTCCGGGGCGACGCAGTTTCCGCGGACGTCCGGTGCGTCCGCGAACCGCAACCTGTTGTGTTTCTCCCTCCTTCTGGCGCCCCTCGGGGCGCCGTTTTTTTAGGTAAAAACGCGGACCACGCCATCGAACACCCCCAAACGGCTTATCCTCTGATCGCTCGTTCCCACAGACCGGACAACGAACCGGCCATGACCGCCTGCCCCAGGGCGCCCCAACCCAGGAGACAACAATGCAGCGCTACGAAGTACATTTCGCCGATGACACCCCGCCGTTCCAGCTGAGGGACTTTCAGCCTCCCGCACTGGCGCCACGCCAGGTGGCGGTCGCCATCAAGGCGGTATCCCTCAACTACCGGGATCTGCTGGTGTCCCGCAATACCTACTTCTGCCCCATCGAGAACGGTCTGGTGCCTTGCTCCGACGGCGCCGGCGAGGTGATCGCGGTGGGTGAGGAGGTCAAGGATCTGCGCGTCGGCGATCGGGTGGCCAGCCTGTTCTTTCCCCACTGGCAGGCGGGCCAGGCCGACGCCCAGGCAATTTCGGGGGCGCTGGGCGCGGAAGGTCCGGGCGTGCTGACACCCCACTTTGTCACCGAGGCATCCGGCCTGATCCGCATCCCCGACAGCCTGAGCTTCGAGGAAGCGGCCACCCTGCCCTGCGCAGCCCTGACCGCCTGGCACGCCCTGTTCGAGGCCGGCCCGCTGAAACCCGGCCAGACCGTGCTGTTGCAGGGCACGGGCGGCGTCTCCATCTTCGCCCTGCAGTTCGCCAAGGCTGCCGGGGCGAAGGTCATCATCACCTCGAGCAGTGACGAGAAACTCGCCCAGGCACTCCAACTCGGAGCCGACCACGGCATCAACTACCGCCGCACCCCCGAATGGCAGGACGAGGCATTGCGCCTGACCGGCGGACACGGGGTGGACGTGGTGGTGGAAGTCGGTGGCCCCGGCACCCTGGAGCGCTCCCTGCTGAGCGTGCGCACAGGCGGTCGCATCGCCTACATCGGGGTGCTCACCGGACTGGCCGGGGCCGCCAACCCGATGATGCTGATCCCCCGGCTCGCCGCCATTCACGGCATCTTCGTCGGTAGCCGCCAGATGTTCGCCGACATGCTCCAGGCCATCGCTGAAAAGCACATCCGCCCTGTGATCGACCGGCAGTTCGGCTTCGACGAAGTCCCCGCCGCCCTCGCCCACATGGAGCGGGGAGCCCATTTCGGCAAGATCGTGATCCAGGTGAGCTGACCCTGACAGGGGGAGTATCGTGGCGCCTTTCCGCTTGGTACTCCCCACGCCCCACTCATGAAAAGCTTGCCGGCCCTCTTCATCACGCTCCTGATGCCGCTCCTGTGCAGCCCGCAGGCATGCGCGGAAGGTTTCCGGGAGCTCGAAATCCAGCCCGCCCGCTATGCCGACGCGCGGGAGGCCCTGGTGGACGCCATCGAGACCGAAGGCTTGGTGCCCGCACCGCCCAGCCAGTTCGGTGACATGCTGGCCCGGACCGGCGCGGCCCTGGAGCATCGGGAGGCCGTCTATGGCCAAGCCGAAGTCCTGCATTTCTGCAGCGCACGCATCGCCTGGCAGCTCGCCCTCGAGAACCCTTCCAATATTGCCCAATGCCCCCTGTCCATGGCCATCTACACCCTGGCCGGCAGCACCGGTGCGGTGCGCCTGGCCTGGCGTCAGGCAGCGGGAGACTCCCCCGGCGCGCAGGCAGCCAACGCCCTGCTCGACCGGATTGCCCGCCAGACCAGTGAAAACGCGGGGCGCAGCGCCATCCGCCACTGAAAGCCCCTCGCCCACGGCACCGCCGGCGCGGTATAGTCCGCACCGCTTGAAAACCCCGCCGGAAAAACACCCCCACAGCATGACCCAGAAAACCTATAACGCCGACTCCATCACCGTCCTCAAGGGCCTCGAGCCGGTCAAGCAACGCCCGGGCATGTATACCCGGACGGAGAATCCCCTCCACGTCATCCAGGAAGTCATCGACAACGCCGCCGACGAGGCGATGGCTGGCTTCTGCCGCAAGATCGGCGTGACCCTGCACCTGGACGGGTCGGTCAGCGTGTCCGACGACGGTCGCGGCATCCCGGTGGAGATCCACCCGGTCGAAGGCGTGTCCACCGTCGAGGTGGTGTTCACCCGCCTGCACGCCGGCGGCAAGTTCAACAAGACCGACGACGACTCCGCCTACCGCTTCTCCGGTGGCCTGCATGGCGTCGGCGTGTCGGTCACCAATGCCCTGTCCCACCGCCTGGAGGTGGAAGTGGTGCGCGACGGCGGCCGGCATCGCCTGGTCTTTGCCGCGGGCGAGGTGATCGAGGCCCTGGCCCGCATCGGCGACGCCCCGAAGAAAGCCAGCGGCACCACCGTGCGCGCCTGGCCCGACGCCAAGTACTTCGACTCCGCCGACCTGCCCCGCGGCGAACTGGAACGCCTGCTGCGCTCCAAGGCCGTGCTGATGCCGGGCCTCGAGGTGAGCCTCAGCATCGAGGGCGGCGACACGCGTACCTGGCTGTTCGAGCATGGCATGCGCGGCTACCTGTCCGAGGCCCTCAGCGACGAGCCCCTGATCCCCCTGTTCAGCGGCGAGAAATACGCCGCCAAGGGCGATGACACCTTCGCCACCGGCGAAGGCGCTTCCTGGGCCGTGGCGTGGACCGCCGAGGGCGCCCCGGTGCGCGAGTCCTACGTCAACCTGATCCCCACCCCCGCCGGTGGCACCCACGAGGCCGGCCTGCGGGATGGCGTGTTCACCGCCATCAAGAACTTCATCGACCACCACGCCCTGCTGCCCAAGGGGGTCAAGCTGACCGCCGACGACGCCTTCGGCCGTGCCTCCTTCCTGCTCTCGGCGCGGGTCCTCGACCCGAGCTTCCAGGGCCAGACCAAGGAGCGCCTGAACAGCCGCGACGCCGTGCAGCTGGTCTCACGGATGGTCCGCGACCCCTTCGAGCTGTGGCTCAACGAGCACGTGGACTATGGCAAGAAGCTCGCCGAGCTGGCCATCAAGGCGGCCCAGGCGCGGGCCCGCGCCGCCCAGAAGGTCGAGAAGCGCAAGTCCTCCGGGGTGGCCGTGCTGCCGGGCAAGCTGTCCGACTGCGAATCCGAGGACATCGAGCGCAACGAACTCTTTCTGGTCGAGGGCGACTCGGCCGGTGGCAGCGCCAAGATGGCCCGGGACAAGGACACCCAGGCCATCCTGCCCCTGCGCGGCAAGGTCCAGAACGCCTGGGAGGTGGACAAGGACCGCCTCTTCGCCAACGCCGAGATCCACGACATCGCGGTGGCCCTCGGGGTGGAGCCCCACACCCCGGACGCCGACCCGGACCTCTCCGAGCTGCGCTACGGCAAGCTGATCATCATGTCCGATGCGGACGTGGACGGCTCCCACATCCAGACCCTGCTGCTGACCCTGTTCTTCCGCCACTTCCCCAAGCTGATCGAGCGCGGCCACATCTACGTGGCCCAGCCGCCGCTGTACCGCCTGGACGTGCCGGCCCAGGGCAAGAAGCGTCCGCCGCGCCGGCTCTATGCCCTCGACGACCAGGAGCTCAACACCCTGCGCGACCGGCTGGTCCACGAAGGCGTCAAACCCGAGCACATCGAGGTCGGCCGATTCAAGGGCCTCGGTGAGATGAACCCCGATCAGCTCCGCGAGACCACCATGGACCCGGCCACCCGCCGTGTGCTGCCGGTGCATGTGCGCAGCGACGCCTTCGAGGAGACCCGCCGCATGTTCACCATGCTGATGGGCAAGGGCGAAGCCTCGGGCCGCCGGGCCTGGATGGAGGAAAAGGGCGACTCGGTGGAAGCCGACGTCTGAGCAATGAGCGCATCCAACAACAACCCCCTCTCGATTCCGCGGCCACCGATCCGCGCAACCATCCTCACCGGCTTTCTGGGTGCGGGCAAGACCACCCTGCTCAACCGCTACCTGGCCACCCATCCGGAACGCAAGGTGGCCGTGCTCGAGAACGAGTTCGGCAGCGTGGGCATCGACGGCGGCCTGATCGCCGGCTCACCCGCAGTGGAGGTCGTGGAGCTCACCAACGGCTGCATCTGCTGCAGCGTGCGCGGCGAACTGTCCAATGCCCTGACCGATCTGGCCGATCGCCGCGACACGGGCGAGCTGGCCTTCGACCATCTGGTGGTGGAGACCACCGGTCTGGCCGATCCGGCCCCGGTGGCCCAGTCCCTCTTCGTGGACGAAGGCGTGGCCGGACGTTACGCGCTCGACGGCATCATCACGGTGGTGGACGCTGTCCACGCCCACACCCAGCTCAACGAACACCGGGTCGCTGCAGCCCAGGTGGGCTTCGCCGACAGGATCCTGCTGAGCAAGACCGAGGGCCTCGACGACGACGCCCTGGCAGCATTGCAACAGCGCCTGCTGCGCATCAACATCCGCGTGCCGGCCGTGCCGGTGCCCACCGAGACGTCGGCGGTCACCGACCTGTTCCACCTGGATGCCTTCCGCCTGGACGAGGTCATGGAGCAGCTGCCCGCCTTCCTGGCCAGCGACAGCCCCGCCGGGCTGCGCCGGGGCGGTGGCAACGCGGGCGGCTTCTACCGCCACGACGACGACATCGCCTCCTTCGTGCTTCAGCATCCGGGCGACGTGGATTCGGCCCTGATGGCCGGCTTCGTCGAGGAACTCCTGCTGCGCCAGGGGCCGGCCCTGCTGCGCTACAAGGGCGTGCTGGCCCTGCGTGGCGACGACCGGAAGGTGATCCTGCAGGGCGTCCACCGCCTCAGCGGCTCGGACTACGGCGCCCCCTGGGCGCAGGACGAAGCACGCCACACCACGCTGGTCCTCATCGGCCGCCGCCTGGATGAAGAGGGCATCCGCAATGCCTTCCGCCTGGCCTGCCGCTAGTCATTCCGGCGCGCCGGCACGGCCTGCCCCCGTGCCAGCCTGCGCCACTTTCACTGCAAACGTCTCACCATGAACGACACCCCGGACCTTTTCGACTCCCCGGCATCCGACGACGCCGCCCCCCCAGCCTCTCCACCTCCCACCTTGCTGCTGGGCAGTGACGACGCACTGCCCCTCGACCTCTACGCCGAGCGCGCCTACCTGGCCTACGCCATGAGCGTGGTGAAGGCCCGCGCCCTGCCCCAGGTGGAGGACGGGCTCAAGCCGGTGCAGCGCCGCATCCTCTACGCCATGAACGAGATGCGCCTGTCGCCGGGCTCCAAGCACGTCAAATCGGCCCGGGTGGTCGGCGACGTGATCGGTAAGTACCACCCCCATGGCGACTCCAGCGTCTATGACGCGATGGTCCGCGTGGCGCAGGACTTCTCCCTGCGCTATCCACTGGTGGACGGCCAGGGCAACTTCGGCTCCCGCGACGGCGACTCCGCGGCGGCCATGCGCTACACCGAATGCCGCCTGACGCCCATTGCCGAGCTGCTGCTGTCGGAGATCGACCGGGGCACCGTGGACTTCCGCCCCAACTACGACGGCGCCTTCGAAGAACCCCAACTGCTGCCGGCCCGCCTGCCCTTCGTGCTGCTCAACGGCGCCTCCGGCATCGCCGTCGGCATGGCCACCGAAATCCCCTCCCACAACCTGCGGGAAGTGGCCGCGGCGGCCATCCACGCCATCGAGCACCCGGAGGCCACGGTCGCCGACCTGATGACCCACATCGCCGGCCCCGACTTCCCCGGCGGCGGGCAGATCATCTCGCCGGCCGCGGACATCCGCCAGGCTTACGAGACCGGCCGCGGCAGCCTCAAGCTGCGTGCCCGCTGGGTGATCGAGGACCTGGCCCGCGGCCAGTGGCAGCTGGTGATCACCGAGCTGCCGCCGGGCGTGTCGGCCCAGAAGGTCCTGTTCGAGATCGAAACCCTGACCAACCCGCAGCCCAAGGCAGGCAAGAAGTCCATCGACGCCGACCAGGCCCAGCTCAAGGCCCTGATGCTCGCCGCCCTGGACCGGGTCCGTGACGAATCGGGCAAGGACGCGCCGGTACGCCTGGTGTTCGAGCCGAAGAGCCGCAACCAGGATGTGACCGAGTTCGCCAACCTGCTGCTCGCTCACACCAGCCTGGAGAGCTCTTCCTCCATCAACCTGGTGATGATCGGTCTGGACGGCCGGCCGGGGCAGAAGAACCTGGCCGACATCCTCCACGAGTGGGGTCGCTTCCGCGTCGCCACGGTGCGTCGGCGCACGACCCACCGCCTGGGCCAGGTGAACGACCGCATCCACATCCTGGAAGGCCGCCACATCGTCTTCCTGAACATCGACGAGGTGATCCGCATCATCCGCGAATCGGATGAGCCCAAGCCGGCCCTGATCGCCCGCTTCGACCTGTCCGACCGCCAGGCCGAGGACATCCTGGAGATCCGCCTGCGTCAGCTGGCCCGCCTCGAAGGCATCAAGATCGAGCGCGAACTGGCCGAGCTGCGCGGCGAAAAGGACGAGCTCGAATCCCTGCTGGCGAGCGACGGCAAGCTGCGCCGCCTGGTGATCAAGGAGATCAAGGCCGACGCCGACAAGTACGGCGACGCCCGCCGCACCCTGGTGGAGGAAGCCGCCCGCGCCGGCATCAGCCAGACCGTGGTGGATGAGCCGGTCACCGTGATCGTCTCCGACAAGGGCTGGGTCCGCTGCCGCAGCGGGCACGGCGTCGATCTCGAGAACATCAGCTTCAAGGACGGCGACCGCTTGGGCAGCGCCTTCGAATGCCGCAGCGTAGACACCCTGATCGTGCTGAGCGACGGCGGGCGGGCCCTCACTGTCGCCGTCTCGGCCCTGCCCGACGGGCGAGGCAACGGCGTGCCCCTGGCCTCGCTGATCGAGCTGCCCAGCGGCAGCAAGGTGGCTCACGTGCTCGCCGGGCCTGCCGACAAGCGGGTCCTGTTGAGCAGCGCGGATGGCTACGGTTTCCTGTGCCGCCTGGGCGACATGAGCGCCACCAAGCGGGCCGGCAAGCAGTTCGTCACGGTGGACGAAGGCGGACGCCAGCTACCGCCCGTCCTCTTCGACGACGGCGAAGGGCTGCATCTGGCTGCCCTGTCCACCAGCGGACGCCTGCTGGTCTTCCCGCTGGACCAGATGAAGGAGCTCTCCGGCGGCGGCCGGGGTGTGATCATCATGGGACTGGACGAGGGCGAGCAGCTGGGCACCGTCTGTGTGGCCCGCGAATCCCTCACCCTGCTGGCCGCCACCCGGGTCGGCAAGCCGGTCGAGGTCTCGATCCCGGCCAAGGACTGGGAGCCCTGGCTGGGCAAGCGCGCCCGCAAGGGCAAGCCGGCCCCCGGGCGCTCCCAGGCGAACGGGCTGAAGGGCGTCTGAGCCCGGGCCGAGCCTGCCGGCCTAGACCGGCAGGCCGACCGACTGCAGCAAGCCCTGACGGTTGATGGGCTTGACCAGGATCTCGTCGAAGCCGGCGGCGAGGATCTGTTCGCGCTCACCCGGCATGGCATGGGCGGTATAGGCGACGATGCGCAGGCCCGCCGTGTCCGGCCGAGCCCGCAGGCGCCGGCACACCTCCGAGCCGCTGATGCCCGGCATGCTGACATCCAGCAGCAGTACATCCACGGCCTGGCTCTCGACAAAGGCCAGCGCGGCTTCGCCGGAATCCACCTCATGGACTTCGCAGCCGGCTTGAGCGAGGAGCACGGCCGGCAGGGCCCGGTTGATCTTGTGGTCATCGACGATCAGGACTTTCATTGCGCTCACGTGCTGTGCTCCTGGGGATCCAGGGGAAGGTTGATGATGAACTCACTGCCCTTTCCGGGCACCGAATGCAGGACGACATTACCACCCATCAGGGCGGTCAGTTCCTTGACCAATGCCAGCCCCAGGCCGGTTCCGGCGTGGCGGCGGGTGAGGAAGCTCTCCACCTGACGGAAGCGCTCGAAGACATGGGCCTGCATGTCCTCGGCGATCCCGCAACCGGTGTCGGTGACCTTCAACTGAAGGTCTCCCCCGTTCCTGGCAATGCTCAGCGCCACACGCCCCTCGTCGGTGAACTTGATGGCATTGTCGAGCAGATTGATCAGCACCTGCGACAGGCGGGTCGAGTCACAGCGCAGGGTTTCCGGGACATCGTCCGCCACTTCGGCAGTGAGCACCAGGCCTTTCTCCAGGGCCAGCGGTCGATGGCTCTGGATGACCCGCTCGACCAGGGGCCTCAAGGGCACCTCCCGCAACTCAAGAACCATCTGCCCTGCCTCGACCTTGGCCAGATCGAGGATGGAATTGACCAGTTCCAGCAGGTGCTGGCTGCTCTCCAGGATGATCCCCGCAAACTCCCGGGGCGTGTCGGTACTGCTGTCGCGAAGGAACTCCGCATAGCCCATGATCCCGTTGAGGGGCGTCCGCAACTCATGGGACATGGACGCCAGGAACTCGGATTTCATCCGGTTGGCCTCCTCCGCCCGGGCCTGACTCTCGCGCAGCGCCGCCGAAATTCGGTACTGACGATCGAGCATGCGGATCGCCAGGGCGCCGAAGACAAGGATCATCAGGCTCATCACCCCGGCATAGATCATGTACCCCGTGCGGCGCTGGTGGAACTCCTCGAGAGCTTCATCCTCACCCACGCCCACCGAGACCAGTAGCGGATACTCCTGAAACACCCGGAAGCTGTAGAAGCGGCGCACTCCGTCGGCCTTGCTCGTGTAATTGTAATGCCCGGATGCAGCCTGGGCGCCCAGGCGCATCAGGGGGGTGCCCGAAAGGTCCTGCCCCACCTCAATGTTCTCTCCCGCCCGCCGGGCCCGCACGATGCCATCGCGGCCGACCAGGCTGACCACGCCGCTCCGCCCCAGGTCCACGCCCTTGTAGAACTCCGAAAAATAGTAAGGGTCCATCGACACCACGATGACGCCCCCGAAGCTGCCGTCAGGCTTGTTGATCCGCCGCGTCAGCTGGATGGACCACTTTCCGGACGCACGCCCCTGCACCGGCTTGCTGATGTAGAGGGCATTGCTATCCGCCCCGCGATGCACCAGGAAGTGCTCACGATCCGAGAGATCTCGCGGCGTGTGATCGGGAAGATTGCTGAGGATGTACATCCCCTTCTCGTCGATCACGCCGATCTGGTTGAAGAGGCTGTTGATGATCGTCCCCTGCCGCACGTAGTCGGCAATGTTCATGGCCGGCCCCAGCTTCTCGTACTGGTATTTCAGAAAGAGCACCGCCTGATCAGCGCTCTTGATGGTGCGGACCGTATGTTCCTCGAAGGCGCGGGCGAGATTGAGATTGGAGGTGTTGATCGCGCGGATGACCATTTCCCTGTCCGCCTGCGCCTTATAGACCACAGACACCCAGACCAGCGCAATCAGCGCCACACCGACGGCGACAATCGGGGCGAACAGGCGTCGGCGTTCATCAACGGGAATCTGGAAGGGATCGGCGGGCATGGACAGAGCCAGGAATGGTGGGTCGGATGCGCCCAAGGCGGGAAGCGGACAGTGACAGATTTTAACGTCAGGGACCGCCATGACTTGAATTCCCGAGACCGTAGCCCGCCGCACAGGCTCACTCTGGGTCCATTTTTGCGTCACGACTCACATATATCGGGTGATCTGCGCCACAAATCGTGACGAAAAACGCCTTTAGTGCTAGAAAGGCCCGCCGTAACACAATCCATGCATGCGCCCCCGGGACGCCCCGCCCCTGCGCCCAAAGCCTCATGAAACTCTCCATCACCGATCAAACCCTGCCCCGCTATCACCTGCTGGGCACCCTGATCGTCGTCCTCGCTCTCGCCCTTTCTCTGGGAGGAAGCTTCATGTGGATGGCCCAGGGGGAACACCTGCAGGTCATCCAGCGCCTCGAAAAGGGCTTTGAACTCAAGAAGCAGGAAAGGCTGCGCACCGAGATGGCTGCGGCCATCGGCTACCTGGACTTCGTGCATTCGCGCACCGAGACCGCCCTGCAGGAGGCCTTGCGGGAGAAGGTCAGCATGGCCTTGCAGACCGCCCAGGGGATCTACGACAAGGAGCATGGCCGCCGCCCGGAAGCCGAGGTAAAGCGCTTGATCATCGAGGCCCTGCGCCCTCAGCGCTTCTTCGATGGGCGGGGCTACTTCTTTGTGGATGACCAGCGGGGGACCTGCATCCTGCTGCCGATCGCACCAGCCCTGGAGGGAACCTCCCTGTGGGACAACCGGGATGACCGGGGGCATTACATCATGCGTGGCCTTATTGATGCGGCCCGCAGCAACACCGCCGGGGGGCTGTCCCGCTACCGCTGGTATTCCCCCGACGACCCTCGCAAGATGTCCGACAAGCTCGCCTTCGTGCGCCTGTTCGAGCCCTATGGCTGGGTCATAGGCACAGGGGACTACCTCTACAAATGGGAGGAAGCGCGCCTCCGGGAAGGCCTCGACCGCCTGCGGGCATGGTCCTTCGGCGACACCGGACGCTTCATGGTGCTGGACGACGAGGGACGCATGCTGACCCAGCCGCCG
>JAFLDU010000051.1 GCA_017309145.1 Zoogloea sp. | reverse complement strand
GCACCGAGCCCCAGCCCAAGGTGGCCGACGGCGCCATCGAGGCTTTGACGCTCGCCGGCCTGCCTACCGCCGGGCTGTACCCCAAGACGGTCGAAGACGTCATGGATCAGGAGATCGACCTGGTGGTGAGTGTCTGTGACAACGCCAGGGAGAGCTGCCCGATCTTCCCCCGCCCGGTCAAACGCATCCACGTGGGCTTCCACGACCCCCACGGCGAAGGGCTGGACAGCTTCATCGCCGTGCGCGACGACATCCGCCTGCGCCTGGTGGCGGCGGTACGCGAAGCCTTGAGCCTGTAAGGAGGCATCATGTCCGCAGTTCAATGTGAAGTGGCCGCCAAGGCGGCGGCCGGCGCGCCGATGAGCGTCTTCGAGCGCTACCTGACCCTGTGGGTCTTCCTGTGCATCCTGGCCGGCATCACCCTGGGCCAGCTGGCACCCGGCGTCTTCCAGGCCATCGGCCGGATCGAAGTGGCCCAGGTGAATCTACCGGTCGGGCTGCTGATCTGGGTGATGATCATCCCGATGCTGGTCAAGGTGGATTTCAGTGCGCTGCACGAGGTAAAGCAGCACATCCGCGGCATCGGCGTGACCCTCGTCGTCAATTGGCTGATCAAGCCCTTCTCGATGGCCCTGCTGGGCTGGCTGTTCATCCGCCACCTGTTCGCCCCCTGGCTGCCGGCAGCGCAACTCGACAGCTACGTGGCCGGGCTCATCCTGCTGGCGGCAGCGCCTTGCACCGCGATGGTCTTCGTGTGGAGCAGGCTCACCAACGGCGACCCGCTGTTCACCCTGTCCCAGGTGGCCCTCAACGACAGCATCATGGTGTTCGCCTTCGCACCGCTGGTCGGGCTGCTGCTCGGCATCTCGGCGATCAGCGTACCGTGGGACACCCTGCTGACCTCCGTGGTGCTGTACATCGTGATCCCGGTGCTGCTCGCCCAACTTTGGCGCAAGACCCTGCTGGCCCGGGGTCAGGCCGCCTTCGACACCGCCATGGCTAAGATCGGCCCCTGGTCCATCTCCGCCTTGCTGGCCACGCTGGTGCTGCTCTTCGCCTTCCAGGGCAAGGCCATCCTCGAACAGCCCCTGATCATCGCCCTGCTGGCGGTCCCTATCCTGATCCAGGTGCTCTTCAACTCGGCGCTGGCCTACTGGCTCAACCGCCGGGTGGGAGAGAAGCACGCCGTGGCCTGTCCGTCGGCCCTGATCGGCGCGTCCAACTTCTTCGAACTGGCGGTGGCCGCGGCCATCAGCCTGTTCGGCTTCGAATCAGGGGCCGCACTCGCCACCGTGGTGGGCGTTCTGATCGAGGTACCAGTGATGCTGCTGGTCGTGAAGGTCGTCAATGCCACCAAGGGCTGGTACGAAGCGCCACCGGCATAAGGCGCTACGCATCCAGGATCGATCCGGGCCTGCCGTCCCACGGTCCCGGTAGATTGGCAGGCGGGCGGGTGAGAGCCCCGGAGAGCGCGGCAGGCAGTTGGGACGTCGGGCAGTTTGCCCAGAGGTTTTGCGGCATCCTGTGGCCTGACTCATGCCGCCCTGCCTGACCATGCCTGCCGCTCCCCGCCTGCGCCCGCTCGACCTCAAGCGTCATCTGCTGCGCCGTGTCAGCCTCTTCGCCCTGATCGTGCTGGTGCTCGGGGCGGCGGTGACGCTGCTGGAAGTCCGCCACCGCGTGCGCGGTGACATCCAACGCACCGGAGGCGCCATACGGCAGCTCATCACCGACGAGATCAACCGCAACTACTCGGCCTACGACGCCAGCCTGACCGAGCTCAAGCTGGACCTCGGCGCCCTCAAGGCGATCGGCCAGGTCCTGAATTTCTGCATCGAGATGAGCGACTTCCACAGCCACGCGGTGTACCGGCAGTGCTTTGCCAGCCCCGTCGAGCTGCCAGGCCCCGTGGAGGCCGTCATGCGCCGGGTCATTGGTGCCGATGCGGAGTTCCGTGGCAGCATCGGCCAATATCCGGGCATCACCGGGGGGCAATTGGTCGTCACCCCGAACTACGGCCGGGAGGTGCTGGAGCTGACCCAGCGCCTGGCCAACCTGGTGGCCGTCAGCGTGATGATCCTGTTCCTGAGCTTCTTCGTGTATCGCCCGGTGCGGAACGCCCTGGCCCCGTCCGAGGCGATCCTGGGGACGCTCAACCGCATGGAACACGGCGACCTGCGGGCCCGCATGCCGGGTTTCGCGCTGATCGAGCTCAACCGCATCGGCGAAGGCTTCAACCACCTCGCCGACCGCCTGGAAAGCACCATCAACAGCCAGCAGAAGCTCGCCCACCGGCTGCTGTCGGTACGGGAAGAAGAACGCCAGCACCTGGCCCGCGAGCTGCACGATGAGTTCGGCCAGTATCTGGCGTCGCTGAACGCCGAGGCGGCCTTCGCCCGCGAACTCGCCGACGAGGGCGTACCGGCCCTGCGGCCCTGCGCCGACTCCATCGTCAAGACCGTCGAGCACATGATGGAGACCCTGCAGCAGATCCTCCACCGCCTGCGCCCCATCGGACTGGAGGAGTTCGGGCTGCACCCCAGCCTGGAGCGGCTGATCGAAGGCTGGAACCAGCGCAGCCGGGACACCCGCTTCACGCTCACCGTGGACGGGGGCCTCGAGGGTCTGCCGGACAACATCAACGTGAGTGTCTACAGGATCATCCAGGAGAGTCTCACCAATGCCGTCCGTCACGGCCAGCCGGCCCGGGTGGAAGTGGCACTGCAGTGCCAGCCGGCTGGCCTGAGGCTGGAGATCCGCGACGACGGCCAGGGCTGCACGACCCCGGCCGACGCCCGTCGCGCCGACCGGCGGGGAGGCTTCGGCCGGCTCGGCATGGAGGAACGGGTGCTGGCCCTGGGCGGCACCCTCAGCATTGCACCGGCTCCGCCCCCCGGCCAGGGCACGCTCGTCTCCGTCCTGCTGCCCCTTGCGGGTCAGCCCCCTACCACCGCCGAGGAACAGCCATGATCCGCATCCTTCTGGTCGATGACCACGCGGTCGTCCGCGAGGGCTACCGCCGTCTGCTCGAACGCCGCGCAGACCTGCGCGTCGACGCCGAGGCCGCCTCCGCCGAGGAGGCGCTCCAGTGCCTGCGGGAGAACGAGCCCGACCTGATCGTCCTCGACCTCTCGCTGCCGGGGATGGGCGGCATCGAGCTGACCCGGCGCATCCTCCAGCGCCGGCCTGAGGCCTGCATCCTGGCTTTCAGCATGCATCGCGACCCGCTCTTCGCCGCGCAGGCCATCCGGGCCGGAGCCTTGGGCTACGTGACCAAGAGCAGCAGCCCGGACGTGCTCATCCAGGCGGTCTATAAGGTGGCGCGGCGGGAGAAGGTGCTCAGCCCGGACATCGCCCCCGAGATGGCCTTGACCCTGCTCGAGGGCGTCAGCAATCCGGCCGATGAACTGAACCCGCGCGAGTTCGAGATTCTGCGGCTGCTTCTGGACGGCATGGGTCCCGAAGAGATCGGCAGCACCCTCAACATCAGCCCCAAGACCGTGCAGAACGCGCACTACCAGATCAAGGCCAAGCTGGGCGTGCGAACCGACATCGAACTCGCCCGCCTGGCCATGAAGCTCAAGCTGATCGGGTAAGGCCCGCCAGCCCCCGGGTGTCAGCGCCCCAGCTTGTACACCTGGAAGGTGTCGCCGGCCTTGTAGCCGAAGATCTGATTGCCGCCCGCGGCCACACCCACATACTGGACGCCGTCGATCTGCCAGGTGATCGGGGGCGCATTGACCCCGGCATCCAGTTGATCGCTCCACAGCGTCTGCCCGGTGGCGGCATCGTAGGCATTGAAGCGGCCGTTGCCCTCGCCCATGAAGACGAGATTACCCGCCGTGGCCAGCACGCCGCCCACCAGGGGCTGCTCCGTCTGGCGCTGCCACTTCATCCGGCCCGAAGCCAGGTCGATGGCCGACAGCACGCCCCAGCGCGGCACATCCATCAACGGCTCCAGCGTGGTGTATTCGACCGCCGGCTTGTCCGGCCCGGCGGGGATGACGCGTTTGGTGTATTTCACCGGCCAGTGAATGGCCGGCACGAAGGCGACCAGGCGCTTGTCATCCACCGAAGTCGGTGACCAGTTGATACCCCCCAGCACACCTGGCAGGATCACCTGCCCTTCCGGGGTGGGGTTGGTGAAGGTGTTCTGATGAGCGACGAACTCATCCGACTTGAGCAGCAGCTCGCCGGTGAGGCGGTTATGGATGTAGTACCAGCCGATCTTGGCTGCCTGGCCGACGGCTGGCACGCGCTTGCCGTTGAGCGGATAGTCGAACAGCACGGCCGGACTGGCCACGTCGTAGCCCCACTGATCATGGGGGACCTGCTGGTAATGCCAGCGGATCTTGCCAGTCTCAACCTCCAGGCAGACCAGCGACACCGTGTACAGGTTGTCGCCGGGCCGCGAGCTACCGTCCATCTGGGGCGAGGGATTGCCGGTGCCGAAATAGAGCAGCCCGTTCTCGGCATCGATGGCCGGCGTGGACCAGGCGGAGCCACCGCCATAACGCGCCGCGTCCGGATACTTGGCCAGGTCGGCGCGCTCCTTGTCGATGTCCCGGTGCAGGGGCACGCCATCGGGCGTGGTGCGGCGGAACTCGCCCTCCCAGTGGCTCGGGGCGATGGTGTCGAACTGCCAGATGCGGGCGCCGGTATCCACATCGAAGGCGGCCAGGAAGCCGGGGCGCCCATAGTTGCCGGCAAAGCCCACCACCGCCCCCAGCGGCGCCCCATCCCGGTCGGAGTCCAGGTGCAGGCCGTAGCCGACCCCCGTCACCCCGACCAGCACCTTGCCCTTGTGCACCACCGGGGCCATGGCGATCCCGACGCCGGACTGCCCGGCGATGTTGGCTTTGCGCAGTGGGTCCGATTCGTTGAGGGTGGTCACTGATTCGCGCCGCGCACTGTCGCCATCGGCCACCTCCACATCCCACAGCACCTTCCCCGACCTGGCGTCCAGGGCCACGAGACGCGCGTCCACGGTACCGATGAAGACCTTGCCCCCCGCCACCGCCACGCCCCGGTTGGCCGGGCCGCAGCACAGCGGGTAATCCTTCTTGCGCGGATGCTTGTAGCGCCACAGGAGCCGGCCACTCACGGCGTCCAGCGCAACGACGTCATTGAAGGGCAGCGACAGATACACCGTGCGGTCCACCATGATCGGCGTGGCCTGGAAGGTGGCCTTGACGCCACTCTGGTAGGCCCACGCGCGGGACAGCTTGGCCACGTTGACGGAGTTGATCTGGTCGGCAGCCGCATAGCGGCGATTGCTGTGGTCGAGGCCGTAGGTCGGCCAGTCGATGTCTCCGGCGAAGGCCGGCGTGAGCGCCAGGGCGGCGAGAAGGGGGAGCAGTCGTGTCGAGATGGGCATGTTGGATCCGGGCATGAAGATGGCGGGCTCCGCCCGCCGGAGAGTGATCAGTTGGTGCGCAGGACGACGCCGTGGCGCTTGAAGATGGCGGCCACGGTGCCGTCCTTCTGCAGCTCGGACAGGGCGCCACTCAAGGCGGTGGCCAGGTCCTCGGCATCGGCCTTGACGGCCATGCCCACCGCCCACTGCTTGGGATTCAGCTCACCGAGCCTGGCCTCCTCGACGGTGAAGCGGGTCTCTCCCGCCAGCGCGCCCTGCAGTTCGCCCAACGGCGCCATCACGGCTGCGACGCTGTCATCCTTCAAGGCCTGGGCGGCACCCGCCACCGAGCGGAAGTGGGTGATGTTGGCGCGCAGGCGACCCTGCAGGACCGCCCCCAGGAAGGAGTCGGCCAACGTGTCGCCTTCAACGCCGATCTTCTCGCGGGTGAATACCTCCAGAGCCACCGCGGCTGACCCCTTCGGAGCCGGGATGCGGCTGGCAACCCGGGCCATGCCCATCACCTCGTGCTGGTAGGCGCCGAAGATCCGGGCTTGTTCGTTGGCTGCGGCGAACACCGGGTCCACCGGCACCCGCATCATCACATCGGCCGGCTCGCCGCGGAGGTAGTGGCCCTTCCAGACCATGTTGCGCAGGTCGTCTCCCATGTCCTCCCCCGCCAGGAAGCCGATGATCTCTGCCTGCAGGCCGAGCTTGGCGGCCAGCGCCTTCCCCAGCTCCACATCAATGCCTTTGCCCGCGTCCGAATACGGCGGGAAGTTGTTATACACGGCAACCTTCAGCCGGCCACGCTTGCGTACGGCGTCCATCTGTTCGTCGGCCTGGGCCGGCAGGTGACAGGTCAGCAGGAGAGCGGCGAGAGTGAGCAGGACAGGACGACGGGTGAAGCGCTTCATGGGGGTCTCCGGAATGTCTAAAGAGGTGGGCCTCTTGGGTGAGCCTTTAGGGTGGGTCTTGTGTTGCTGGATTCTAGGCGTCGCCCCCGCCGCCAAAACGCCCGGCCCAGGCTTCGGGCAAATCCGCCAGGCACATCGGGCAATTTGCCTACCCCCCCGCCGCGATGCCGGCTCCCTCAAGCACGCCGGCGATTCCGATGTTTGAAATAGGGAAAATTAATTTTGATAAATTCGATAAAAACGTCAAAATAAACATGATCGTCAAATTCTTCAAAATTCGCGACACCATCTCCCTACCTTGAGGACCCATCCAATCACCGAACGATCCGATACAAACCGCCCGAGCCCCCGCTGGGCTGCGATCCGGGCCATCGCCCCCAGGCTCCGGAAACTCACGCCCTCCACCCGCCCCCAGCGGGTCGAACTGCTCATCCTGGGCATCGCCATGGCGCTGGTCATTGCCGCAGCCCTCCTCTCGTGGCGGGTCGTCCGCATCAATGGGCAAGAGCGCTTCAACCGGGAAGAGGCCCTGGTCATCGGAGAACTCACAGGGCGCCTGAAGGCTTATGAGACCATTCTCAGGAGCGCAGCGGGCCTGGTCGATGCCAGTCCGGCGCTGGATCGGGCCACCTGGCAACGCTTTGTGGCAGGCCTGCAGATCCAGGACCACTACCCCGGCATCCGCGGGCTGGGCTACAGCGTGCTGGTTTCTCCTGCAGGACTGGAGGCTCACACGGCCGCGATCCGCCATGAAGGTTACCCGGACTACGTCCTGTGGCCGGAAGGCCCCCGCGACCTCTACAGCGCCATCGTTTTCATCGAACCCTTCGATTGGCGCAATCAACGGGCCTTTGGCTACGACATGCTCTCCGAGCCGATCCGGCGGGCCGCCATGGAGCAGGCGCGGGACAGTGGCCAGCCGGCCATGTCCGGCATGGTCAAGCTGGTGCAGGAGACCGAACAGGACGTGCAGCGCGGATCGCTGATCTACATGCCGGTGTACCGGCCGGGGGCCGAGCTGAGTTCGATCGAGCATCGACGCGAGGCTCTCACCGGTTTCGTGTATTGCCCGCTACGCGCCGAGGACTTCATCCGTGGCACACTCGGCGAGCGCTTCCGACACCTCGCCATCCGCGTCTACGCCGATGCCACCCAACATCCGGACAGCCTCCTCTACGACACTGCAGCCCATCGCGATGGTGCCTTGCGGGCAGCCTCGTCCCTGGAGGTCTATGCCTCTCAGGTGCGTATCCCGGTCGGACAGAAGACCTGGCTCGTGCAGATCCAGAGCACGCCCGAGTTCCTCCCCATCTCGGACCGCCTCCGCCCCGCCGGCCTCCTCATCCTCGGTTGCGCGGGGACCTTCATCGTGTTCTTCCTGGCCAGGTCGATCGCCCGCCAGAACGACCACCTGTCCTTCCTTTCCCGGCAGCTGGAAGATCGCCTGGAGGAAAGCGAGAAACGTTATCGCTCCCTGTTCTTCGGCACCTCTGCCGTTCTACTGCTGATCGACCCTCAGGACGGTCGCATCATTGAAAGCAACCAGGCTGCCCATGACTTCTACGGCTACGACGCGGAGCAGTTCAAGGCCCTCGTGGCGGCCGACATCACCGGGCACGACACGACTCGCAGCGGCCTCTCCGCGGCCGGGATAAAGCAGGACGGCAGCGCCGACAGCTTCTACGCAGTGCATCGGCTGGCCTGCGGGGAGACCCGCGATGTGGAGGTCCATCCCGGGTCTTTCAGCCATGCCGGCCGAGAGTTCATCTACTTCATGATCCACGATGTGTCGGAGCGCCAGCGCATCGAGCTCAGCCTGCAAGCCAGCGAGAAACGTTACCGCTCCGTCATGGAGGCGACCGGAGAAGGGCTGTGGGACTGGGACATCGAGCACGACACAGTGGGCCACAACAGCCGCTGGCTGGAGATGCTCGGCTGCGATGATGCGCTGCTGGAGCATCCCGCCAGCACCTTCCTGGAACTGGTCTTCGAAATGGATCGTGAGAGGGTGCGCGCCGGGATCCAGCAGGCCCTCAACGGGGGAGTCGATTACGCCGAGGAGTTCCGCATGGTGCGCGGGGACGGCGCCCTGATCTGGGTCTCGGACAGGGGCAAGGTCGTCGAGCGCAACCAGGAGGGCCACGCCACGCGCATGATCGGGGCCTTGGACGACATCACGGAGCGGAAGCTGGCGGAGGCCGGGCGGCTGGAAAGCGAAGCCCTGCTGCGTACCGCCATCGAGGCGATCGGCGAGCCCCTCGTCATCTACGACCAGGATGACCGTCTCGCCTACTGCAATGAAGAGTTCCGGCAGGGCTACCGCGAGATCGCCGAGCACGTGGTGCCGGGCAAGAGCTTCCGCGAGCTGCTCCGGCTGAGTGTGGAGCATGGCCTCTACATGACCCCCCAGGCCGATCCCGAAAGCTGGCTCGAAGCACGGGTCGCCGCCCACCAGGCCGGCCGGACCGACAGCATCGAGCAGCTGTCCAATGGCCGCTGGGTGCGCTTCCGAGACCGCAGGACCCCGACCGGGCACACAGTGGGCTTCCGTGTGGATGTGACCGACGCCTACCGACTGAAGGAAGAGGCCGAAGCCGCCAGCCGGGCGAAGAGCCAGTTTCTGGCGGTCATGAGCCACGAGATCCGCACCCCGATGAACGGCATCCTGGGCATGGCGGAGATCCTGCTCCACCAGGACCTGTCCCACCAGGAAAGACAGGACTATGTAGGAACCCTGCTGCGCTCGGGCCAGACCCTGCTGACGCTGTTGAACGACATTCTCGATCTGTCCAAGATCGAAGCGGGGCGTTTCGAACTGGACGTGGAGAGCTTCTCTCCGGCGGCGCTGGTTCAGGAAACGGTCCAGTTGTTTGCCGCGGCAGCCCACCTGAGAAAGCTCGCCATCTTCGCAGAGTCCGAAGTGGCCCCGGAGATCAGGCTGCGTGCGGACGTCCACAGGCTGCGCCAGATGCTCTCCAATCTGATCGGCAACGCCCTGAAGTTCACCGGGCAGGGCGAGATCCGGGTCTCCGTGCGGCAGCTCGGCCTCGACGACGCCACGCCGCGGCTCGAATTCTCGGTGACGGATACCGGGATCGGGATTCCCGCAGAGAAGATGAACGTGCTCTTCGAGCCGTTCACCCAACTCGACAATACGGCGACCCGGCGTCACGGCGGAACCGGTCTCGGTCTATCCGTCGTCCAGCAACTCGCCCACCTGATGGAAGGGGAGGTGGGCGTGGAATCCAGCCCGGGAAAAGGCTCGCGTTTCTGGTTTCAGATCAAGGCCACCCCCTGCCCCCCCACCCTATCCTTCGACACAGCGCTGCCCGGCAGGATGGCCACCCGCCGCGCCGACCCTCCCCGCCCACTGTCCGGCCGTGTTCTGGTGGTGGACGACAACGCGGTGCACTGCAAGATCGCCGCAGCCGCGCTCAGCCAACTTGGACTGGTCACCGAAGTGGCGGAGGACGGCCTCCAGGCCCTTCAGGCCTTCACCTCCGGCACGCCCTTCGACCTGGTTTTGATGGACCTGATCATGCCCAAACTAGACGGTTGGGAAACCACCCTCCGTATCCGTAGCTGGGAAGCGGCCAACGAGCGCCCGGCGACCCCCATCGTGGCCGTCTCGGCGGAAGCTTTCGAGGCCGACCGGCGTCGTTGCGAGACGGTCGGCATGGACGACTATCTCGCCAAACCGATCTCCTTCAGCAACCTCGCCGCCATTTGCACGCGCTGGCTGAAGCCGGCGGCCCGCAGCGGGCGCGCAGCAGGCCCGCGCATCGCAGCAGATCCATCGTCCCTGTGCCCCCTGATCGAACAGCTGATCCCGCTGCTGGCCTCACGCCGGTTCGACGCATTCGCCCATTTCAAGGCGCTGCTCGCCGCCGCCGAAGGGACGGACCTGGCGGAGGAACTGGGCTTCATCGGAAAACACCTCCATGCCATGGAGTTCGATGAGGTGATCACTCAATTGAATCAGCTCGCCCAATCGCGGGCCTGGCCCCTCCGACCATGAAGAAAGAACGTCCGAGAATCCTCGCCATCGACGACAACCCGGAAAACCTGATCGTCATCGGCACCAGCCTCGAGGGAGATTACGACGTCCAGATCGCCTCATCAGGCCTGGAAGGTCTGGCCCTGGCCCGGCAGACCCCTCCCGACCTGATCTTGCTGGACGTGATGATGCCCGGCCTGGACGGATTCGAGACCTGCCGTCAGTTCAAGGCCGATACCGCCCTGGAGCGTATCCCGATCATCTTCCTGACGGCAGTCTCCGACCTGCATGCCGAGGTCTCCGGTCTTGAGTTGGGGGCGGTCGATTACCTGACCAAACCCATCAAGGTCGCCCTGCTCCGGCAGCGAACCCGCAACATCCTGCAGCTCACCCTGCTGGCGCGGGAGCTCCAAGCCAGCGAGGAGCGCCTGCGCCTCGTCATGGAGGCGACCGGCGAGGGTGTCTGGGACTGGAGCATCCCGACGGGTGACGTCGGCCACAATGCCTCGTGGTGCCAGATCCTGGGGCTGGATGCCCTGTTCCTGCACCATGAGATCCAACAGTTCACCGACCTGATCCACCCCGAAGACCTTCCTCAGGTCAAGCAGCGCCTTGCTGCCTGCCTGGAAGGCGCGGGTGACTACGAGAGCGAGCACCGCCTGCGCCACACCGATGGGCACTACGTCTGGGTCCTGGACCGCGGCAAGGTGGTCCATCGCAGCGAGAGCGGCACACCGCTGCGCATGGTCGGCAGCATCCGGAACATCGATGACAGGAAGCGCTACGACGCGGAGATCCATCACCTGGCGTTCTATGACGCGCTGACCGGGCTGCCCAACCGGCGCCTGCTGATGGACCGCCTGCAGCAGGCGATCCTGATGAACCACCGCCACCACCGGATCGGGGCCTTGATGTACATCGACATGGATCGCTTCAAGGCGCTCAATGATACCCATGGCCACGCCATGGGCGACCGCCTGCTGGTCGAGGTCGGAACGCGCCTGCGCAGTACGGTCCGCAAGCACGACACCGTTGCCCGCCTGGGGGGTGACGAGTTCGTGGTCATGCTCGAACAACTCGCCAGTTCGTCCGAGGAAGCGCTGGCCCGTGCCACGGAGGTGGCCCGCAAGCTGCTGGAGGTCCTGGGCGCGGCCTACGACCTGGGTCAAGTGCTCTATGTGAGCACACCCAGTATCGGCGTGACCCTGGTGCTGGACCGGGATGAAACGATGGACGACGTCCTGCAGCGCGCCGACATGGCGATGTATGACGCCAAGGCGGC
>JAFLDU010000050.1 GCA_017309145.1 Zoogloea sp. | reverse complement strand
TCCGATCTCTTGATCGCCGCCACAGGCCGCTCCACGGCCTCCGCGGGCAGGCGGAACACCGCGATTGACTCCACCAGGCGACGGGCCTGGGCTTCCAGGCTTTCGGCCGCGGCCGCCGCTTCTTCCACCAGGGCGGCATTCTGCTGGGTGACCTGGTCCATCCTGGCCACCGCCACGCTGACCTGACTGATGCCGAGACTCTGCTCCCGGCTCGCGCCGCTGATCTCGCTGACCAGGCCGGCCACCTGGCGGAAGGCCACCACCACCTGCTCCATTGCGGCGCCGGCCTCGTTCGCCAGGTCGGCACCGGCCGCCACCTTCTGCCCGGACAAGCCGATCAGCTCCTTGATTTCCCTGGCCGCCAGCGCGCTGCGCTGGGCCAGCTGACGCACCTCGTTGGCGACCACGGCAAAGCCCCGTCCCTGCTCCCCGGCCCGGGCGGCCTCCACCGCCGCATTGAGCGCCAGGATGTTGGTCTGGAAGGCGATGCCGTCGATGACACCGATGATGTCGGAGATCTTGCGGGAGCTGTCCTGGATGTCGGCCATCGTATCGACAACCCGCCTGACCGCCGCGCCCCCCTGGTCGACCACGGTGAAGGACTGATCGGCGAGGGTGTTGGCCCGCTGGGCGTTGTCAGCGTTCTGGCGCACCGTCGCATTGAGCTCCTCCATGGAGCTGGCGGTTTCTTCCAGGCTGCTCGCCTGCTCCTCGGTGCGGCGGGATAGATCGGCATTCCCGGAGGCGATCTCCCTCGCCGCCGTATCAATCGATCGGGCCGCCCCCTGCAGGCTCGCCACCAGCTCCTGCAGCCGGCCGACCGTGGAGTTGGCGTCGTTCTTGAGCTGGGCGAAAGTGCCCTCGAAACGACCATCGATCCGTTGGGTCAGGTCACCGCGGGCAAGTGCCTCCAGGATGCGGGTGACGCCGGCCAGACCGACGTCGCTGGCTTCCATCAACCGGTTGAGCCCCAGCACCATCTCCTTGAAGGCATGCTGGAAAGCACCGGCATCGCCTCGAGCGCTGAAATCGCCCGCCGCCGCCGCATTCACCAGGCCCTGGATCTGGGCATTGATGCTGTGCAGGCTCCGCTTCACCTCATCGATCGCCTGGGTGACCTGCGCCTGCTGCCCCGGCAGACGCGCCATGTCGACGGACAGGTCGCCTACTGCATAACGCCGGACCACATCGACCACCTGCACGTTGGTTGCGATGTGAGCCTGCACCAGGGTGTTGATCGAACGGGCCATGTCACCATAGACACCCGGGAACCGGCTGGCATCGATCTGATGGTCCACCATGCCCAGACCATGCTGGCGTGCGTTCTCGGTCTGCGCCTCGACGAAGCCGCGGAAGGTCTCCACCATCCGCTGCATGGACATCAGCAGCTGCCCGGTCTCGTCCCGCGCCGACACATCGATCTGCCCCGGCAGATTGCCGGCTGCCACCGCCTGGCTGATGGCCACCGCCTGGGCCAGCGGGCGCGTGATGCTGCGGCGGATCCACCAGGCCGCCACGGCCCCTGCCAGCAGCATGACCACCGTAAAAGCTCCGACCATCTGCAGGGCCTGGAGCACGGCGGCATCGAATGCCAAGTGCGCCCTCTGCGTCTCCTCCTGCTGCAGCTTCAACAGCTTGGTAAAGGCAGTGGCGATCGGCTTGTCGGCACCGGCGATGGCCTTGTCGATGTCGGTCACCGAGGCGCCGCCGGCACGCAGCTCCACCACCTTCGCCACCGCCGCCCGATACGTCCTTCCGCTCACCTCGATCTCGCCCAGCGCCTGCTCCGCCTCCTGTGGCAGGGCTCCGGTGGCGCGATAGGCCCCTGCCAGCCGGTCTATCTCGTCCATGGCTGCCGCGAACTTCGCGGGGTACTCACCACCGCGCAGCACGCTGTTCTTGAAGTAGTGGACGGCGCCGCCGAGAGCTACCTGGCCACGGTAGGCGAGACGCTCCCTGGCAACCATCTGCTCGTCGTACGCGCCGAACTGCTGTCTCAGGCTCGTCAGGTTGTGGAAGGCGGTGACGGCAACACTCATCCCGAGCAGCAGGACAAATCCGAACCCCAATGTGAGGCGCTTGCCGATCGTCAAATTGTTCAAGTTTCACTCCCACGTATTGAACTGCAGCGCACCGGCCGACCTCCCCCCTTGCGCGAGGCCGCTCGAGCCGGTGCCAGGAGAGTATTCACGGCACCAGACCGGATCATCTTGACGTCCACTCAGCGAGGTCTTCTTAAGGCGGATATTTTTTGTTGAAATTAAATTGATTTTCAACATAATATCAATTCACATACCAAGAACACCGCCCCCTGCGGGGAGCCCAAGGTGCCCTAATCCCTTATCCACACAGGAAGGCCCCATGAACTTCGATCCCAAGACCCTACCCCCCATGGAGTACTACCAGCTGATGATCGGCGCCATCATCCCGCGCCCCATCGCCTGGATCAGCACCATCAGCAGCGACGGCATCACCAACCTCGCCCCGTATTCCTTCTTCACCGTCGCCAGCGTGGTGCCGCCGGTGCTGGCCGTCACCCACGTCAATCCCCGCGACCAGCGCAAGGAAAAGGACACCCTGCGCAACCTGCGGACCACCGGTGAATGCGTGGTGAACATCGTCGATCAGGCCCACGCGGAGATCATGAACGCCACCTGTGCCAACTACCCGGCCGAGGTCAGCGAGTTCGATGCGCTGGGCGTCGAACAAGTGCCGAGCCACCGGGTCCGTCCGCCGTCGGTGGCGGGCGTCCCGGCCCGCTTCGAATGCATGCTGCGCGACATCCTGTCGATCGGCGGCGGCCCTCAGGGGGGGCATCTCATGCTGCTCGACGTGATCCACATCGACATCCGCGACGACACCCTCGACAACGGCCTGCTCCTGCCCGAGCGCGTCGATGCCGTCGGCAAGCTCGGCGCCGACGACTACAGCACCATCCACGAGCGCTTCGCCTACGCCCGCCCGGTGCTCAAGTAAGCCGGGCATCGCCCCTCCCCCCACCCTGAATCGAACGGACCTCCCATGACCCACACCACCAGCAACGCCCCTCTGAGCGAGGCACAGACAAGCCGCTTCGT
This sequence comes from Zoogloea sp., assembly GCA_017309145.1. GTDB lineage: Bacteria > Pseudomonadota > Gammaproteobacteria > Burkholderiales > Rhodocyclaceae > Zoogloea. The sequence continues at coordinate 8,053 of JAFLDU010000050.1, read as the reverse complement.
GCGCATTCAGGAAGGTGACCTGAACCTTCAACTGCACTACAACGATGCCGGCGAAGGCAGCGAGACCGTGGTGATGCTCCACGGCTCCGGTCCCGGCGCGAGCGGCTGGGCCAACTTCAACCGTAACGTGGAACCCCTGGTGGCCGCCGGCTACCGGGTGATCCTGATGGACTGCCCAGGCTGGAGCAAGAGCGATCCCATCGTATGTACCGGCTCCCGCTCGGAGCTCAACGCCCGCGCCCTCAAGGGCCTGATCGACGCCCTGGCGCTTGAGCGGGTCCATATCATCGGCAACTCCATGGGGGGCCACAGCGCAGTGGCCTTTGCGCTGGCCTACCCGGAGCATGTCGGCAAGCTGATCCTGATGGGCGGCGGCACCGGCGGCCCGAGCCAGTTCGTGCCGATGCCCACCGAAGGCATCAAGCTGCTCGACGGCCTCTACCGCGAACCCACCATTGAAAATCTCAAGAAGATGATGGCGGTGTTCGTGTTCGATCCCAGCAGCCTCACCGAGGCCCTGTTCCAGGCCCGCCTGGACAACATGCTGGCCCGCCGCGATCACCTGGAGAACTTCGTCAAGAGCCAGCAGGCCAACCCCCGGCAATTCCCCGACCAGGGGCCGCGCCTGGGCGAGATCACCGCACCGACCCTGGTCATCTGGGGCCGCGACGACCGCTTCGTACCGCTGGATGGCGGCCTGCGCCTGATCTGGGGCATGCCCAACGCCGAGCTGCACATCTTCAACCGCTGCGGCCACTGGGCCCAGTGGGAGCACGCCGACAAGTTCAACCGCATGGTGCTGGACTTCCTCACGCACTGAACCTGCCGTCTCCGGGCTGCCACCTTCCGCGAGGGGGCGGCTTGCACACCCCCCGCGGGTCAGGCAGACTCATTGGAGCGTCGACGCCGTCATCTGCTTCGACCAAGCCGATGCATTGCGCATCTCATCAACGCCCCGCCTCGCCGATGATCCGCTTCTTCCTGATCTTCCTGCTGCTGCTCCCCACCCTCATGGTGCTGGAACTGACCAGCCCCGCGCAGCAATGGCTGGTCCTGCCGTGGACCTCGCTGCTGACCCGAATCTCGGCCTTCCTGCTGAGCCTGTTCGACCCGGGCGTGCTGTCCTACGGCAAGATCCTGATGGATTCGAAGACCGGTATTGGCGTCTCCGTGGAGGCCGGCTGCAACGGCATCGAGGCCTGCCTGATCCTGGTCGCGGCCATGGCCGCCTACCCTGCCAGCTGGAAGATGAAGCTCCTCGGCCTGCTGGCGGGCAGCCTGGCCGTGCAGGTGGTCAACGTGCTGCGGGTAGTGTCCCTGTTCTACTTGGCTCGCTGGGACAAGGAGTTCTTCGAGTTCGCCCACCTCTATCTGTGGCAGGCGCTGATCATGATCGACGTGCTGGTCGTCTGGCTGGTGTGGATCCGCCTGGTGGCAAAGCAGGCCTCCGAGGGCTCCCCTCCGCCGTCGGGCGGCCTGCCGGCCGGAGCCTGAGGCCATGCACCCGCAGTTCAGCGTCATCGGTGGCTTCTTCCTCCGCGCCCTCCTCTTCCTGGCGCCGATGCTGGCCCTGTGGTACGCCGTCCGCGACGGGATCGTCGTGCCTCCCACCTGGCTGGCGGGTGAAACGCTACGCTACCTGTTTCCATCCTGGGTGCTGGGCGTGGAGCGGGACGGCGCCAGTCATGTCCTGATCACCAACCTCCGCGTCCTTGCCCAGAACGGCCAGATCGGCGAGTTGGCCCCCGACACCCGGGCTCTCAGCTATTGCTACGGCTCCGCACTGCTGCCAGCCCTGCTGCTGGCGAGTCGGGCCAAGGGACTGTGGTGGAAGCTGCCTGCCGGCATCGCACTGCTCATCCCCTTCCAGGCCTGGGGCATCAGCTTCGCCTGGCTGCTTCAGGTTGCCGTCCAGGCCGGTCCGCAGGTCGCCCATCAGGCCGGCTTTTCCAGCCTGGGCATCAACCTGGTGGCGGTCGGCTACCAGTTCGGCTATCTCCTCTTCCCCGCCCTGGCGCCTGTCCTGATCTGGTTTGCCTTCGACCGCCGGTTGGTCGCCACCGTACTGGTGGAGGGCAGCCTTTCCGCAAAGCACTGACCCCCACTCCGGCCGGGCTCACCCTTCCGCCAGACGGTTGCCCTCCCCGGCCTCACCCTCCATAATTTTCTGGAAAGTGCTGCAACTTGTCGGAGAACAAGGCGCCCGCACAAACGCGACATTTATAAAACGGCCTTTCCCAGCCGCCCCATACAGACGCGATGACCCAGAGAGTGATCCCCCTCGCAGACGCACGCCAGTTGCGGCAGCAGCCCACCATCCCGGAGGTGCTGCACGCACCGACAGGCGTGCTGGCGGACCGCCGGGGGCGTGCGGTGAAAGACCTGCGCATTTCCGTCACCGACCGCTGCAACTTCCGCTGCGTGTATTGCATGCCCAAGTCGGTGTTCGACAAGGACTACGCCTTCCTGCCCCGCGCGTCCCTGCTCAGCTTCGAGGAGATCACCCGGCTGGCCCGCCTGTTCGCGGCCCATGGCGTCACCAAGATCCGCCTGACCGGCGGCGAGCCGCTGCTGCGGCGCAACCTCGAACAACTGATCGAACAGCTGGCGCGCATCCCGGACATGGAGGTGACCCTCACCACCAACGGCGTACTGCTGCCGCGCAAGGCGACCGCCCTGCGTGATGCCGGCCTGCGCCGCCTGACCGTCAGCCTCGACTCCCTCGACGACACCACCTTCCGCCTCATGAACGACATGGACGTGCCGGTGGCCGAAGTGCTCGAAGGCATCGAGGCAGCCCACGCGGCGGGGCTCGGCCCCATCAAGGTCAACATGGTGGTCAAGCGAGGGCTCAATGACCAGGAGATCCTGCCAATGGCCCGCCACTTCAGGGGCAGCGGCCACATCCTGCGCTTCATCGAATTCATGGACGTAGGCAGTTCCAACGGCTGGAGGATGGATGACGTGGTCCCGTCCAGCGAAGTCCTGCAGCGCATCCACGCCGCCTTTCCACTCGAGGCCATTGACCCCAACTACACCGGAGAAGTGGCCGAACGCTGGCGCTACCGGGACGGTCAGGGGGAGATCGGCGTGATCTCTTCGGTCACCCAGGCCTTCTGCGCCACCTGCACCCGGGCCCGCCTGTCCACCGAGGGCAGTCTTTACACCTGCCTCTTCGCCCAACGCGGTCACGACCTGCGCGCCCTGTTGCGGGCGGGCCGCAGCGACGCAGAGATCTCCGCGGCAATCGGCCGCATCTGGAGCGACCGGACCGACCGCTACTCCGAACTCCGCACCGCGGAAACCACCTCGCTACCGAAGATCGAAATGTCCTACATCGGCGGTTGAAGCCCCTGGGCAGCACCTGCTCAGGCTGTGACAAGCTTCATAATCCACGGGTGAATTTCTACGTCGACTACGTGCCCATCTTCGTTATGGTGCAGAATTTCATGTTGCCAGCGCCGAAAGGCGGGCACGATAACAATAGAGGCAAGTGCCTCCCCCAACCCTCAGCCCCAAGAGCGGATCATGGATAACAACGTTCCGGAAGGCACCAAGCAGGTCATTGAAGGCCGCGAGCGCGTCTTCTACTCAGGTTACTGGGTCAAGACCTACAAGGTGCCTGAAGACACCCTGCAGGCCAAGCGCCAGCTCATCGGCGCCCTGACCCGGCGGCTCTTCAACCACGTCGAGCACGGCCTCAACATCCCCGGCAGCCGGCTCAACGAAGCGCGCAAGAGCTACGAAGAAGAGACGAGCCCGGACCGCCGCCGCGTCAAGGGTGCAATGCTGGCCGGCGCGCTGTTCAACCGCGCCGCAGACATCTTCACCAAGCTGGTCGAACTGCAGAGCGTAGGCATCGAGATCCAGTCGGACAATGCCCTGATGCGCGAGTGTGGGCGCTGCCTGCAGGAGGCCCTGGGGCTCGGCCGGCTGGTCCTGCACCGCTCGGGCGAGGAAGGCATCGACGAGCTGTGGGGTGAGCCCTTCAAGGCGTTCTCCATCCCGCTCGAGGACTTCTACGAGAGCCGCTACGTCAAGATCGCGATGACCCTGCGCGACATCGATCGGATCGCCGCCACCATCCAGGCCACCTTTGAACCCCTGCCCTGCTTCACCGGCATCTCGCCCCACGTGCGCGACTTCGCCGAGGCGGCCAAGGTCAAGACCGAGACCCTGCGTACCGACCCGGACATCTTCGACATCTGGACCAGCTTCGTCACCGCAGCCGAGCGGCTGTGCGGCCACTTCAACAGTGACGCGATGCCGACCCAGCTGGAAGAGCAGCACCTGGTCGAGGACGGGCGCCTGCTGATCCAGCAGGGCCGTGACCTGGTGAGCTACATCACCCGGGCGCGCACGCCCATGCCCAAGAGCACCGCCGACTACACCGAGCGCTGCAAGGCTTACGCAGAACGCTGTGCCCGCCGCGCCGGCTGAAGACTGCCAGGCCCCGCAGGAATAACCCTTTTACGCACAGGCCCATTGCGAACGGGAGACCATCGCCGGAGAATGACGTGTTCAAGGCGGAGCGATGCCTTTCACTGCATCGCTGCCCGCCCCCAGTCACACCAAGAAGAGGAAGCTGGCCATGAGCACGAAAGACAACACCTCCGGCAAGACCCGGTCCCCAGCGCCCCGCCGCACGCGGGCGGGTGACACGGCGCCGCACGACACCCCCGCATCCATCGAGCACTTCGTCGTTGACGAAGCCGTGGACGCAGCCCGCGAAGCCAAGGCCAGTGCCGTCAGCGACATCGTCGCCACCCTTGCGCGCCACGACACCCGCAGCATTGCCGAGACCCTGCAGGCGATCATGGCCGGCGCGTCTCCCGACGACGCGGCCATCCTGCGCAGCGCCCTGCTGGCCGAAGACGAAGCGGTCTACAAGAAGCTGCCCTCCCACCCGGACGAAGAACTCGCCGATGGCTGGCGCGAAGGTGGCTACCCCTACAAGAACCTCATGTCGCGCAAGGCCTACGAACGGCAGAAGTACCGCCTGCAGGTCGAGCTGCTCAAGCTCCAGGCGTGGGTGAAGGAGACCGGGCAGCGCGTGGTGATCCTCTTCGAGGGGCGCGACGCAGCCGGCAAGGGCGGCACCATCAAGCGCTTCATGGAGCACCTCAACCCCCGCGGTGCCCACGTGGTGGCCCTGGAAAAGCCGACCGAGACCGAGCGCGGCCAGTGGTACTTCCAGCGCTACGTGCAGCATCTCCCGACCGCCGGCGAGATCGCCCTGTTCGACCGCTCCTGGTACAACCGGGCCGGGGTGGAGCGGGTGATGGGCTTCTGCACCCCCGACGAATACCTCGAGTTCATGCGCCAGACGCCCGAGTTCGAGCGCCATCTGGTCCGCAGCGGCGTGCACATCATCAAGTTCTGGTTCTCCGTCAGCCAGCAGGAACAACGGCGGCGCTTCAAGGAACGGGAATCCCATCCCCTCAAGCAATGGAAGCTGAGCCCCATCGACATGGCCTCCCTCGACAAGTGGGATGACTACACCAAGGCCAAGGAAGCCATGTTCTTCCACACCGACACGGCCGACGCACCGTGGACGGTGATCAAGTCCGACTGCAAGAAGCGCGCACGCCTCAATGCCATGCGCTATGTCCTGCACAAACTACCTTACGCCAACAAGGACATCGAACACATCGGCCCGCTGGATCCCCTGCTGGTCGGGCGGGCCCACGTGGTGTACGAGCGCGGCGAACACGCCGGCAGCCCGCTGCTCTGAGGCTGGGCCAGGCTGGCGACGGGGGCAGCGGAGGGAAGGAGTAATCCTTCAACGCACTACGCGGCACAAGGCGCCGAGGGTAAACTGCGGCGCGTGACTGCCAAGCCTTCTCTCCCCTCCTTCGCCCTCTTCGACAACAACCTTGACCAAGGCGCCGCCGGCGGGGCCTGGCTGCTGCGCAATCTCAGGAAGACGCTGACCTGCCGCCCCGGCGACGACTGGCAGGCGATCCTGCGCGAACTCGAGCATGCCGCCTGGAACGGCGCCTGGGTCGCCCTCGCCGCCAGCTATGAGCTGGGTTGCCTGATCGAGCCCCGTCTGCGCCCCCTGCTACGCAACGACGCAGAAAGCCTGCTCACCGGCTGGATCTTCGAACAGGGCGAATGGCTGGACGATACCGCCTGCGAGGCCTGGCTGGAGTCCCGGGCCTGCCAGGCCACCGGCGGCATCGGCGCCCTCCGGCCCGGCATCAGCGAAGCCGGCTACCTCGCTCACCTTGCCCGCATACGGCAGTACATCGCCGAGGGTGACTGCTACCAGGTCAATTACACCTTCCCGCTGGAGGGAGAGCTGTTCGGCGACCCGGTCCGTCTCTACCAGGCCTTGCGGCGCGCGCAGCCGGTCCGCTACGGCGCCTTCATCCAGCACGCCGATGGTTGCATCCTGTCCCGTTCGCCAGAGCTTTTCCTGGAGCGCAAGGGCAGCTGCCTGAGCAGCCAGCCCATGAAGGGCACCGCCCCCCGGGATACCGACCCGGCCCTGCTGGCCGCCTCGGCCAAGGACAAGGCCGAGAACATCATGATCGTGGACCTGATCCGCAACGACATGGGGCGCCTCGCCCCGCCGGGTGGCGTACGGGTCGAGGACCTGTTCCGCATCGACCCTTACCCCACCGTCTGGCAGATGACCTCACGGGTCATCGCAGAACCGGCGGAGGCCGACCTGGCCGCAGTGTTCGGCGCCCTCTTCCCCTGCGGCTCAATCACCGGCGCCCCCAAGATCCGCGCCATGGAAATCATCCACGACCTGGAGCCGCAGGCGCGCGGCCTCTATTGCGGAGCGCTCGGCTGGCTGCGCCCGGGCGGCGACTTCCGCTTCAGCGTACCGATCCGCACCGTGCTGGCGGATTCGCAGGGGCGCGCCCGGCTCAACCTCGGCAGCGGCGTCGTCTACGACTCGGTGGCGGAAGCAGAGTGGGATGAATGCCACCTGAAAGGCCGCTTCCTGACAGCCCTGCCCAAGGGCTTGCGGCTGATCGAGACCCTGCGCTACGAACCCGGCGAAACGCCGTTCCCCTTCCTGGCCGAGCACCTGGAACGCCTGGCCACCTCGGCACGCTGGTTCGCCTACCCCTTTGACGAACAGGCCGTTCGCCTGGCGCTTGCCGGAATCAGCAGTGAGAAGCCCCTGCGGGTCCGCCTGACCCTCGGTCAGGCCGGTGACCTTCAACTCGAAACCGCCGACCTCAACCACGGCGCCCCGGGCCCCGCCCCCACCATCGTGCTGTCGCCGCTGCACACGGACAGCCGGGACCCGCTCTATCGCCACAAGACCACCGCACGCCAGCTCTACGACCGGGAACTCGCCAGGGTCATGGCGGCAGGGCATTTCGACGCCGTGTTCGTCAACGAAAAAGGGGAACTCACCGAAGGCGCGCGCAGCAACATCTTCGTGGAAAAGGCTGGAGAGTGGCTCACACCACCGGTCGAAGCGGGCGTCCTGGACGGAGTTCTGCGACGACGCCTGATCCGGGAGGGGCGTGCCCGGGTGGCCCGCCTGACCGCCGCCGACCTCCAGCAGGCCGATGCGCTTTACATGGGCAACGGCCTGCGGGGACTGGTACGCGTCAGCCTGACCACGGCCTGGGCCTGACGCGCCCGTTCTTACTTCGCGCTCTTGCCCTTGGGCACCACGGTGAGCCGCTCCACCAGAACGCGGGTGTTCGCCGTGGTTTCCTTCAGCAGCAGCTGAACGCCCGCCCGCAGCAGCTCCGACTTGGTGCAAATGCGCCCGGCCTTGGCCAACGCCTCGCGCAGCAACTTGAGTTGTGCGTGCTCGCTCTTGGGCATGGAGAAGGAGTCCCGAACCACCTTTTCGCGGATCGCCTTGGGGGCCTTCGCCGCCTTGGCCACCTTCTCATCCTTGGCCGCCTTGACAGGCTTCTCGACCTTGGCGGGCTTCTCCACCTTGACGGCCTTTTCAACCTTCACCGGCTTCTCGGCCTTGGCCGATTTCTCGGCTCTTACCGGTTTCTCCTTGGCGACGGTCGCCTTCGCTGGCGCCGCAACCTCGACAGGCGCGGGAGCCACTTCAGCCGGC
>JAFLDU010000049.1:5198-23077 GCA_017309145.1 Zoogloea sp. | reverse complement strand
CCCAGGGTGCGCTGCCCGCCCACTACCGCAAGGGCTGGGAGGAGAGGGCCCGCCATGGTGGCTCGCTGATCGGCGAGCAGGTCGAGCTGCCGGTGCGCCACTTCGACGGCTCCACGGCCGGCCGGGCGCCCACCGAGACGCTGGCACCGCAGGAGCCGACGGCCACCTCCACGCCCGTCGTGCCACCCAAGGCTCCGTCGCCGGCTCCGGCTGGCCCGGGGCGAGGCCTGCGCGGTGGTCTCGATTCCCACTGGAAGCCGTGATCATGGCCCACACCACGATCCCGCCGGCCCCACCCACCTCCGCGCGCAGCCTGTGGCAGCGCCAGCGCTGGTTGATCCTGCGGCGTCTGAGCCAGACGCTGATCCTGCTCGCCTTCCTCAGCGGGCCCTGGTTCGGCGTGTGGATCGCCAAGGGCAACCTGTCGTCGTCGCTGACCCTCGGCGTGCTGCCTCTCACCGATCCGCTGCTGGCGCTGCAGACCCTGGTCACCGGCCATTTGCCCTATTCGAGCGCCCTGCTCGGGGCGGCCATCGTGTTGGCTTTCTACCTGCTGATCGGTGGGCGGGTGTTCTGCAGCTGGGTGTGTCCGGTGAATGTGGTCACCGACGCTGCCGCGTGGACCCGCCGCCGGCTCGGCATCAAGACGGGCCGGGTGCCCGATGCCAATACCCGGCTGTGGTTGCTTGCCGGTGTGCTGGTGGCTGCAGGCCTGACCGGCAGCCTGGCCTGGGAGTGGGTCAATCCGGTGTCGTTGCTGCATCGGGGGCTGATCTTCGGCATGGGCGGCGGGCTCTTCGTGATCGCCGGCATCTTCATCTACGACGTCTTCGTAGCCAGCCGCGGCTGGTGCGGCCACCTGTGCCCGATGGGGGCCTTCTACGGCCTGCTCGGCCGCAAGGCCCTGCTGCGGGTCGCCGCGCCCGGGCGCAAGGCCTGCGACGACTGCATGGACTGCTTCACCGTCTGCCCCGAACCCCAGGTGATCCGTCCGGCCCTGAAGGCCGTCGGGCAGCGCCACCCCCTGATCCTGGCCGCCGACTGCACCACCTGCGGCCGCTGTATCGATGTATGTGACAAACAGGTTTTCAAGATGACCCATAGGTTCGACCAAAGGAGCGAGTGATGAACAAGCCGACCTTCCCCTTCGCCCGCGCACGGGCTGCCGCCCTCGTCCTGGCCTTGCTGCCGGCCCTGCTCCTGCCCACCGCCGTACCGGCCGCCAGCGAGGCACCGGTCAAGCTGCAGACCTTGCGGGGAGCCGAGATCAACGCCTCCGATCCGGAAGGCGATGGCACCCGCTATGGTCGTGACCAGCCGCCGCTGCCGCGCGACTTCGTGCAGCAGCCGCCGCTGATCCCGCACACCATCAAGGGCTACAACATCACCAAGAACTTCAACAAGTGTCTCGATTGTCACGCCTGGGCCCGGGCCAAGGAAACCGGTGCCACCAAGATCTCGGTGACCCACTTCAAGGATCGGGAGGGGCAGGAACTCTCCAGCGTGTCGCCGCGCCGCTATTTCTGCAACCAGTGCCACGTGCCGCAGAGCGATGCCAAGCCGCTGGTCGGCAACACCTTCAAGCCCGGCACCGGCATGCGCTGAGGCCTGGATCACCGGAGATCTGCAATGGATACCAACAAGAAAGGCCTGATCGGCCGCATCAGGGCCATGGGCTGGGGTTTCGCGGCCATGCTCTTCATCGGCGGCATCCTGTTCTGGGGCGCTTTCAACACGGCCATGGAATGGACCAACCGGGAAGCGTTCTGCATCTCCTGCCACGAGATGAAGGACAACGTTTACCAGGAGTACCGCAGCACCATCCACGCCTCCAACCGCTCCGGCGTGCGGGCCACCTGCCCGGACTGCCATGTGCCCAAGGAGTGGGGCCCCAAGATGATCCGCAAGATCCAGGCTTCCAACGAAGTCCTGCACAAGATCCTTGGCTCCATCGACACACCGGAGAAGTTCAACGCCAAGCGCCTGGAGCTGGCCAAGCATGAATGGGAGCGGATGAAGAAGACCGACTCCCGCGAGTGCCGCAACTGCCACAACTTCGACAGCTTCGACTACGCCGAGCAGGGGCGCCGTTCGTCCCGCATGCACCAGACCGGCCTGAATGAAGGCAAGACCTGCATCGACTGCCACAAGGGCATCGCCCACACCCTGCCCGAAGTCGAACAGGCCATCGGTGCGCCCAAGCACGGTGCCACGCCGGAGGAGTTCCATCCGCCGGTCAAGCCCGATGAAACTAAGGCCGAGGCTGACAAGTCCAAGAGCTAGGAATAAAAGGGGGGAGAGAGCGCAGTACCGCCGGGTCGCAAGGCTCGGCACAAAGGGGAGTGGACGGGCCGCGATTGCGGCCCGTTCGCTTTCCTGGCGTGTGGCTCGACGACCCCAAAAAAAAGATGCCGCCCTGGGGCGGCAAAAGAGGTCGGATCTTGTCCGGCCTCCCGGAGGGAAAGGGGAGCTTCGGCCCCAAGGCTGAGGCCGGGAGCAGGGCGTTCAGCCGTGTTGCATGTACACCACGTGTGTCTCGGTGTATTCGTAGAGGCCATGCTTGCCGTCTGCGCCTCCGATGCCGGATTTGCGGCGGCCTGCGTGGAAGCCTTGCATGGCCTCGAAGTGCTCGCGGTTGATGTAGGTTTCTCCAAAGCGCAGGTCGCGGCAGGCGCGCATTGCCGAGGAGAGATCACGGGTGAAGACTGAAGAGGTGAGGCCGTAGTCGGAGTCATTGGCAAAGGCGACCGCCTCGTCCAGGCTGTCCACCACCTGAATCGGCAGCACCGGGCCGAAGATCTCATTGCGCATGATCTCCATGCCGTGGTGACAGCCCGTCAGCACGGTGGGTTGAAAGTGGAAGCCCTGGCCGAGATCCGCCACGGCCCCACCGGTAAGCACCTCGGCACCTTCCTGCCGCGCCTTGACCACCATCGCCGCAACCTTGTCGAGCCCGGCCTGGTTGATCAGGGGGCCCATGGCCACGCTGCGGTCGGCCATCGGGTCGCCGAAGCGGGTGGCGGCCATCCGTTCGACGAGCCGGGCGATGAACTCGTCGGCGACCCGGCGCTCGACGTACACCCGCTCGGCGCAGTTGCACACCTGGCCGGTATTGATCACCCGAGAGTCACTGATGGCCTTGGCCGCCAGTTCGATGTCAGCGTCGGCGAGGACGATGGCCGGCGCCTTGCCACCCAGTTCCAGGTTGACCCGGGTGAGGTTGGGGGCCACGGCCTGCATGATGCGTGCGCCCGTGGCGACACTGCCGGTGAAGCTCACCAGGCCGACGCCCGGGTGGGTAGAGAGGGCCGTGCCCGTGCTTGCGCCCCGGCCGCTCACCAGGTTGAAGACCCCGGGGGGCAGACCGGCTTCGTGGGCGAGGTGCGCGAACTCGAAGGCATTGATCGGCGTTTCCTCGCTCGGCTTGATGACGATGGTGTTGCCGGTGACGAGTGCCGGAGCGAGCTTGCGGGCGATCAGAAAGAAGGGGAAGTTCCACGGCAGGATGCCGGCCGTGACACCGATGGGTTTGCGCAGCAGGAAGATGCTTTCGCCCGGCCGGTCGCTGGGGATGACTTCGCCTTCAATCCGGCGCGCCCACTCGGCCATGTAGTCCAGGTAGTCGGCAGTGAAGTCCACTTCGACGGTGGCAAGCCCCAGCACCTTGCCTTGCTCGCGCGTGATGATCTCGGCCAGGCGGTCCTTGTGCTGACGCAGCTTCGCTGCAATGGCGCGCAGGTGGTGGGCGCGCTGAATTGCCGGCAGGCGCTCCCAGGCCGGTTGAGCCCGGGTGGCGGCCTCCACGGCCTGCTCGACGGTGGCGGTGCCGGTATCGGGCACGAAGGCCAGCAGTTCTCCGTTGGCCGGATTGCGTACCTCGATGAGCGGATCTCCCGCGGTCACGACGAACTCGCCGTTGATGTAGTTGCGGTATTCGATTGCCATGTGTGTCTCCTTTGTTGGGGGATCTCAGGCCGAGTGGGCCAGACGTTTGCCGACCTGCTCAGAGGTGTAGCCAAACACCACGCCGACGATCCAGGTCAGCGTGATGAAAGCGATGCCGGTGTCGATCTTTCCGCCCGAGCCGAAGAACGATGCAGCGCCCAGGAAGGCGGCGGGGGTGTAGGCCAGCAGGGGGATGTCGGCCATGGCCACCAGCACGAAGGCCAGGGCTGCGACCAGCACCACCAGGGCCGTGATGCCACCACCCAGGACCTGTACGCCGAACAGGGTGCCGGCCGTCAGCACAATGCCGGCCACACCCGCTGCCATGGCCTTGCGTGTCCCCTCGCCGCCGCCGCCAGCGGCAAAGTAGGCAGCCCATGCGACGAAGCCGATCCAGGGATTGAAGTTGAGGCCGGGGTTGCCGACCGAGAGATAGACCCACAGCGCCACCAGAAGCGCGATGCTGAGGGCGAGTGCGTGCAGCAGTTTCATGGCGTTCTCCTTTGACGATGGCGCCGCGCACCGCGAGATGCGCGGCGCGAGGGCTTACCAGACGTAGGCGTACTTGACGTTGAAGCTGTTGTTGGCGGAGTGGTTTTCGCCGCTCACGCTCTTCGAATAGCGCAGGGTGATGGACTGGTTGTCGAAGGTGTGGAACATCATCCCGGCGCCCGCATCCAGGGCGTGCCCGCCGTCCATGGTCGCGGTACTGCGGCTGCGCTCGTAATCCAGCGCCAGGAAGGGTTCAAGCAATGGGCTGACGCGGTAGCCGAGGCGTTGGTTGGTGTGGAACACCGTGCCGGGGAGAAGATTGTCGGTACGCTTGCCCTGGAACACGAAGCCCGCGTTCGCGGTCCAGCCCAGCTTGTCGGTGAGCCGCCAGTCCCAGAAGGCGCTGGACAGGTTCTTCCAGTTCCTGTCGCTGACCTCGGTGCTGCCGGCCGGCATCTGTACGAAAGACTGGAAACCGAGGGTCAGGTCGGTCCGTGGCTTGTACCAGATCGCGAAACCGGTCATCGGGTCGCCGATGCCGCTGGCCTGGGTATTGTTCCGGTCGTTGCGGAGGCTGATCTCCGGCACGATCACTTCCCATGCGAGGCCGATCTTGCGGTTGAAATCGGGGGTCCAGAAGCGGACGTACTTGGACAGGCCGACCAGGGCGTCGGAGCCCGAGCCCTTCACGCGGTTGCCCGAGCCGTCGAAGCTCCGGTTGTTGCGTTGCATGTAGGCGTACTGCACGAAGACGTTGAAGGGCTGGAAATCCACCGGCAAGTCGTACTCGTGCGGGCCGATCACATCGAAGGTGGTCTGGGCGGCCGCGGGCAGGGTGAGGCCAGCGCCCAGGGTGAGGAGGAGGGCGGCGACGACGCGCCGGACGGGGTGGCCCGGACGAACGGGGGCCTGCCTTGAAAGCATCATGATGGGTGTCTCCTTACGGTGTGGGGGGCGGACGGCGCCTGTACCGGCGCCGTTCCGCGCTCAGGCGGTGGGGGCTGTCTCAGTCGTCGAGGGCAAAGACCCAGACCGAGCCGCCTTCGGGGACCTGCTTTTCCCAGCCATGGGAGTCATGCATCTTTCCCTGGATCCAGGCTGCATCCACACCCCAGCCGGAGACGACGGCCACGTACTGTTTGCCGTCGATGAAGTAGCTGCTGGGCGGCGAGATGATGCCGGAGGGGGTGGGGAACTCCCACAGCAGCTTGCCGTTGCGTGCGTCGTACGCGCGGAACATGCGGTCGTTCGTGCCGCCGGCAAAGAGGACGTTGCCCGCGGTGACCATCACGGAGCCAAAGTTCCACGACGCCGGGTAGGTCTCACGCCAGGTTTCCTTGGCCCCATTGACGCTCCAGGCCTGGATGCCCCCTACGTACGGGGCGTTCTTGTCCACCCTCAGGTTCAGCTCGGTGATCTCCACGCCGGCCGACCACTGACCCGGGATGCGCTCCTGGATCTTGCCGGTGAGTGTCATGCAATGGTTGTCGTTGAAGGGCACGTAGAGCATGCCGGTCTTCGGGCTGTAGGCTTCGAAGGGCCAGTCCTTGCCGCCCCACAGGCTGGGGCAGTAGGTCGCCGTCTTGCCGGTACCGGGCTTGTGGTCCTCGTTGTAGGTGGGGCGGCCGGTCTTCGGGTCGATGCTGGTGAAGACGTTCTGCTTCACGTAGCGCAGGGCTTTCTGGAAATCGATCTTGCCGTCCGGCTTGCGGTCCAGCCAGTAGATGTAGCCGTTGCGCTGGGCGCTGATGAGGCCGGGCACCTTCTTGCCGTTACGCTCGAACTCGACGATGGTCGGTGCGTTCATGCCTGCCCAGTCCCACGAGTCGTTCCAGTGGTACTGGTGATGGCCCTTGATTTCACCGGTGTCGGGGTTGAGGGCCAGCACCGAAGCCAGGTAGAGGTTGTCGCCGGGCCGCTGATCACCCAGCCAGGGGGCGCCATTGCCTACACCCCAGTACAGGATGTCGTTCTTGGCGTCGTAGTTGCCGGGCATCCACATGGTGCCTCCGCCGTTCTTCCAGGCGTCCTTCCAGCGCCCCTCCTGCGGCCACGTCTCGGAGCCGGGTTCCCCGGGGGCCGGGACGGCATAGCGGGTCCATTTGAGCTTACCGGTTTCCAGGTCGAAGGCCTTGAGGAAGCCGCGCACACCGAATTCACCGCCAGAGGGGCCCACGATCACGACGTTCTTGACGACCAGTGGCGCCGAGGTGATGTAGGCACTGTCCTTCTGCCAGTCACAGACTTCCGACTCCCAGACCTTGGCGCCGGTCTTGGCATCCAGCGCGGTGATCATGCAGTCGAGGCTGGCCACGTACACTTTGTCGCCCGCCAGGGAGACGCCCCGGTTGGTCACGTGCAGGGCGCCGAAGCCCTCGGGCAGTTCCCGCTTGTAGCGCCACAGCAGGCGGCCGGTCTTGGCGTTGAAGGCCAGTACCTGATTGCGCGGGGTGGACACGAACATCATCTCGCCGTTGACGATGGCGGGCGCCTCATGGCCGGAGGTCATGCCGGTGGCGGCACTCCACACCGGTTTGAGCTTCTTCACGTTGCTGGTGTTGATCTGGTCCAGGGCGCTGTAACTCCAGCCTTGGTAGTTGCCCTTGGTCATGAGCCAGTTCTCGGGCTCGGGGTTGGCGAGGCGCTGGGGGGTGACCGGTCTGTAATCGCCGCCGGCGGCGACCGCCAAGAGTGGCATGCATGTCAGGCCGATGGCGGTGAGGGAAAGCAGTCTTTTCATCGGAGTCGTCTCCATCCTGTTGTTTTGATGCCTGGTGTGTTGCCGGGGGTGGGCGCGCCCCGGCTGCGCGTTTTCCTTCATTGCTGCGGGGGGCCCAGTGGCCCGGAGAAATTCCCCGCCACCAGCAGGGCGCCTTCAGACTGCTTGAGCGGCAGGTGAGTGAGGCGCCGGGTGGCGGGGCCCGCCACCACTTCACCGTTCTTGCGTACATCGAAGGTGGAGCCGTGGCAGTTGCAGACCAGGGCGCCGCCCGAGGGATGGATCTCGGTGATCGGGCAGCCGTAGTGGGTACAGATGGCCGAGAAGGCGACCACGCCGTCGGCGGCGTCGGCCTTCAGTGCGGCGGGCAAGTCGTCCGGGCGCAGCCTCACCAGGGCCAGCAGGTTGGTCCGGGCGCCGTCGCGCACCGTCTGGCTGGCCATGTCCAAGGGGTAGGCCAGGACCGGCGGTGCGCCCACCTTCAGATCGGCCGGGGTGATCTGCTTTCCCTGCTTCTCGCCGGTCATGTAGGCCAGGCCGTCGCCTGCCTGGGGCTTGAGCCGACGCGGGTTGTCCGCCGCGGCGGTGCCTGCCGGCACCAGCGGTGCGGCGACCAGTACCAGCGAGGCAGCCAGCAATGAACGCCGGCTGCTGGATTCCGCCTGTGCTTCCCTGGCGCAGGGGCAGTGCCTTTCCTGTTCCCAATCTGCCATTCTTTGTCATCCTCCTTTTTGGGTCGGGTCATGGTCGGCAGGTGCCGATCCTCAGTGCCGGGCAGCGGTCACGCCGCGGCCTTCTGGCAAGGTCGATATGGCAAAGCCTGTGCCAGCACTTTCGGGTGTGGCACGGTGGCGTCTTCAAGCGATTGATTTCTCGATGGAAGGGCGCAGGAGGAGGGGAGCGGGCAAAAAAGCCGCTACGGTGGCCGCGTGTTCCAGTGTTGTGTCAGCGCTGTGTCAGAGTTGTGTCACGGTCTGCCGACTGACACGTCGCGGACACAGTGCCCCATCGCCCGCTCCAGTGCGGGCGAGGCCGTGTGCTGCGGCGCTCGGATGGGGAGGGGGGGCGCTTGCCTTGTCCGGCCTATTTCTTGCGGCTATCCTTCGATCCACCCGCGAGCTCTCCGGGCGCATGCGTGACAGAGAAGGGCGGTCGGGGAACAGACTCAAGGAGGAGGCTGGCGATGAGCATCGCTGCAGTGGCACGTGCTGCGCTTTCGCGCGAGAGCACCCGTGAAGATGCGGTTGAATTCGGTCTTGCCAAACTGGAGGACTCCTGGCGCCGTTCGGTGGAGCAATACCGGCTTGATCCCGGAAGGCCCGTCGTCACCCGTGTGCTCACTGCTGACGAGTGCCGTCATCTGCGGGAACGGGAAGAGTCCTTCCTGCGCATCGCCCAGCCAGGGGTCAACCGCTTGCATGAGCAGGTGCGTGACTCCGGCTATTGCGTGTTGCTCACGGACGCCCGTGGGGCGGCGATCGATTTCCGGGGGCAGGGCCGTCTCGAGCACGAGTTCCGGGGGCGCGGATTCCGTTTGGGCGCCTGCTGGTCAGAGGAGGAAGAGGGAACCTGCGGGGTGGGGACGGCAATCGTCGAGCGCAGCCCGATCCTGGTTCACAAGCAGGAGCACTTCCTCGCTCTCAACGATCGCATCACCTGCAGTGCAGCGCCCGTCTTCGGACCGGATGACGAGCTCCTGGGGGTGCTCAACGCTTCGGCGTTGTCCGCGCCGGACGATCGCCGCAGCCAGTCGCTGGTTTGCAACCTGGTCACGCAGAACGCGGCCCTGATCGAGAATGCCGTGTTCTCCGAAGCGTGCCGGAGCGACTGGCTGGTACGCCTCTGTCCGGCTGGCGATGACTGGGGCGTGGATGAAGGCCTTTATCTGGCGCTGGACGGCGAGGGCCGCATCATCCGCACCGGGCGTCGGCTGCGTCGGCGACTGTCGCGCCTGCCACAGTCGCCGGATGGTATTTCGGACTTGCTCGATGCCGATGCGGAGAGCCTGCTGCGCCATGCCCATGAACATCCGGGCGTGCCGATGCAGGTGCGCTGTCATGCCACCGGGGGGTTCTTCCAGCTGCATCTGAGGGCGCCATCACCGGTTCCGGTGCGCAGGGTCGCAGGGCGTGCGGCGGTGCGTGAGGAGGGGGGGTTTGGCCTGCTGTCGAGTACCGATCCCCGGATCGCGGCCCATATCGACCGGATCAAGCGTCTGGCCGACAGTCGGGTGCCCATCCTGCTTCATGGGGAGACGGGGGCTGGCAAGGAAGCTTTTGCCCGTGCCATCCACGGTTACAGCAAACGGCGCGACAAGCCCTTCGTGGCCCTCAATTGCGCGGCGATTCCCGAGAGTCTGATCGAGAGCGAACTCTTCGGCTACCGTGAGGGCGCCTTCACGGGTGCCCGCAGCAAGGGTAGCCCGGGCAAGGTGCAGATGGCCAGCGGCGGCACCCTCTTCCTGGATGAGATCGGTGACATGCCATTGGGCTTGCAGACCCGTTTGCTCCGGGTGCTGGCGGAGGGGGAGGTGATGGCCCTGGGGGCGAGCGCACCGGAGCGGGTCGATCTGCATGTGGTGTGTGCCACCCATCGGGATCTCGAGTCCATGGTTGCGCAGGGGCTGTTCCGGGAGGATCTTTTGTACCGCCTCAATGCCGCGACTTTCCGCCTGCCTCCGCTGCGTGAGCGCTCCGACATCCTGGCGCTGATGATGAATATTCTGGACGATGAGTCCCGCTCGAGGGGGCGCCGCATGTTTCTGTCCAGGGAGGTCGAGCAGCGCCTCCTGGCCTACCACTGGCCCGGCAATGTGCGTGAGTTGCGCAACGTGCTGCGCTTTGCGGTGGCGGTTTGTGAAGGAAGCGTTCTGCAGCCCGGAGATCTGCCCGAGAATCTGCAGTCCTGCCGGGAGGCGCCCCCGCTCCCACCGGTCGAGTCACCGCCACAGCGCGAGCGCGGCGGCAAGGCGGACATTCTGGATGCCCTGGAACGCACTGACTGGCACATCAGCAAGGCGGCGCGCCAGTTGGGGATGTCCCGTTCCACGCTCTATCGGCGGATGTGGCGCTACGGCATTGAAACGGGTACGCGGAGCGGTGACTGACCGGGCTGCGCTGACCCATCCTCAGGGGTGCCGGCTGCGCCGCCGGGCCGCAGCCATGCCGACCAGGCCTGTCAGGGCAAGGGTGAGGGGGGCGGGCTCCGGAATGGCGGTGGCGTCTATCCGCACCCCCAGGTCCAGGTAGTCGAATCTGTCGGGACCCCAGTCCAGCCAGCCGCCGCCCGAGTGCTGGGCATACTCATCCATCGGGTTGGGTGCCTTGCCGGGGTAGATGCCTTTGATGCCGCTGTCCGGCTCGAAGGAGACCCAGTAGGTACCGGGGCCGACGAGCCAGTCCAGGCCGGAGAGGCCATACCAGTCCAGGCTGCTGGCCGCAGGCAGGGCATGGGCGTGACTGAACAATATCTCGCCAGGCGTGTTTCCCCCGTCCCGGTGCAGGCGGATGGTCACCGTGCCCGAGGTATTTTCGATATTCGAGTAGTAGCCCTCGATGGCGTGAATCGATTGCCAGGCGTTCAGCGAAAACTCGCCGGCAAAGTACTGGGCAGGTTCGAAGGACCAGGGTTCTCCGCGGATGCCGGGGCCGGTATCGACGATGTACGCTGCCATGGCGGGTAACGGAGTCAGCGCCATAAGCGCGGTTGCTGCGAGATGGTGCAGGGCCACCATGGGATGACTCCTCCTGAAGCTCTGTGTCCAAAACCGGACCTGTCCCGGATGCGGGCTCAGCGGTGCCGGCGCCGGAAGCCGTCCATGAACTCCACCAGCCTCTCCACCGCCGCCAGCCCCAGTCCGTTGTAGAGCGAGGCGCGGATGCCGCCGATGCTGCGGTGGCCGGCCAGCCCGGAGAAGCCAGCCTGCTGGGCGGCGGCGAGGAACTCGGCTTCGAGGCAAGGCGTTTCGAGGCGGAAGACGGCATTCATCAGCGAGCGGTCGGCCAGGGCAGCATGGCCCCGGTAAAAGCCCTCGCTGTCATCCAGGGCCTGGTAGAGCAGGGCGGCCTTGGCCCGGTTGATGCGGTCCATGGCGGCCAGACCGCCGACCTGGTCGCGCAGCCAGCGGGTCACCAGCAGCACCACATAGATGGCGAAGACCGGCGGTGTGTTGAGGATGGAATGGGCGGCGATCTGGGCCCGGTAGTCGAGGAAGCCGGGCAGGGTGTCCGGTGCATCCTTGAGCAGCGCGTCCCGCAGCACCACCACGGTGACGCCCGCCGGGCCGATGTTCTTCTGGGCGTGGGCGTAGATCATGTCGAAACGCGAGTAGTCACCCGGCGCAGACAGGAAGTCCGAGGACATGTCGCAGATGCGTGGCACGTCGTCGCGCCCGAGCACCCGGTGAAACTGCAGGCCCTCGACCGTCTCGTTGGAGACGTAGTGCAGGTAGGGCGCATCGGCGTCGAAGTGCAGCTCGTCGTCCGTGGGGAGGCGCCGGAAACCTTCCGCAGCACCGCTCCAGGCCACCCGCACGGGGCCCACGCGCCGTGCCTCGGGCAGCGCCTTGCCGCTCCAGTAGCCGGTATGCAGGTAGTCCGCCGCATGGCTGCGGCCGGCCAGCAGGGTCATCGGCAGCATGGTGAACTGCTGGGTGGCGCCCCCTTGCAGGAACAGCACGTGGTAGTCGGCAGGCACGCCGAGCAGGTTGCGGATGTTGTCCTCCAGTTCGGCCACCACGGCGGCGAACCAGTCGGAGCGGTGGCTGATGCCGAGGATGGACAGGCCCACGCCGGGCACGCTGCCGATGGACTCCTGGACCTGCTCGAGCACAGGCGTGGGCAGTACGCCCGGGCCACCCGAGAAGTTGAGGGCGTTGAGGGGATTGGCGGCAGTGTTCATGCGGACGTGGGGGCAGTCTCAGGCTGGGGGCGTCGGGCGGCGTGGGCAGCCAGGCTGGCTTCGAAGGCCCGCCGGACCTTGAGCATGTGCACCTGCTTGTAGGGGAACAGGTCTTCCGGGTCCATGGCATGCACCACCATCGCATGATCCATCTCGAAGATCAGTAGTTGCCCGTCGCGGGTTTCTGCACAGTCGATGCAAAGATAGTCCAGTCCGGAGCGGCGGTACACCGCTTCCAGTGCCGGGCCATGGCGCCGTGCGAAGTCGGCGAAGTGCTCCATGAAGCCCTGCTCCTCGGCGCGCTTGGCCGCGTCCTCGTACATCCCGGCGTTGAGGTAGTGGATCATCCAGTGGTTCGAGACGCCCTTGTGGCAGGCGAAGGGCTGGCCGTCGATGAGGGCCACGCGGAACTTGCGGAAGCGTCCGTCGGCACCGCTGTAGTCGATGAAGCGGGACAGGTAGAACGCGGTGTCGCTGACCCGCGACAGGTAGCCGGGGATGTCTTCGACCGATTCGAGGCGCTCCAGGTCGCGTCCGGCCTGGGAGCCCACCGGCCGCAGGATGATCGGGAAACAGCAGCCCTCGAAGACGTCCTCGATGCGGGCCGTACCCATCACCATCGCCACCAGGGTGGCCCGCGGGACCTGGCGGGTGGGGGGCATGAGCAGGCCGGGGACGTCGCCCAGCAAGGCACTGGCGCGGCCACGCTCTGTGTTGCGGATGGCCGCCGGGGTGTTGATCACCGGGCGTGGCCAGTCGGCCAGCCGGGGCTCCAGCGCCTCCAGGATGGGGCGGGTGTCGGCGGTGTCGGAGAGCGCCAGCAGCAGCACGTCGTGCTCCGGCAGGTCGGGCGGCAGGGGGCTGTCCGGCGTGGCGTAGGCATACAGCAGATCAATGTCTTCGCTGTTCTCGAGCAGGCAGTCCACCGGCGTGTTCTCCGCCAGGTCCCCCGCCGACAGCAGCACCAGCAGTCTCAGCCGGGCTGGTTGCTGCTGCGCCGGCAGGGCATAGATGCGCTGCTGCTGCAGCGCCGTCTCCTGCATGGCGAGGCCCAGCTGGCGCTCGCCGATGGCGAAGAAGGCCGTGGACAGGTTCATCCACAGGGCCGGGTTGTCCTGGTCCTGGTGGGCCTTGTCGAGCAGCGCCTGGGCGATCTGGCGCAGGTCGGCGCCGTTGATGCTCAGGCGCAGGAAAGGGGCGAGGCCGAGAAAGTCGTTTTCAGTTCGGGCGGGCATGGGAGGCGGCAAAGGCAGGTGCGGGCGTCGGCGGGCACCGATTATCGGCCCTGGTCACGGCCTTGACTACTCCGGGCGCAAGGCTGATCCGGCTGGATTGACCCGAGTCAAGGACGTCATACCCACCGAACCGGAACATCCGCCCCAAGCTGCGCCGTGCAGCGATGCCATCCAGGGAGGTTCCATGAGCGGGACATTCACAAAATCCATGGCGCGAAACATCTTCTACGGGGGCACCGTGTTTTTTGCGCTCCTGTTCATCGCGCTGACCTTCGATTCGATGCAGACCATTCCCAAGCGTGATAACCGGGCGAACCTCACGCCGGCCGTGGTGGCTGGCAAGAAGATCTGGGAGGTGAACAACTGCATCGGTTGCCACACTCTGCTGGGCGAGGGCGCCTACTTCGCGCCCGAGCTGGGCAACGTCTACAAGCGCCGCGGCCCGGAGTTCATCAAGGCCTGGATCCAGTCGCAGCCGACGGGTGCCCCGGGGCGCCGGCAGATGCCCAATTTCCATCTGACCGAGCAGCAACTGAACGACCTGGTGGAGTTCCTGAAGTACACCTCAGAGATCAATACCGCCAACTGGCCGCCCAACATCGAAGGCTGACCGCCGATCCGGAAGGGAGTGACAAGCATGCAATATTCCTCGCAGTCGGTCGCGAAACCGTACTTCATCGCGGCCATCGGGCTCTTCGTCGGACAGGTGCTGTTCGGGCTCATCATGGGCCTGCAGTACGTGATCGGCGATTTCCTGTTCCCCGCCATTCCGTTCAATGTGGCGCGGATGGTCCATACCAACTTGCTCATCGTGTGGCTGCTGTTCGGCTTCATGGGGGCGGCCTACTACATGATCCCGGAGGAAACCGAGACGGAGCTGTATTCGCCGAAGCTGGCGATCGCGATGTTCTGGGTCTTCCTGGTGGCCGGTGCGGCAACCATCCTAGGCTACCTGCTGGTGCCCTACGCCACCCTGGCCAAGTTCACCGGCAATGACATCCTGGAAACGATGGGGCGGGAGTTCCTGGAGCAGCCGCTGCTGACCAAGATCGGCATCGTGGTGGTGGCTCTGGTGTTCCTGTTCAACCTCACCATGACCCTGCTGAAGGGCCGCAAGACCTCCATCAGCCTGGTGCTGATGATGGGCCTGTGGGGCCTGGCGGTGTTCTTCCTGTTCTCCTTCTACAACCCCCACAACCTGGTGCTGGACAAGTACTTCTGGTGGTGGGTGGTGCACCTCTGGGTGGAAGGCGTGTGGGAACTGATCCTCGGCGCCCTGCTGGCCTTCGTGCTGATCAAGGTGACCGGCGTCGACCGTGAAGTGATCGAGAAGTGGCTGTACGTGATCATCACCCTGACCCTCATCACCGGCATCATCGGTACCGGCCACCACTATTTCTGGATCGGTACGCCGGAGTACTGGCAGTGGTGGGGTTCCGTGTTCTCCGCGCTGGAGCCGATCCCCTTCTTCGCCATGACCGTGTTCGCCTTCAACATGGTGAACCGCCGCCGCCGCGAGCACCCCAACAAGGCCGCCACCCTGTGGGCCTTGGGCACCGGCGTGATGTCCTTCCTCGGTGCCGGCGTGTGGGGTTTCCTGCATACCCTGGCCCCGGTGAACTACTACACCCACGGCACCCAGATCACCGCCGCCCACGGTCACATGGCGTTCTACGGCGCCTATGCGATGGTCGTGCTGTGCATCATCAGCTACGCCATGCCCATCCTGCGGGGCCGGGCTGCCAACAGCGAGAAGTCGCAGGTGATGGAGATGTGGGCGTTCTGGCTGATGACCGTTGCGATGGTCTTCATCACCCTGTTCCTGACTGCGGCGGGCATCCTGCAGGTCTGGCTGCAACGCTACAGCAGCACGCCGATCCCCTTCATGGCAGCCCAGGACCAGGTGGCGATCTTCTACTGGCTGCGTGAAGGCGCCGGCCTGATGTTCTTCACCGGCCTGGTGGTGTACATCATCAGCTTCTTCGTGAGTGGTGAGTCCAAGGCGCGCGCCGCCTGATTCATTCCCGTATCGCAGCAGCATCGAGCCCGGCCTTGTGCCGGGCTTTTTCTTGCCGTCCGGTGCTGGAAAAATCGTTCGGCATAACTATCCTGAAAAAGAGTGCTCAAGCTGGGGTGGGTTTTTGACGTAGATCAAAAAAGAAACAACTTTTTACTGGTGTGAAACATGGCTTGGAATGACCTTGGTCTGAGGACCCGACTGATCGCCGCGACGGTGTCCACCGTCGTGCTTGGATTTTCCCTGACTCTGGGAATCGTCACTTCAAAGAGCTACGACGCCGCCCGCCAGCAGGGAGAGGCCCTGGCCCAGGCCGAGGCGGGCAATGCCGCCGGCCAGATCCAGGCACGGCTCGGCCGGGCGATGACCGTTGCGCGGGGCCTGGCCTATGCTCTCGAGGGGATGGACAAGGCCGGCGAGCACAGCCGAAGCGGTGTGAACGCCTTGCTGCGGCACGGCCTCGAATCCCAGCCCGAGCTGCTGGGGCTGTACACCGGCTGGGAGCCCGACGCCTTCGACGGTGACGACAAGCGCTTCGTAGGCAAGGACGGCCACGATGACTCCGGCCGTTTCATCCCCTACTGGCACCGGGGCTCCGGTCAGCCGGCCCTGGAGCCGCTGGTCGATTACACCAAGGAAGGGGCCGGTGACTACTACCTGCTGCCCAAGCGCACCGGCAAGGCCCAACTCGTCGATCCCTACTTCTATGCCCTGGGCGGCAAGCAGGTGCTGATCACCTCCCTGGTCCAGCCGGTGATGCGAGCCGGACGTTTCGTCGGCATCGCCGGCGTGGACATCGCCCTCGATGCCCTGCAGAAGGAACTGGGGGCGATCCGGCCTCTGGGCGTCGGTCATGTCGCACTGTATGCCGGCTCCGGCCTGGTGGTCTCCCATCCGGAGTCGTCCCTGCTGGGCAAGCCGGCCAGCCTGCCCGCCGACGTGGCCAGCGCGCTGAAGGAGGGTCGCCCCCTGCGCTGGGCTGACAAGGAGGGCATGGTCAATTTCCTGGTGCCGATCCGTATCGAAGGCCTGGATGCCCACTGGGGCACCGTGGTCAGCGTGCCGGACGCCGCCATCGTGGCCTCCGCCGAGTCGGTGCGCACCACCGCCATCCTCTTCGGGGTGGTCAGCGTGCTGCTCATCTCGGGGGTGCTCTATGCCCTGCTCACCGCCCTGACCCGGCCGCTGGCGCGCCTGTCGGCGGCCATGGCCGATCTGGCCAGCGGCGATGCCGACCTGACCCGCCGGGTGCCCATCGAGCGCAATGACGAACTGGGGCGCACCGCCGCCTCCCTCAATGCCTTCCTGGATCGCCTGCAGGGCATGTTCCGTGAGGTCCGGGACGAGAGTGTGGCGCTGGCCGGCGGCCTGCGCTCGGTGGCGGCGTCCACCACCCAGGTGGCGGAGAGTTCGCGCACGGTGGCCGACACCACCAGCGAGAATGCCGCCACCATCGAGGAGATCACCGTTTCCAGCGGCCACATCGCCGACCACGCTCGGGAGGCCGACGACGTCATGCTGGCCACCCGCGAGCAGTCGCGTCGCAGCGGCGAGTCCGTGCGTGCCATGGAGGGCCAGATGCGCAGCATCGGCGCCACCATCGAGCGTCTGGCCGAGGCCCTGGGCGGCGTGGCGACGCGGTCCCAGCAGGTGGCGGGTGTGGTCCAGGTGATCCGCGAGGTGGCCGACCAGACCAATCTGCTGGCCCTCAATGCGGCGATCGAAGCCGCCCGTGCCGGCGAGCAGGGGCGCGGCTTTGCCGTGGTGGCCGACGAGGTGCGCAAGCTGGCCGAGCGTACCGGCTCAGCCACCCTCGAGATCAGCTCCACCATCGAGTTCATGCGCAGCGAGATGGAGCAAGCGGTCAGCGGCATGAACGGCACCCGCCAGGAAGTGGAGAACGGCATCGCCAGCGCCAGCGTGGTGGCCCGCGAGATCACCACCATCGAGGACAGCATGGATGCCGCGGCCGGCCGGGTCCGGGAGATCGCCGAAGCGACCCGCGAGCAGTCGGCGGCCACCACCGCCCTGGCCCGCTCGGTGGAGCTCACCTCCAACATGGTCCAGAGCACCGACAGCGCAATCCAGGCCAGTTCCAGCACCGTGGCCAGGCTCGAGCAGACCTCCGGCCGCCTGGGCGACCTGGTGTCCCGCTTCCGCCTCTGATTAGCACCAGGCTGGTGCCTCCAGACAGTCCTGCGCCCCCGAATGGGGGCGCAGGCACATGGAGCATCCGAATTATCCGTATGGAATGGTCTGGCAGCGCCCTCCAAAAGCCTCTCCGGAGGGGCGCGACGGCCCCAAGAAGGGCGCCACACAAGGATCGGCACAAGATTTGCTGCATGTGCACATCCGCCTGACAGGGCGATGTGTGATTGAGGACCCTCATGCCGGCAAGCTGTGCCCGACGTCTTTCCCGATTCCTGCCTTTCCTGCTGCTGATGCTTCCCCTGGGCGCGCAGGCCCAGGGCGGGGGTGTGCCCGATGCGGGGCATACGGCCTGGATGCTGGTGGCCACGGCCCTGGTGATGCTGATGACCCTGCCGGGGCTGGCCTTGTTCTACGGCGGGAT
>JAFLDU010000049.1:0-5182 GCA_017309145.1 Zoogloea sp. | reverse complement strand
GTGCGCCAGAAGAACGTGCTGGCCACCATGACCCAGACCTTCGCCATCGCGGCGGTGGTGACCTTCACCTGGTGCGCCCTGGGCTACAGCCTCGCCCTGCGGCCGGGCTCGGGTTTCGTCGGTGGGCTGGACCGCCTGTTCCTGGCCGGGCTGGGCGTGGACTCCCTGAGCGGCGATGCAGCCCATGCGATTCCCGAGTCGGTGTTCGCCATGTTCCAGCTCAGCTTCGCGATCATCACCACGGCCCTGGTGCCGGGCGCCTTTGCCGAGCGCATGCGCTTCCCCGCCGTGTTGCTGTTCGCGGCCCTGTGGTCGGTGCTGGTGTATGCCCCGGTGGCCCACTGGGTGTGGGCGCCCGAAGGCTGGCTGGCCCGCCTGGGGGCGCTGGACTTCGCGGGGGGCACGGTGGTGCACATCAACGCGGGGGTGGCCGGCCTGGTCTGCGCCCTCTACATCGGGCCGCGCAGCGGTTTCGGCCGTCAGCCGATGACGCCCTACAACCTGGCCCTGACCCTGGCTGGCGCGGCCCTGCTGTGGATCGGCTGGTTCGGTTTCAATGCCGGCTCGGCCCTGGCCGCCGATGGGCGCGCCGGCATGGCGATGCTGGTCACCCAACTGGCTGCGGCCACCGCCGCGGTGGCCTGGATGGCCGCCGAATGGCTGTCGCGTGGCCGCCCGAGTGCCCTCGGCCTGGTGTCCGGTGCGGTGGGCGGGCTGGTCGCCATCACCCCGGCCTCCGGCTTCGTGACGCCGACCGCGGCTTTGGTGATCGGGCTGGTGGCGGGGGTGGGCTGCTATCTGGGTGCCACCACCCTGAAGCGCCTGCTGGGGTGCGACGATGCGCTGGATGCCTTCGGGATCCACGGGGTCGGCGGCATGCTCGGTGCCGTGCTGACCGGCTGGCTGGCGAATCCCGTGGTCGGGCAGGCCCAGGGCGACATCCTGGCCCAGCTGGCCGGTGTCGGCGCGACCGCGGTGTACAGCGGCATGACGACCCTGGCCATCCTGGTCCTGGTGAACCGGGTGGTCGGCCTGCGCGTCAGCGAGCAGACCGAAACGGACGGGCTGGATCTCGTCGAACACGGCGAAGCGGTCGCCTGACCGCCCGCCTCCTGAAATCCGAACCTGAAGGAGCTGCCATGGAATCCGATTCCGTCATCTACGGCCTGCTGGGACGCATCCACCTGCTACTGCGCCGGGTGGGTAACCGCATCACCGACGTCGAATACATGCGGGTGAACAAGGATTACGCCCGGGAGGTGCTGCAGGTGGCACTGGCCACCGGGCATCCGGAGCTGGCTGAGCTGTGTGCCCGCCTGCGCGAGGCGATGGAACTGGACGAAGCGCCGCCGGAGCGGGTGGAGGCGGGGCCGGGGCTGTTCGACAGGTTGCGTGCCGCCCGCCCCAAGGCCACCCATCCCACGGAGCGGTACGTGGGCTCCCTGCGCTGAGGCGCCGGGAGGTCAGCCGCGGCGCCGATTGGCGCCGAAGGGGCGCCGCCCGCGGCCGCGCTGGGCGTCCTCGTCGAGCTTGGGCTTGGGCATCAGCAGGTTTCGGCCCCCCTGGCTGGCGGTGGCTGCGTGGGCGGCCATCGCCTCCTCGAATTGTTCGGCACTCATCGGCACCGAGGGACTCTTCTCGGCCGGCACATAGGCCGACAGCCGCTCCCGGACCAGGAAGACCCGCTCGCTGGTGTCGGCCTTCTTGGGAAGCTTTTCACACAGGCCCTGACCGGCCGCGGTCAGCACATAACCGCCCTCGGCGGCGGCGACCAGGCCGTGGGTGGCGCAGCGCCGGAAGGACTCCGCCCACAGGTTGCCGGACTCCACGGGGCAACCCAGCACGTCGGCGGCGGCCACGATCTCGACCAGCTCGGCGGGCCGCCTCTTGGCGGCGATCAGGGTGGCCAGCAGCAACTGGGCGTCGATATCGTTGATCGGGTACATGGTGGGGCCTTCCTGCCGGTGGATTCTGGAGGCGTGCAATGATGCCTCAATCGGGCCGTCCCATCCGCCTCTTTCGTGCAGGCAGGCTCAGGCCGCCCCGTCAGCCGGGGGCCAGGGCAGGACGTGCTCGAGCTCTGCGGGGCTCAGTGGCTCGATCCATTCCACCTGCTTCGCGAGGACTTCCACGGTCGCCTCGGAGGCGTCGCCACGCCGCTTTTCGAGGCGTTCCACGAGGGCCTCGTAGGGCGCGGCACAGGCCAGAATGGCGAAGCCGGCGCCATGGTTGGCGGCCAGGGTGTGGAAGTCGTCGCGCTCTGCCCGTTTCAGGAAGGCCGCGTCGATGATCAGGGACCAGCCTGCATCGAGGATCATGGCGGTCTGGCGGGCCAGCCAGGAGAAGGTGCGGCGGGTGGCCTCCACGGTGTAGATGCCGGCCCCTGGAGCCGCATTGCTGCGCGCCAGCGGTGCCAGACCGTGGAGGCGCTTGCGCTCCACGTCGGAGCGCAGGCACAAGGTGGCCGCATGGGGATCGGCCATCAGCAGCTGGCGGCTGTGGGTGGTCTTGCCCGAGCCGGACAGGCCGCAGGTGATCACCAGGCGCGGCGACGGCGGACAGGTGAGGCGCTCGGCCAGGGCCAGGTAGCGCTCCAGCCCGGCCGGATCGTCGGACAGGGCCGCCACCTTGGCCCGCACCATGGCCTTATACACCGCGTAGAAGCGCAGCACCGGCACCGCCTCGTAATCTCCCGATTCACTCAGCCATTCGTTGAGCAGCCAGCCGGCCAGATCGGGGCGACCGCGGTCGAGCAGGTCCATCCAGGTGAAGGCCAGCTCGGACGCCACGTCGATCCAGCGCAGACCGTCATTGAACTCGATGCAGTCGAAGGGCGTGACCTGCCCGCCCAGCAACACCAGGTTGCCCAGATGAAGGTCGCCATGACCTTCGCGGATGTGGCCCTGCGCCTTGCGTGCGATGAAGGTATCGCGCAGGCGGGCGAACTCGTTGCGTGTCCAGCCGGCCAGGCAGTCCAGCCGGTTGCTGGCGGCGGGGGCGAGGCTGAGCAGGGCGGTGAAGTTGTCCATCGCCGGTCCCATGACCTCCCCGGGCTCGCCGAAGGGGCTGGCCGGGCCGGCCACCGGTGCTCGGCGCTGGAAGGCATGGACCACCCGGGCCAGGCCGCTCAGGTGGGCGGGGCTCAGGGCGCCCCGTTCGCAGACATGGTCGAGGCGTTGGCCCTCGTCGAAGCGGCGCATCTTGACGGCCCATTCACCGCTGTCATCCACCGGCTCCAGGCCCAGGTAGAGGTCGGGGGCGAAGACCCGGTTGAGGCGCAGCTCCTCGGTGCAGTTGAAGTGACGTCGGGCGGGCGTGCCGTAGTCGAGGAAGGGCAGGCTGAGCGGCTTCTTGACCTTCCAGGCGAAGCCGTCGGCCAGCAGCAGCCAGGAGATGTGGGTCTCGACCACCTCCGCGCCGAGCCGGGCCCGGAAACGTTCCAGCCAGTCGGGCAAGGCTGTGTTCATGCGACCCACCAGTAGCGGACGATGTGGAAGAAGATGGGCGCGGAGAAGCTGATCGAATCCACCCGGTCGAGCATGCCGCCGTGCCCCTCGATCATCGAGCCCCAGTCCTTGACCCCCCGGTCGCGCTTGATGGCCGACAGCACGAAGCCGCCGAAGAAGCCCATCACGTTGATGACCAGGGCGATCAGGCCCGCCTCAAGCGCCGTGAACGGGGTGATCCACCACAGGGCGGCGCCCACTGCGGTGGAGGTGAGCACGCCGCCCACCAGGCCCTCGATGGTCTTCGACGGGGATATCGCCGGCGATACCTTGCGCTTGCCGATGAGCTTGCCCCACACATACTGGAACACGTCGCTGGACTGCACGGTGAGCACCAGGAAGACGATCAGCAGCATGTTGCGACCGGCATAGCCTTCGATGTCGAGGGTGAGCAGGGCCGGCACGTGGGACAGGCAGTACACGCAGATCATCAAGCCCCACTGGACCTTGGCGGCGCGTTCCAGGAAGCGCGTGGTGTCGGCTCCCAGTGAGGCCGAGATGGGCAGCAGCAGGAAGGCATAGACGGGGATCAGGATTGAGAACAGCCCGTACCAGTCGATGCCGATCAGCACGTACTGGGCCGGCAGGAAGACGAAGAAGCTCCACAGCAGGGCCCGGTGATCGCCGATGCGGGTGTGGGTGAGGGAGATGAACTCCCGCAGGCACTGGAAGGAGATGAAGGCGAAGAGGGCGATCACCCCGCCCTTGCCGAGCCAGATGGCTGCGCCGATCAGCGCGATCATGGCCCACCAGGCCTTGATGCGGGCGTTGAGGTTGTCGATCACGGCGTGGGGCGCGCCCGGCGAGACGCGCCACTTGAGGCCGGCGCCGATCAGGCTGAAGACGCTCAGCAGCCCGAAGATGCCGGCAAATACGGTGATGAGGTCGGAAGAGGCGTTCATGGCGTCAGTCGGCGGGCGGGGCGAGGTCGAGCAGGGCGCTGCGGGCCCGGGTCAGGAAGGCGTCACGGCTCTCGCCCTCGACCGGGGCGAGGGGCGGGCCGAAGCTCAGGGTGCACAGCAGGGGGACGGGGATCAAGCTGCCCTTGGGCATCACCCGGCCCAGGTTCTCGATCCACACCGGTACCAGTTCGGCCTCCGGGTGGGCGCGGGCCAGGTGATGCAGGCCGCTCTTGAAGGGCAGCAGGCCATCGCCCATGTTGCGGGTGCCCTCCGGGAAGAGGATTAGGGATTCACCGGCGGCCAGGGCCGCCCCCATCTGCTCCACCGGATTGGGGCCGTGCCGCTCGGGGCGGCGGTCGATGCACACGCCATTGAAGACCCTTTTGATCAGGAAGCGGCGCAGCGGCGTGGTCAGCCAGTAATCGGCGCCCGCCACCGGGCGGGTGCGACGGCGCAGGTCCGGCGGCAGGGAGGCCCAGATCAGCACGAAATCTCCGTGACTGCGGTGGTTGGCGAAATACACGCGGGTGCGCGGGGCGGGTTCGCAGCCCAGCCACAGGGCGCGCACGCCGGTGAGCAGGCGGGCGAAGCCGCACAGCAGGGCACCGAGGAGGCGATCGAGGGACATCAGTTCATTCCTGCCTGGAGCAGACGCCAGGCCATGGCGCCAAGGATAGCCGCAAGCTGGATGAGCAATGCGACGAGTTGATGACGGAACAGGCGCAGGGCCGCCCGGGCCCGTTCCGCCAGCGGACGGGGCGGCGGCTGCCGGCC
>JAFLDU010000048.1 GCA_017309145.1 Zoogloea sp. | reverse complement strand
GAGGATCGCGTTGCCGGTGCGGCCGGCCCGGCCCGTGCGGCCGATGCGGTGCACATAGGCCTCGGTGTCGTAGGGAATGTCGTAGTTGATGACGTGGCTGATGCGCGGCACGTCAATGCCGCGGGCGGCCACGTCGGTGGCGACGACGATGTCGAGGGTCTTGTTCTTGAGCTGCTCGATGACCCGCTCCCGGAGCTGCTGGGTCATGTCGCCGTTGAGGCAGGCGGCGGCGTAGCCCCGTGCCTCGAGCTTCTCGGCGAGTTCGACGGTGGCCGTCTTGGTGCGCACGAAGACGATGGCGGCATCGAACTCGTCCTCGACCTCGAGGATGCGGGTGAGGGCGTCGAGCTTGTGCGGACCGGCGATCTGCAGGAAGCGCTGGCGGATGGTCGACACCGTGGTGGTGGCGGCCTTGATCTTGACTTCCTTGGGGTCGCGCAGGTAGCGATGGGCAACCCGCCGGATCGCATCGGGCATGGTGGCCGAGAAGAGGGCGGTCTGCCGCTCGGCGGGGAGATGCTCGAGGATCCACTCCACGTCGTCGATGAAGCCCATGCGCAGCATTTCATCGGCTTCGTCGAGGACCAGGGTGGTCAGGCCGTCGAGATTGAGGCTCTTGCGCTCGATGTGGTCCATGACCCGGCCGGGGGTGCCGACCACCACGTGGGCGCCACGCTGCAGCTGGCGCAACTGCACCACCATGCTCTGACCACCGTAGATCGGCAGCACGTGGAAGCCGGGCATCTTGCTGGCGTAGCGCTGGAAGGCCTCGGCCACCTGGATGGCCAGCTCGCGGGTCGGTGCCAGCACCAGCACCTGGGGATTGCGCTTGTTGATGTCCACCCGGTCGAGGGCCGGCAGGGCAAACGCGGCGGTCTTGCCGGTGCCGGTCTGGGCTTCGCCGAGGATGTCGTGCCCGGCCAGCAGGTGGGGGATGCATGCCGCCTGGATGGGCGAAGGGGTTTCGTAACCGATCTCGGCCAGAGCCTCGAGGATGGGTGCCTGGAGGTCGAGCTGGTCGAAACGTTCGATGGGTTCAGTCATGAAAACAGAATGCGCGGGCCGGTTGGAGGGTGAAGCGGTCTTGGGCCCGGTGTAAGAAGCGGCTTCAGAGACCGCAGGATTTTACCGGAAGCGACCCGCACGTGCCGACCTAAGATCATCGTTTGTTTACGGTTTTTGCATCCTGGCCAAAAAGAACCTGCTTGGCGGCCTCGTCGAGGGGGGCGGGCTTGTTGATCTGATCGGCCAGAGCGTAGGCCCTCACGGTGGCCGGCCGCTGGCGGATGGCCTCGAACCAGCGGGCCAGATTCGGAAAGTCGGCCAGGTTCTGGCGCTGCCGCTCGTGGGGCACGATCCACGGGTAGCAGGCCATGTCGGCGATGGAGTAGTCGTCGCCGGCGATGAAGGGGCGATCTGCGAGCCGCTTGTCGAGCACCGCGTAGAGCCGGCCTGTCTCCTTGACGTAGCGGTCGATGGCGTAGGGAATGGTCTCCGGCGCATACACGCCGAAGTGATGGTTCTGGCCGGCCATCGGGCCCAGGCCGCCCATCTGCCAGAACAGCCACTGCAGGGTGTCGAGACGCACCCGCGGGTCCGGAGACAGGAAGCGGCCGGTCTTTTCAGCCAGGTAGAGCAGGATCGCGCCGGATTCGAACAAGGGGATCGGCTCCCCGCCGTCTGTCGGCTCGGTATCCACGATGGCCGGGATGCGGTTGTTGGGGGCGATGCGCAGGAAGTCGGGCTGGAACTGCTCGCCCTTGCCGATGTTGATCGGCAGGATGCGGTAGGGCAGACCGCTCTCTTCCAGGAAGAGGGTGATCTTGTGGCCGTTGGGGGTGGTCCAGTAATAGAGGTCGATCATCGGGGAGGTCCTGTTGGCGAGGGGGCTCGCAAGGGTCACTGGTGGGCGCCGGCGGGGCCGGTGGCCAGAACCCAGGCCGGATCCAGGCTGCGGATGGGCGTGCGGACGTCGGTCGGAATCCGGCCTGCCAGCTGGAGTTGCTGGTAGCGCATGCAGGAGACCCTCAGGAAGGACGAGAAGTTCGTGGCATCGTCGAGGCGGCCGCTGGCCAGGAGCTCGTCGTAAAGGCGCCCCACCAGCTGCGGCACGCTGAGCCCGTCACGTTCGCCGATCTCCTCGAGCACCTGCCAGAACAGGTTTTCCAGACGCAGGCTGGTGGCGACACCATGGAGCCGGATGGAGCGGCTGCGGGTGGCGTAGAGCGCCGGGTCGGCACTGATGAAGATCTGGCACATTGGCTGTGACTCCGCAAACGGGAACGCCCCGCCGGATCATTTTAGGCCCGGCGGGGCGCTGTCGGGATCAGGGCGAACACTGATCGGCGGGATTTCGGATGCCTTTCAGAGGCTGATCCGCGTGCCGAGCACCGACAGGAACTGGGCGATCCAGGCCGGATGGGCGGGCCACGCGGGGGCTGACACCAGGTTGCGGTCGGTTACCGCCTGGTCGATGGGGATGTCGGCGTAGATCCCGCCGGCCAGTTCCACCTCGGCGCGGCAGGCCGGGTAGGCCGAACAGGTGCGCCCTTCGAGCACGCGGGCTCCAGCCAGCAGCTGGGCGCCGTGGCAGACTGCCGCGACGGGCTTGTCCTCGGCGAAGAAGTGGCGCACGGCGGCAATCACTTCCGGGTTCATGCGCAGGTATTCCGGGCCGCGCCCGCCAGGGATCACCAGTGCGTCGTAGTCCTCCGCGCGGAT
The DNA here is from genome assembly GCA_017309145.1 of Zoogloea sp. Taxonomy (GTDB): domain Bacteria; phylum Pseudomonadota; class Gammaproteobacteria; order Burkholderiales; family Rhodocyclaceae; genus Zoogloea. The sequence continues at coordinate 20,602 of JAFLDU010000048.1, read as the reverse complement.
GTCGGCGAAGGTGGTGTTGAGCGCGAAGTTGTGGCCGCGCTTCTCGGTGTAGGTCTGGTCACCCTCGAAGTCGTGGATGGCGGTGGCGATCGTGTCGCCGGCCTTCTTGCCCGGGCACACGGCGTGCACCGTATGGCCGACGGCCAGGAGCGCCTGGAAAGGTACCATGGTTTCGTAGTCTTCACAGAAATCGCCGCAAATCATCAGGATCTTCTTGGCCATGCCGGTCTCCTAGGGGTGGGGGTGTGAGAAGAGTGTGGCCTGTGCCTGATGCCTGCGGGTGGTAATGGGTTAACACGTGATCCGCTGGCATTCACCGGAAGACCGTCCGGCTGCGAGGTGCACTGTCGGCCATCTTTGGTCATCATGCGGTTTTGTGCAGCGGAGTCCGATCCCCATGGCCTTTGTCATTCCCCAGCAGCCCGCTCCCGCCCTGCCCGTGGCAGGGGGAGGCGATCTCTTTCCGGTGCGGCGCATCTACTGCGTCGGCCGCAACTACGCAGCCCATGCGCGGGAGATGGGTTCCGACCCGAGCCGAGAGCCTCCCTTCTTCTTTTGCAAGCCGGCCGATGCGGTGGTGGCGGTGCCGCCGGGTGAATGCATCGAATGGCCCTATGCCATGGCGACCTCCAGCTTGCACCATGAGGTGGAGCTGGTGCTGGCGGTGGGGCGCGGGGGCGAGAACATTCCGGTGGAGCAAGCCTTGTCCCACGTGTGGGGCTATGCGGTGGGTCTGGACATGACCCGGCGCGACCTGCAGGGGCAGATGAAGGAGCAGGGCCGGCCCTGGGAGATCGGCAAGGCTTTCGATCGCTCTGCACCGATGAGCCCGGTGGTGCCGGCGGGTGCCGTAGCCCATCCGGAGCGGGGCGGTATCTGGCTCGATGTGAATGGTGTGCGGCGTCAGCAGGGGGATCTGGCCGACATGATCTGGTCCGCGGCCGAGGTGATCTCCCGGCTCTCCGGGTGGTTCCGGCTGGAGCCGGGCGACTTGATCATGACCGGTACGCCCGAGGGGGTGGGTGCCATGAAGGTGGGAGACCTGATCGAGGCCGGGGTGGAGGGGATCGGCACCCTGCGCCTTAAGGTCACTTGAGGGCAGAAGGAGCCCGCCGGGCGGGTCAGTCCCGTTCGCTGCGCAGGGCGTCGGCCCAGCAGTTGGGGGTCTCGAACAGGCGTACGCGCTCCAGGCGGAGGTGGTTCCCGTAGCTGTCCCGGTACAGGGGGTCGAGAATGCGGAAGGCTTCTGCGGCCAGGTTCTCGGCCGTGGGGACCACGTCGAGGATCACTGTCTTGTGGCCGGGCATGGACTGCAGAAAGCTGACCACGGCGGTGTCGCCGCGGTAGGCCAGGAAGGCGTGGTCCCAGACGTCGACCACATGCTGCTTGGCAATCGCCTTGACGTCGGCGAAGTCCATGATCATGCCGTTTACGGGCGCGCCGTCGGCCTTGATGACTTCACCGGACAAAGTGATTTCCAGCCCGTAGCGATGGCCATGGAGGTGGCGGCACTGGCTGGCGTGGTCGGGAATGCGGTGACCCGCGTCGAATTCAAGGCGGCGCGTGATACGCATCGAACAACACCGAAGAAGGGGGAGGGGCCTGGATTATAGCGCAGCGCAAATCCTCCTCGCTGTCGCCAGCGACCTCTCGGACAATGCGCTTTTCGAGCGGCTCCCGGCGACCGGCGCTAGGCTGGTCGCCGGGAGAAGCCGGCTCAGTGGGCCACGCGTTCCTTCTTCTTGGCGCGCGCTTCCTTCTTGAGGGTCTTGAACAGTTCGGGGTTGGTCGCCTTCAGGTACTCGACCACATCCACGTCGTCCTTCTTGATCTTGCTGATATCGACTTGTTCGATGTGAACAAGGCGCAGCAGGGCCTGGACGGGGCGCGGAATGTTGCGACCGCTTTCGTAGCGGGAGCCACCGCTCTGGGTCACGCCGATCTTGGACCAGAACTGGGACTGGTTCATGCCCAGCTTGCGACGGATCTCGCGCACATCAACTTTTTCAGTAGTTTTCATATCTGCCATCCTCAGGGGTTGCACTATCAGCTTTAACAAGCCTCTAGGTGTTTTTTAATATAACTTTCGTTATATGTCGAAAAGTATAGACCAGAGTCATCTCGTAATACAACGATATATTTGCTTTGGCTAGGGTTTTCCACATTGAGATTTCGTGAAAAGCGCCACACCTTCATCCCGATACCTTCCCTGAGCGCAAGCAGATGCGCGAAACCCTGTTATCCGATAACATCACGGGTTTTCCACATCCTCCCTTCTTAGAAGTCAAGATGGCGCTCATAGTTCAGAAATATGGCGGCACTTCCGTCGGCAACCCCGAACGGATCAAGAACGTGGCCAAGCGGGTCGCGAAGTTCCATGCTCAGGGGCACCAGATGGTGATCGTCCTGTCCGCGATGAGCGGCGAGACCAATCGCCTGATCGCCCTGGCCAAGGAAATCAGCCCCAATCCGAGCCCCCGTGAACTCGACGTGGTGATCTCCACCGGCGAACAGGTCACCATCGGCCTGCTCTCCATGGCCCTCGAGGAAATGGGCATCAAGGCACGCAGCTACACCGGTGGCCAGGTGCGCATCCTGACCGATGACTCCTTCACCAAGGCACGCATCCTCGACATCGACGGCGACAACATCCGCCGCGACCTCGATGCGGGCGCCGTGGTGGTGGTGGCGGGCTTCCAGGGTGTGGATGAGGCCGGCAACATCACCACCCTCGGTCGTGGCGGCTCCGACACCACGGGCGTTGCGCTGGCCGCAGCCATCAAGGCTGACGAGTGCCAGATCTACACCGACGTGGATGGTGTGTACACCACCGACCCCCGCGTCGTTCCGGAAGCGCGCAAGCTGGATACCATCACCTTCGAAGAGATGCTGGAAATGGCCAGCCTCGGCTCCAAGGTGTTGCAGATCCGCTCGGTCGAGTTCGCCGGCAAGTACAAAGTCAAGCTTCGTGTTCTCTCCAGCTTCCAGGAAGAAGGTGAGGGCACCCTGATTACCGTAGAGGAAGACAAGAACATGGAACAGCCGATCATCTCCGGCATTGCCTTCAACCGTGACGAAGCCAAGATCACCGTGCTGGGCGTGCCCGACAAGCCCGGTATCGCCTACCAGATCCTCGGCCCGGTGGCGGACGCGAATGTCGATGTGGACATGATCATCCAGAACGTGGGCCACGACGGCACCACCGACTTTTCGTTCACCGTCAATCGTCCCGACTACGACAAGGCCATCAAGATCCTCGAAGGCGTGCAGGCCCACATCGGCGCCCGTGCCATCCAGGGTGACCGCACCATGGCCAAGGTTTCCATCGTCGGTGTCGGCATGCGCTCCCACCCGGGCGTGGCCTCCCGCATGTTCCGTACCCTGGCCGAGGAAGGCATCAACATCCAGATGATCTCCACCTCCGAGATCAAGATTTCCGTCGCCATCGACGAGAAGTACCTGGAGCTGGCCGTGCGCGTGCTGCATCGCGCTTTTGGTCTGGATCAGGCTCCAGTTTGATTTGACGTAGCGCTGCGCCTTGTCTATAATGCGCAGCTCTTGCGGAGGAGAGTTGGCCGAGAGGTCGAAGGCACTCCCCTGCTAAGGGAGCATGCGAGCTAAAACTTGCATCGAGGGTTCGAATCCCTCACTCTCCGCCAAGACCTGTTTCAAGCAAAAAGCCCTGAGCAATCAGGGCTTTTTGCTTTTCTGGCCGACACGCCGGTGGCGCTCCCCGCTCCGGCTAATGGTGGCCTGCGGACTGAGGCAGGGCGTTCCAACCACACAACTCATCGTACTCACCGACATGGACGCACCCGCCAGCCCCCCGGCAATGGATCTCCGCTTTGCCCGCACAATCAGCGCCAACCGGGTGTGGCTCGCGGTGGGCCGGCGGATCAGCCTGCAGGGTGCGGAGTACCGGATCTTCGGTTTCATTCCTGAAAGCTGCTTGGGGCAGGCGGCGCACTGGCGCCGACGGCCCGGCGAGATCAGGGACGGGCTGGAGCAGGCCATGCTTCAGGAGCAGGGCTCCCGCCTCGAGCAGGCTCTCGAGGCCGCCATCAGAGAGATCGGGGCCTACCTGGAGGCCTGCGTGGCGGAGGGCCTCCAGCCCAATCTGCGCAAGCTGCGGGACGACTGGGCGGGGGGTGACCTGGACCTGAGCACCGTGGGCAAGGGGCTGACCCAGTCGCTCAACGATCTGCGCGCCAAGCGGCGCCAGCGGGACCTGGCTGCGCAGATCGGGCGCAGCCTCAAGCTCTCCGATTATCCCGACACCTTTCCGGCCCGGCAGCGTCGGCGCAAGCTCATCGCCGTGCTGGGGCCGACCAATTCGGGGAAGACCCATGACGCCTTCGAGCGTCTGGCAACGGTGTCCTCCGGCGTTTATCTGGGTCCCCTGCGGCTGCTCGCCCTGGAGGCCTTCACCCGCCTCAATGAGGAGTTCGGCGTCACCGCCTCGCTGATCACTGGTGAGGAGCGTCGCCTGGTCGAAGGCAGCCGGGTCACCGCCTCGACCATCGAGATGCTCGATCCGTCCGAGGAGCTGGAGGTGGCGGTCATCGATGAGATCCAGATGCTCAGCGATCCGGATCGGGGCTGGGCCTGGACCCAGGCGGTGGTGGGAGCCAATGCGGCGGAGGTGTGGCTGGTGGGGGCGCTGTCCGCGGAGCCGGCCATCGTGGCCTTGGCGGCCCGGCTCGGCCTGCCGCTGGAGATCCGACGCAAGACGCGCAAGCATCCGCTGGTGGTCGGTCAGCCGCTGGCCAGCGCTGCCGTCGGTGCGCTGCGCCGGACGCGGCCGGGTGATGCGCTGATCGTCTTCTCCCGGCGGGATGCGCTGAATCTGCGGGATGACCTGATTGCCCTCGGCAAATCGGTGGCGTGCATCTACGGCGCCCTGTCGCCGGAGGTGCGCGAGCGGGAGGCGCGCCGCTTCGCTGAAGGCGAGGCAGACATCCTGGTGGCCACCGACGCCATCGGCATGGGCCTGAACCTGCCGATCCAGCGGGTGGTGTTCACCGCCATCCAGAAGTACGACGGTGTGACGCGGGACACCCTGTCGCCCTCATTGCTGCAGCAGATCGGCGGACGGGCAGGGCGCTTCGGGCATCAGGAGGAGGAGGGTGTGGTGGCCGGGCTGACCCCGGCCGAGCACGCGGTGGTGACATCGCTGATGAAGGCGCCGCAACCCTGCCTGGAGACCAAGGGCTTTCAGATCACGGCCGGCAGCGCCTACCTGGAGCAGATCGCCCGCATGTCGGGTGATAGCCGCCTGGAAGCTCTGCTGTCCTTGTTCAAGCTGCATGCGGATTGCGGCGATGGCTTCTTCCGGCCGCACGTACCGGAGGAGCAATTGGCCCGCGCCGCGCAGCTGGATCGCATGAAGAACCTGTCCCTACCGCTCAAGCACGTGTTCTCGATGGCGCCCATGGCGTCGCAGAACGAGACCATCGATGGCATGTGGCGGAGCTGGGCCTATGCGGCCCATCAGGGCAAGCGCATCCGTCTGGACTTCCTGCCTCCCTCACCGCAGCGGGCCGGCCTCGAGGAGGCGGAGATCACGGTACGCCTGCTGGCGGCATACCGCTGGTTCGGCTATCGCCTGCCGGACCTGTTTGTGGATTATGACCTGGCCGACGGACACCTTGCGCCGTGGATCGGCGTGGTGGATGGCCATCTGTGCAGCCGCTACCGGCAGGGCGTCGGCGGTGGGCGCAAGGGTGTGCCGAGCTGGTACTGGCCGGTCCGGCGTTGAGAGGGAAGGAAGCACGGATGGAGATCGTTGCAGTCATCGACTTTGAAACCACCGGCCTGTCGCCTGCGCAAGGCGATCGGGCGACCGAGATCGCCGCGGTGATCGTGGAGGATGGCAAGGTGGTGGATCGCTACCAGAGCCTGATGAACGCAGGGCTGCGGATCCCGTCCTTCATCGAATCCCTGACCGGCATCTCCGATGCGATGATCCGTCAGGCGCCACCCGCCGCAGAGGTCATGCAGGCGGTCGCGGATTTCGTCGGAGATCTGCCGCTGGTCGCCCATAACGCGGCTTTCGACTGCAAGTTCTGGGATGCGGAGCTGGCGCGCATCCAGCGCACCCGCAAGAAGGAGTTCATCTGCTCGCTGCTGCTGTCGCGGCGCATCTTCCCCCAGGCGCCGAGCCACAAGCTGGCGGCCCTGGTCGAGTACGCCGGGCTGCCCGTGGCCGGGCGCTATCACCGCGCATTGGCGGATGCGGAGATGGCGGCCAGCCTGTTGCTGCGCCTTGAGGAGGAGTTGCAGCGGTTGCACGGCGTGGGAGAGGTGTCACCGGAGCTCCTGCGCCAGATCCAGCGGGCTCCCCGGAATCAGCTGGCGAAGTGCATCGCCGGCCGGCACGGCTGATCTCCTGAGGGAGAGTGGGGCCTGCCGTTCAATCGGCGGAGGGGGTGGTCCACCGGTCGACCTTGTCGAACAGATCCTCGGCGCTGATCGGCTTGGTGAGGTAGTCATCCATGCCGGCTTCCAGGCAGCGTTCCCGGTCGCCTTTCATGGCATTGGCCGTCATGGCGATGATGGGCGTGCGGGGCCGGGCACCGGAGGCCTCGAGGGCACGGATCCGGCGCGCCGCTTCCAGACCATCCATCACCGGCATCTGCATGTCCATCAGGATCAGGTCGAAGTGCTCCTGTTGCAAGATCGTGATGGCGATCTGGCCGTCTTCGGCTAGTTGGACGGTATGGCCGCGTTTCTGAAGCAGCTTCATCGCCACGATCTGGTTTACCCGGTTGTCTTCCACCAGCAAAACCCGTTTGCCGGTGGGCTCGACCTCGTCCAGCAGGGGGATTGCCTGTGGGATGGCCGCGTTGTCTACGCTGGCGGGCTGACAGGGTAAGGTGAAGGAGAAGGTCGAGCCTTCGCCCTTGGCGCTCTCCAGGTGGATGGTGCCGCCCATCAGTTGCACCAGCCGGCTGGAAATCGACAGACCCAGGCCGGTGCCGCCGAATTTTCGGGTGATCGAGGTGTCTTCCTGGGAGAAGGCCTCGAACACATTGGCCTGGGCCTCCGGTGCGATACCCACGCCGGTGTCACGCACCGAAATGCACAGCTCGCCGCCCTCGGTCCCTGGGCGGAGGCGACGGATGACGCGTAATTCCACCTCCCCCTGGTGGGTGAATTTGACGGCGTTGCTGAGGAGGTTGAGGAGCACCTGGCGTACCCGTACGGGGTCGCCGATGATGAGTTCAGGTACTTCGGGGTCGATCGTGCATCGAAGCTGCAGGCCCTTCTCTTCTCCCTTCAAGGCGATGGAGCGCAGGCTGTCCCGCACCAGCGTGGGCAGGTCGAAGACGATGTGCTCCATCTTGAGTTTGCCGGCTTCGATCTTCGAGAAGTCGAGAATGTCGTTGATGATGGTCAGCAGGGCGTTGGCCGAGGCGCTGACCACCTCCAGGTAGTCCCTCTGCTCCTCGGTGAGCTCTGTGTCCAGGGCCAACTCCGTCATGCCGATGATGCCGTTCATGGGCGTGCGGATTTCATGGCTCATGTTTGCCAGAAAATCGCTCTTGGCCCGGTTGGCGGCCTCGGCGGCATCCCGGGCATGTTCCAGGGCCAGACGTCCGGCTTCCCGTTCGGCGACGAGGCGGCCGATGGCCGTGGTGAGGCTCTCGATGTCGCCTTCTGTCGACCGGGCCGGGGATTCCGGCAAGGCCTGCAGGCCGGCCAGCAGCTGACGCAGGGAAACCAGGGCGGCCTCTCGCTTGGCGAGCTCGCGTCCCAGACGGGCGGCAGTCTGGTTGAGTACGTCGAACATGGGCCGGAACTCCAGAGGCAGGTCGGCAAGCTGCTCCTGGTGGCTGGTGACGAGGCCCTCCGTGCGTGGCGCCTCGAAGTAACGGACACGCTCCAGGGTGCCGAGCCAGCGCTTCAGCGGAAACCAGATCAGCACCAGCCCACCGGAGAGTGCGAGTACCGTCAGGGCCAGCGCATTGCGGAAAAGCTCCCACAGGCCGCCGGCGATGAAGTCCACATCGAAGCTCAGACGCAGGACACCATAGTCCCGCCCACCGGCCGAGATGACCCGGTTCACCTCGTACAGACTCTCTGCCACCTTCGTGCGCAGCCAGGCGGGTGCGATTGCAGGTGGGGGGACATGGCTCTCACTGTGCAGCTTGCCACCCGACAGGTCGATGAAGTTGGCTTCGGCGAACTGGGAGCCGAGGATGGACTTGTCGAGGACACGCTTGATCGTGTCGTAATCGCCGATCACCGCGCTGTCGCTGATCGGCTGCGCGATGATCTCGATCAGCATCGTCGCCGACTGCTGGATCGATTCAAGCCCTTCGGAAAACTGGTGCGTGTAGAAAACTGCTAGCCCGCCGCCGAAGAAGAACAGCAGGGTGACCGAGTAAAGGGTGTAGATCCTTGCAACGAGGGTCCGGGGCAGGATGTGCCGGAGCAGATTCCGAAGCATGCGGGCCCTGATCAGCGCAGGCCGGTCGGTGCGGTCTGATAGAAGCGCCGATACGCTGCGTAGTCGGCGTTGCTCGCGGGCACGAAGTAGGCGTCGTTGTCGAGCCCGACCTCCTGGGAGGCGCGATGCAGGATCTCCTTGCCGCGCGGGTCCTTGTGCATGCTGAGGAAGGCACTGGTGACGGCCTTGAGATCCTTGTCAGGCACCTTGCTGGAGGCCATCAGTGCCAGGTCCTGGTAGGGCTCCGAGGTCCACAAGATCCGGAACTTCTTGTTTTCCCGATTGGCGTAGCCCTCGATCAGCATCGAGTTGCTGCCTGTCGCCCGGGCCTTGCCGGCAAACATCTGGGCAATGGCTGCGTTCTGGTTGCCACCGAAAACCGCCTTCACCTCGATGCCTTTCGAGAGCAGGTAGGCGTAGGGCACCTTGTAGCCGATGAAGGCTTCCGGCCCGGCAAAGGCGACCTCCTGTCCCTTCAGCTGTTCGACGGCGGTGACCGATGAATCGGCCGGCACGGCGATCTGGCCATGCAGCGGCGGAGAGTTCCGGCGACCGAAGACCCGCCACCCCAGAGCTTCCCGCTCCGGGCTGAAGAGGTGGTTGCTGAAGACGAACTCCACCTCCTGGGCCAGCACGTAGCTGGTGGTATCCGCCGAGGTTCGGCCGATCTTCAACTGGAGCTTCACGCCGCTCTTGTCCGAGACGTACTGGATGATCGGGTTCCAGTAGGCGGCGGTCTTGGTGATGTCCCACTGATTGATGGGGGAAAAGCGATAGGTGGCCTCCTGGGCAGAGGAGGGCGCGATACCTGCAAGCAGCAGGCTCAACGAGGCGATCAGGCGGCGCATCGTGAAATCGTGTAACTCAAGGCTCACCATTATGCACTCCACCGCAGAGCTTCGCCAAAGCGTCCGGCTGGTGCATTCCGTAGCCTCATCCGCCCCTCAGCGGGTGACGCGCCGGATCTCGCCGCCGCAGCTCGATGCCACGCGGGCGTACTCTTCCGGGGTGTCGATCTGGGCCTGGGCCAGGTCCACCTTGTTGATCATCCGCTTCACGTAGGGCGCCCAGCGCTCCTCGAGTTCCTGCTGGATCCGGTTGCGGGTCTGCCCCACCGGGCCGCGCCACGGGTCGCCGGTGACGAAGCGCTTCTGCAGGGCTTCCCGCAACTCCGGTTCGATGCTTTCGAGGTGGTCCTGGTAAGTCCGCACGTGGCGCAGCTCGTGGCGGTGGATCTCGTTCCACGCACAGCTGCCCCGCGGGAATTCCCGGGCGACGTAGACGGTCATGGGGCTGTAGCCGTAGGTCACGGTGAGCTGGGGGCTGGCGCATTCCCAGCGGCCGCCGGGGTCGACGTAGGATACGATCCGGGTCTGAAAGCTGACGATGGCCGTGCCGCGGGTCAGCCCGAGCACCTGCATGCCCGGTCGGGTGGAGGTCGGCCCAAGCAGGGTGAGGGTACGGAAGCTGGTCTGGAGGTCGAGGGAGAAGGCTTCCTGATGACGCTTCAGGGTGACGGTGGGTTTGGGCAGGCGGTCGCAGTTGTCGGCCTGGACCGGTGAAGGGGCCAGTGTGAGGACACCCAGAGTCAGCAGGATGAGGACAGAGTGATGCATCGGATTCCATCGCAGGGGGCCTCGCCGCGGCTCCGGGCCGGGCTGTGGGCCGCGTCGGGAGCCCGCAGGGCGTTGGTCGCCCATTCTATGCCCTTGCTCGTGCCCGCGATCTCCGTGTGGGTGAGTCCGGCATGAATTCCGAAGATCTGGATCTCTTTGCCCGGGTGCTGCGGGCTGGCAGCCTGTCCCGCGCCGGCATGGAACTGGGGATCGACCCCTCGACCGTCAGCCGGCGGGTGGCACAGCTGGAGGGCGAGCTGGGGGTGCGTTTGCTGCATCGAAGCGGGCGGGGTGTGTCGGCGACCGACCAGGGGCGCCAGCTGCTGGGCTATGCGGAGGCGATCGGCGAACTCATGGCGCAGGCGACGGATCGGCTGCGCGACCCCACCGGCAACGGGCCGGCACGCCTGCACATCGGCGCCCAGCCCACCATTGCGCGGATCCTGTTCGGGCCCTTGGCCCGAGTTCTTCGGACTCACTATCCGCAGACCCGGCTGCGCCTGATCGAGGCGCTGGGCAACCAGATCCTTGACCAGCTCGGGCACGGTGAGCTCGATTTCGCCGTGATCTATCTGCCGGAGCAGATCGGCGCGCTGCAGTTCGATGTGCTCCTCGAGGAGGGCTTGCATCTGATCGCGCCAAGGGATGCGACGCTGTCCGGTGATGGGTTGGAAGTGGGGGGCCTGGGCGACTGGCCACTGATCCTGCCGAGCACGCCCCATGGCATCCGGCTGCTGGTCGAGTCATTGGCGGCTCGCCACGGGTTCACGCCCAACATCGTGCTCGAATGCGACGCCTCGATCTCCCAGACCAAGCGACTGGTCATGCAAGGTTGTGGCTGCACGGTGCTGCCTCTGGCGGCGGTGGACGAGGAGCTGGCGGATGGCCGTCTGCGCAGCCTGCGCCTGGTGGCGCCGCAGGTCCGTCGGCGGGTTGGCATCGTGCCGGGCCGTAACCGGGTCATTCCCAGCGGGCTGTGGAAGATCATCGGCTTGGTCAAGGCCGAGGTCGCTCGCCTGGTCGAGTCGGGTGGCTGGCCGGACGCTGTGCTGCACCCGCCTGCCGAAGTGCCGCCCCCCTCTACGCCAGACGTGCCTGGGGCGTGATCTGGCGGGGATCGACCCGCAGCTCGATCAGGGCTGCCTTGCCGGCTGCACGGGCCCGCTCGAAGGCGGCGGGGAAGTCCTCGCTGCGACTGACCCGTTCGGCGTGGGCGCCAAAGGCCTGGGCCAGGCCCACGAAATCAGGGTTGAGGAGGTCTGTGGCGATGGGGCGTCCCGGATATTCCCGCTCCTGGTGCATCCGGATGGTACCGAGCATGCCGTTGTTCACCACGATGCAGATCACGGCGGCACCGTACTGCAGGGCCGTGGCCAGCTCCTGCGGGTACATCATGAAGCAGCCGTCACCGGCCACACTCACCACGGTCCTGTTCGGGTGGCGTAGCTTGGCGGCGATGGCGGCAGGCAGGCCGTAGCCCATCGCACCATTGGTCGGGGCCAGCTCGGTGGCCGGCCGGCGGTAGCGGAAGAAGCGGTGCACCCACACGGTGTAGTTGCCGGCGCCGTTGGCGACGACGGCGTCGTCGGGCAGGTGCGCATCCAGCCAGGCCATCACCTGACTGAAGTCGACACCGTCGATCGCGCTGGTCGCGCAGGTCACTGCGGGAGGCGTCGAGTGGGCCTGATAATCGGCGCGCAGGGTCTCGGTCCAGGCCTGCCATGGGGGCGTCGGGATCGGCTCCAGGGCGGCCAGGGCACGCGCCATGCAGGCTACGCTGGCATTGATCGGCTGGGTGGCCTGGTAGGTCCGTCCGAGCTCGTCCGGGTCCGCATGAATGTGGACCAGGGTCTGGCGCGGGCTGGGGCTTTCGACGAGGGTGTAGCCCGCCGAGGTGGCCTCGCCCAGGCGCGCGCCCAGCACCAGCAGCAGGTCGGCATTGCGTACATGCTCGGCCAGCTTCGGGGACACGCCGAGGCCCAGCTGGCCGACATAGTGGCGGTCACGGTTGTCGAACAGGTCCTGCCGGCGGAAAGAGGCCGCCACGGGCAGGCCGTTGGCCCTCACGAAGCGCGCCAGGGCGGCACAGGCATCGGCCGTCCAGCCGGTGCCACCCGCGATCAGCAGCGGCCGCTGTGCCCCCGCGAGGCGGATGCGCAGTTCGGCCAGATCATCCTCGGTGGGTGCGGCCCGGGCCACGCGGACCGGTGGCGCATCGGCTACACAGGCTGTACCGAACAGCACGTCTTCCGGCAAGGCCACCACCACCGGCCCCGGGCGCCCCGACAGGGCGAGGCTGAAGGCCCGCGATACAAGCTCCGGCAGTCGCCGGGGGCTGTCGGCCTCCAGCACGGCCTTGGCCGTATCACCGAACATCAGGCGGTAGTCGAGCTCCTGGAAGGCGCCGCGGCCGAGGAAGGCGGAGTCGGCCTGGCCGATGAAGAGGATCATCGGGGTCGAGTCCTCGGCGGCGGTATGCACTCCGTTGGCGGCATGGGTGGCCCCCGGCCCGCGGGTGACGAAGACTATGCCGGGGCGTCCGGTGAGTTTGCCGTGGGCGTCGGCCATGTTCGACGCCGCACCCTCATGGCGGGTCACGATGGTGCGGATGGCGGGCTGGTCGCGCAGCGCGTCGAGCACCGGGAGGTAGCTCTCACCCGGCACGCAATACACCGTGTCCACCCCGTTCTTCGCCAGCGCAGCAACCAGGATCTGGCCGCCGGTGCGTGTGCTGTCCGTGTCTTCCATGTCTGCCTCCTCATACTGTGATGGGAGGCAGTGTGGCCCGGATTGCAGGTCTTGGTATTGCGGCTGATGCATGACTGTTTTGAACCAAATGCAGGGCTTCGTGATCAAGGAGCTCACTAGAATCAGCCCTGTAATCGCCCACTTCCTGGAGTCATGATGAACTACCCGAATACCCAGTTGCTGATCGCCGGCCAATGGCAGGATGCCGCCGACGGCCGCACGCTTCCGGTTTACAACCCTGCCACCGGCGCCGAGATCGGTCGCGTGGCCCACGCCTCTATCGCCGACCTGGACCGGGCCCTGGAGGCTGCACAGAAGGGCTTCGAAACCTGGCGCGACATGCCGGCCCTGGAGCGGCAGAAGATCATGCGCCGGGCCGCCGGGCTGATGCGTGAGCGAGCGGAGGGCATCGCCGCCGTGCTGACCCAGGAGCAGGGCAAGCCCCTCGCCGAGGCGCGCATCGAAACCCTGGCCGCCGCTGACATCATCGACTGGTTCGCCGACGAGGGCATGCGGGTGTATGGCCGCATCGTGCCGTCCCGCAGCCTGACCACCCGCCAGCTGGTGATCAAGGACCCGGTGGGTCCGGTGGCGGCCTTCACGCCCTGGAACTTCCCGATCAACCAGGTGGTGCGCAAGGCTGCGGCCGCGCTGGCCACCGGCTGCTCGATCCTGGTCAAGGCTGCCGAGGAGACCCCGGCCGCCCCGGCGGCGCTGATCCGTGCCTTCGTGGATGCCGGTGTGCCGGCGGGGGTGGTGGGCCTGGTGTATGGCAGCCCGGCCGAGATCTCGTCTTATCTGATCGCCCATCCGGTGATCCGCAAGGTCACCTTCACCGGCTCCACGCCGGTGGGCAAGCAATTGGCCGCCCTGGCCGGCCAGCACATGAAGCGGGTCACCATGGAGCTGGGCGGGCATGCGCCGGTGATCGTCGCCGAGGACGCGGATGTCGAGTTGGCGGTGCGCGCCGCCGGGGCCGCCAAGTTCCGCAATGCCGGGCAGGTGTGCATCTCCCCGACCCGCTTTCTGGTGCATGCAAGCGTGCAGCAGGAGTTTGCTGCGGCGCTGGCGCGTCACGCCGAATCCCTGAAGGTGGGGGATGGCCTGGCCGAAGGCACCCAGATGGGGCCGCTGGCCAATCCGCGCCGGGTGGTGGCGATGGACGCGATGATGGCGGATGCCGTGGAGCAGGGGGCCACCGTGCTCACGGGAGGGCGCCGGCTGGGCGACGCCGGCAACTTCTTCGCCCCCACGGTGCTGAGCGATGTACCGCTGACAGCCCGTGTATTCAATGACGAGCCCTTTGGGCCGGTGGCCGCGATCCGCGCCTTCGAGACCCTCGAGGAGGCCATCGCCGAAGCCAACCGGTTGGCCTACGGCCTGGCCGGTTATGCCTTCACCCGGTCCCTGAAGAATGCCCACCTGCTGTCCCAGCGGGTGGAGGTGGGCATGCTATGGGTCAACCAGCCGGCACTGCCGACGGCCGAACTGCCCTTCGGCGGGATCAAGGATTCCGGCTATGGCACCGAGGGCGGCCCCGAAGCGCTCGAGGCCTATCTCAACACCCGGGCGGTGGCCATCGCCAACGTCTGAGTGTTCCGGATGAAGCCGCCGCCGTTCAGGCCGGCCGCTTCATCCGGGCCGTGGCCGCCAGCACCAGCGGCGACAGCTGGCGCCCGGCGCTGCCGTCCAGAGCCTCGAACAAGGCCTTGCGCATGCGGGGCTCCCAGAAGCGCGTGAGGTGATCGGCCAGGTCACGGACCGCCTGCTCCCGGTCCGGGTTGATGCCCAGGGCGTCGCCGATCTGGTTGGCCATGCGGACAATGTAGTCGTGATTCATGCTGTCCTCAGCCGGCAGGTGTGGTGGCGGGTTTCAGGAAGGCCTGCTGCTCCTCCCGACGCCGGGCGAAGCGTTGCTGCCACTCCGAGGGCTGGGCGCACAGGGTGACCTGCACCGCGGTGACCTTGTACTCGGGGCAATTGGTGGCCCAGTCCGAGTTGTCGGTGGTGATCACGTTGGCGCCGGATTCCGGGAAGTGGAAGGTGGTGTACACCACCCCGGGCTGGACCCGCTCCGTCACCGTTGCCCGCAACACCGTCTCGCCGGCCCGGCTGGCGATGCCGACCCAGTCGCCCTCGCGGATGCCGCGGTCTTCCGCGTCCACCGGGTGGATCTCCAGGCGGTCCTCGTCATGCCAGGCCACGTTGGCGGTGCGTCGGGTCTGGGCACCCACGTTGTACTGGCTGAGAATGCGCCCGGTGGTCAGGATCAGCGGGAAGCGGCGGGTCACCTTTTCGGTGGTCGGCACGTAGGGGGTCAGCATGAAGCGGCCCTTGCCACGGATGAAGGCCCCCACGTGCATGGTCGGCGTGCCTTCCGGCGCGGTCTCGTTGCACGGCCACTGGATGCTGCCCTTCTTCTCCAGCAGGTCATAACTTACCCCGTGGAAGCTGGGCGTGAGGCGGGCGATCTCGTCCATGATCTCGGACGGGTGGGCGTAGTGCATCGGATGGCCCAGGGCCTCGGCGAGGGCCAGGGTGGTCTCCCAGTCGGCCTTGCCGGCCAGCGGCGGCATCACCTTGCGCACCCGCGAGATGCGGCGTTCAGCGTTGGTGAAGGTGCCGTCTTTCTCCAGGAAGCTGGAGCCGGGCAGGAAGACGTGGGCCCATTTGGCGGTCTCGTTGAGGAACAGGTCCTGCACCACCACGCATTCCATCTGCGCCATGGCGGCTTCCACGTGCTGGGTGTTGGGGTCGGACTGGACGATGTCTTCGCCCTGGATGTAGATGCCCTTGAAGCTGCCGTCCAGCGCTGCCTCGAACATATTGGGGATGCGCAGGCCGGGTTCCGGGTCGATGCGCACCTTCCAGGCGTCCTCGAAGAGGGCCCGGGTGGTGGCGTCGGACACGTGCCGGTAGCCGGGCAGCTCGTGGGGGAAGGAGCCCATGTCGCAGCTGCCCTGCACGTTGTTCTGGCCGCGCAGGGGATTCACGCCGACGCCCGGGCGTCCGACGTTGCCGGTGGCCATGGCGAGGTTGGCGATGCCCATCACGGTGGTGGAGCCCTGGCTGTGCTCGGTGACACCCAGGCCGTAGTAGATGGCGCCGTTGCCGGCCGTGGCATACAGGCGGGCGGCGGCACGGATGTCGGCGGCCGGGACGCCGGTGATGGCCTCGGCAGCCTCCGGCGAGTTGTCCGGGCGGGACACGAACTCGCACCAGGCCTCGAAGGCCGGGCCTTCACAGCGTTCGGCCACGTAGGGCTCATCCACCAGCCCTTCGGTGACGATCACGTGGGCTAGGGCGTTGACCATGGCCACATTGGTGCCAGGCAGCAGCTTGAGATGGTGGGCGGCGGCCACGTGAGGGGAGCGCACCAGATCGATGGCTCGGGGATCGATGACGATCAGCCGGGCGCCTTCGCGGATGCGCCGCTTGAGCAGAGAGCCGAACACCGGGTGACCGTCGGTGGGGTTGGCGCCGATCACCATCACCACGTCGGCCTTCAGCACCGAGGCGAAGTCCTGGGTGCCGGCGGATTCACCGAGGGTCTGCTTTAGACCGTAGCCGGTGGGCGAGTGACAGACCCGGGCGCAGGTGTCCACGTTGTTGTTGCCGAAGGCGGTGCGGATCAGCTTCTGAACCAGGTAGGTTTCTTCATTGGTGCAGCGGCTGGAGGTGATGCCACCCACCGCGCTGCGGCCGTACTTGGCCTGGATGCGCCGGAACTCGCTGGCGGCGTAGGCGAGGGCCTCCTCCCAGCTGACCTTCTGCCAGGGGGCGTCAATGCTGGGGCGGATCATCGGGGTGGTGATGCGGTCGGCATGGGTGGCATAGCCCCAAGCGAAGCGGCCCTTGACGCAGGCATGGCCGGCATTGGCGCCGCCGTCCTTCGCCGGGACCATACGCACCACCTGATTGCCCTTGACCTCGGCCTTGAACGAGCAGCCCACGCCGCAGTAGGCGCAGGTGGTGGTGACGCTGCGTTCGGCCTGGCCGAGCTGGATCACCGACTTCTCGGTCAGGGTGGCGGTCGGGCAGGCGTTCACACAGGCACCGCAGGACACGCACTCGGAATCCATGAAAGGCTGGTCCTGGCCCGGTGAGACGCGGGAAGCGAAGCCGCGGCCCGAGATGGTCAGGGCGAAGGTGCCCTGGGTTTCCTCGCAGGCGCGCACACAGCGGTTGCAGACGATGCACTTGGCCGGGTCGTAGCTGAAGTAGGGATTCGACTCGTCCTTCTGGCTGCATTCGAAGTGGTTCTCGCCCTTGAAGCCGTAGCGCACCTCGCGCAGGCCGACCACGCCGGCCATGTCCTGCAGCTCGCAGTTGCCGTTGGTCGGACAGGTGAGGCAGTCGAGCGGGTGATCGGAGATGTACAGCTCCATCACGTTGCGCCGTAGCTCGGCCAGCCGGGGTGTCTGGGTGCGCACCACCATGCCTGCCTCGACGGGAGTGGTGCAGGAGGCGGGATAACCCTTGCGCCCCTCCACCTCGACCAGACACAGGCGGCAGGAGCCGAAGGGCTCCAGGCTGTCGGTGGCGCACAATTTGGGAATGGAGCAGCCGCTCTGACCGGCGGCGCGCATGATGCTGGTGCCGGCCGGCACGCAGACAGGCTGGCCGTCGATGAGCAGGCTCACCGAGTGTTCGGATTCGCGGGCGGGGGTGCCGTAGTCGGGGTCGCGGGGCAGGGACATGGACGTTTCCTTATTCGGCGCGGGCCGTGGCGGCGATGCCAAAGTCTTCGGGGAAGTGGGTCAGGGCCGACTTGACGGGGTAGGGGGCCATGCCGCCGAGGGCACACAGGGAGCCGCTCTGCATGGTGTCGCAGAGCGAGTCGAGCAGGGCCAGGTTGGCCTCCCGGGCCTCGCCGGCGATGATCCGGTCGATCACTTCCACGCCGCGGGTGGAGCCGATCCGGCAGGGCGTGCACTTGCCACAGGACTCGACCGCGCAGAACTCCATGGCGTAGCGGGCGAGCTGGGCCATGTCGGCACTGTCATCGAAGACCACCAGGCCTCCGTGGCCGATCATGGCACCCATCGCCGCATAGGCCTCGTAGTCGAGGGGGACATCGAACTGGCTCTCGGGTACGAAGGCGCCCAGCGGGCCGCCCACCTGCACGGCTCGGATCGGCCGGCCGCTGGCCGTACCGCCACCGTAATCGAGGAGGAGCTCACGGAGGGTGATGCCGAAGGCCTTTTCCACCAGCCCCGGATGGCGGAGATTGCCGGCCAGCTGGAAGGGCAGGGTGCCGTGGGAGCGGCCCATGCCATAGTCCCGGTAGAAGGCCGGCCCCTTGGCGAGGATCAGCGGGACGGCAGCCAGGCTCATCACGTTGTTGATCACTGTCGGCTTGCCGAACAGCCCCTCAATGGCCGGCAAGGGGGGCTTGAAGCGCACGACGCCGCGCTTGCCTTCCAGGCTTTCGAGCATGGCGGTTTCTTCACCGCACACGTAGGCCCCGGCGCCGAGGCGGACTTCCAGCTCGAAGCTGCGGCCGGAGCCGGCCACGTCGCTGCCCAGCCAGCCCGCCTCGCGGGCACGGCGGATGGCTTCCTGAAGCGTCTCGAAGGCGTGGGGATATTCGGAGCGCAGGTAGATGTAGCCCTGGGTGGCACCCACCGCCAGGCCGGCGATGGTCATGCCTTCGATCAGGCAGTAGGGGTCGCCTTCCATCAGCATGCGGTCGGAGAAGGTGCCGGAGTCACCTTCGTCGGCATTGCACACCACGTACTTGGTGGGGCCGGCGGCGTGCAGCACGGTGTTCCATTTGATGCCGGTGGGGAAGGCGGCGCCACCCCGTCCGCGCAGGCCCGAGTCGGTCACCGCCTTGACGATGTCGGCTCCCTCCAATCCCACGGCCTCGCGCAGACCGGCAAAGCCGTCGTGGGCGATGTAGTCGCTCAGGGACAGGGGGTCGGTGATGCCGACCCGCCGGAAGGTGAGGCGTTCCTGGCCGGCCAGGAAGGGGATGTGCTCGGTCAAGCCGTGACCGAGGCGGTGCATGCCGCCGCTGTGGAAGCCCGCATCGAACAGGGCAGGAACGTCTTCGGGGGTCACAGGGCCGTAGGCCATGCGCCCGGCGGGGGTGTCCACCTCGACCAGGGGCTCCAGCCAGTAAAGCCCCCGGGAGCCGTTGCGTACCAACTGGATGTCGATACCGCGGGCCGCTGCTTCAGTGGCGATCCGCTCGGCCACCTCCACGGCGCCTACGGACAGGGCGCCGGAGTCGATCGGAACAAAGATGCGGATGGATTCGGTCGCGGTGTTCATGCCGTCTCCTTCTGGCGCAGGCCGGCGATGAGGGTGTCGAAGCGCCCGCAGCTGACGCGGCCGAGGATCTCGTTGCCGACGCGGATGGAGGGCGAGCAGGCACAGTTGCCCAGGCAGTACACCGGTTCGAGGGTGACCGCTCCGTCTGCCGTTGTCTCGTGCCAGTCCACGCCCAGGCTGCGCTTGGCGTGCACCTCCAGCGCGACGCCGCCACGGGCCTGGCAGGACTCTGCGCGGCAGACCTGCACGACTACGCTGCCGGGTGGCACGGTACGGAAGTGGTGGTAGAAGCTGATCACCCCGTGGATCTCGGCTCGGCTCTGGTTGAGGGCCTCGGCGATCAGCGCCACCGCCTCGGCAGGTACCCAGCCGAGCTGATCCTGGATGGCGTGGAGGATGGGCAGGAGCGCGCCGGGCAGGTTGCGGCGTGCTTCGATGGCGAGCCGCACAGCGGACAATTCGCTGTCGGTCAGTGGGGGTTGGGAAGCCTTGGGCATGGTTTTCCTCGATCGGCGGCACGGAGCGTGGCGCGTGGGCGTGACCCGGATCTTAGACCCCATGCGTAGAGGGGGAAATCTGGAAATTCCGAAGAGCCGTTCGGAGAGACCGAAGAGTACCCTCAGGTGTCGCCCAGCAGGGCGGCTTCGGCCAGCAGGGCGCCGACCATCGGTGGCCGGGTCGGCCGGTCCAGCACCAGCAGTCCGGTCGCCCATTCCACCAGCGGCTCGCGCAGCTCGAGCGCGCTGACCCCGGGGGGCGTGCCGATCCGCTCGAGGATGGCGCGCGGGACGATGCTGGACCAGTGGCCCGCCGCCACATGGGCCAGGATGCTGATCACCGAGTCGGCCTCCAGGCTGGGGCGGGGGCGCTGGCCGATGCTGGAGAAGACGTTGTCGATGGTCTGCCGGTTGTGCATGTTGGCGGTGAGCAGGCACAGGGGAATGTGCGCCGCCTCCTGCCAGGTAACCCAGTCGCGCCCCGCGAGGGGGCCGTCGGTGGGGGTGATGAGCACGTGATTCTCCCGCCACAGGGGCAGGGTGGTGTGGTTGGGGGTGGCGGATTCCAGATAGGCGACGCCCCCGTCGAGCTCGAAGCTGTCGAGCCCGGCCAGGATCTGTTGGGTGCTCATGGAGCGTACTTCGATGTCCACGCGCGGATGTCGGCGGGCGAAAGCCGCGGTGAGGGTGGCGACTGCAGTGAGCCCGGTGGGAATCACGCCGAGGCGGAGGCGACCACTCAGGCTGTCCTGCAACTGGGCCAACTCCTGGCGCAAGCCCTCGGCCTGGGCCGCGATCTGGCGCGCGCAGGCGAGGATCCGCTCTCCTTCCGGCGTGAGCCCGGCGAACTGCTGGCCGCGCTCGACAATGGTGACGCCGAGCTCCGTTTCGATGTCGCGGATCGCCGCCGAGAGCGTGGAGGCCGATACATGGCAGGCTTCGGCCGCGCGCCCGAAGTGCTTCTCCCGGGCCAGAGCGATCAGGTAGATGTATTTGCGGGCGATCAAGAT
>JAFLDU010000047.1 GCA_017309145.1 Zoogloea sp. | reverse complement strand
GCCGTAGGTGCCGGCGACATTGGTCTGGGGCTGGAAGACGGCTTCGCCGGCATCCGGGTCGGTGATGGAGAGGGTGCCGGAGGCGGTGGTCTGGGCCGGGGTGTCTTCCTTGACGGTGCCAGCGCCGGTGCCGAGCTGAGCCGCATCGGGGGTCGGATTGACCGTGATGGTGGCGATGGCGGTGGAGGTGCCGCCCTTGCCATCGGAGAGGGTGTAGCTCACCTCGACCGTGCCATTGACGTTGGGGGCCGGGTTGAAGGTGAGGGTGCCATCCGGATTGACGGTGACGGAGCCCTTGGCGGGATCGACAGTGGCACCGGTAACGGTGAGGGTGTCGCCATCCGGATCGGTGTCATTGCCGAGGACCGGGAAGGTGACGGGGGTGTCCTCGTCGGTGGTGGCGCTATCCGGAACGGCGGTGGGGCCGTCATTGGTGCCGATCACGGTGAGGGTGACGGTGGTCGGGGTGCCGTCGGCGCTCTTGACGGTGAACACCTCGGTCCGGGTCTCGCCCTCCTTGAGGGCCTGGACCAGCGGGTTGGTGTTGTCGAGGGTGTAGGTCCAGTTGCCGGCGGTGTCGATGCCGAAGCTGCCGTAGGTGCCGGCGACATTGGTCTGGGGCTGGAAGACGGCTTCGCCGGCATCCGGGTCGGTGATGGAGAGGGTGCCGGAGGCGGTGGTCTGGGCCGGGGTGTCTTCCTTGACGGTGCCAGCGCCGCTATCCACGATGGCCGGGTCATTGGTGCCGACCACGGTAATGGTGACGGTGCTGCTGCTGCCGTCCGAGAGGGCGACCGGGAAGGTCTCGGTGCGCGTCTCCCCTTCCGCAAGGCTTTGCACCACGGAGGACGGATTGTCGAGGGTGTAGGTCCAGGTGCCGTCGGGGTTGAGGCTGAAGCTGCCGTAGCTGCCGGGTGTTGCGGCCTGCTGGATGAAGCTGGCGCCGCCGCTGGAGCTCAGGGTGCCTTGGGTATCGAGGATGGTGTCTTCCCGGACAATGCCGGCACCGGGGGCGCCGATGGATTCGTTGCGTCCCAGGATGGTGATGACGACGCTGCTCTCGGTGCCGTCAATGCTCCGCACGGTGAAGGTCTCGGTACGGGAGTCACCTTCGGCAAGCCCCTGGACCAGCGGGTTGTTGTTGTCGAGGGTGAAGATCCAGCGCCCGCCTGCGTCGATGCTGAAGGTGCCGTAGGTGCCGGTGGTGGCGCCCTGGGGCTGGAAGCCCGCTTCGCCGGCGTCCGGGTCGGTGATGCTGAGGGTGCCGGAGGCCAGCAGGACCGTGTCTTCCTGAGTGGTGCCCGTGCCGCTGCTGATCTGGGCAGGGTCGTTCACCGGCGTGACGTTGATGGTCACGGTGCTGGTGGCGGTGCCGCCCTGGCCGTCGGAAATGGTGTAGGTGATGACCGCCGGGCCGTTGTAGTTAGGCGCCGGGGTGAAGCTGAGGGTGCCATCTGGATTGACCGTGACCGAGCCGCGAGTGGGGTCTACCGTTGCGCCGGTGACGGTGAGCGGGTTGCCCTCGGGGTCGCTGTCGTTGCCCAGAACCGAAACGGTGACCGGGGTGTCCTCGGGAGTGCTTGCCAGGTCGGGACGTGCCACAGGTGGGTCGTTCACCGGGGTGACATTGACAGTGACCGTGGTCGTGCTGGTGCCACCCTTGCCATCGGAGACGGTGTAGGTGATCGTGGTCTGGCCGTTGTAGTCGGGGGCGGGGATGTAGGTGAGGGTGCCGTCCGGGTTGATGGCGACGGTGCCCTTGCCCGGCTCGACGCTGGCGTTGGTGATGGTCAGCGGATCGCCTTCGGGATCGGTGTCGTTGATCAGCACCGGCAGGGTGATCGGCGTGTCTTCCGGCGTGGTGGCGGCGTCCGGGTTGGCTACCGGGGTGTCGTTCACTGGCGTGACGTTGATGATCACGGTGGCGCTGGAGGTGCCGCCCTTGCCGTCGGAGATGGTGTAGGTGACGCGATCCGTGCCGCTGAAGTCGGGGTTCGGGACGTAGCGCAGGCTGCCGTCGGGATTGATGGTGACTTGGCCGTTGGAGGCACTGGCGGAGGTGACGATCAGCGTGTCGCCATTGGCGTCGGTATCGTTGCCCAGCACATCGATGGTGGCAGGCTGGTCTTCGGCGACGGTGGCTTCGTCGTTGGTGGCGACAGGCGGCGTATTGACGGTTTGCAGGGTGCCGCCGGTCGGCAGGAAGTCGACTCCGCTGCCGCTGCTGGTGTAGGTGTAGCTGACCGGCGTGATGTCTTCGAGAACTCGCGCAAGACGGATGAAGTCGTGGGTCTGGTCGCCCACGCCGCCTCCAGTGAGGCCGGCCGCCGGGTCTTCCAGGTTGTCGAAGGGGTCGGTCCCGCCATTGAGGGCCTGGATGACCCGGTCGGCTTCTGCGCCCAGGCTGCTGGCGATGACGTTTTCGCTGCGTTCGGGCGCGGTCGTGGCAAACAGTTCGTCGTTCAGCAGGAGGGTCCGGTCCGGGCCGACGCTCAGCTTGGCCCCGTTGGCGAGCTGCAGTTCGACGACGGCGCCGGCCTGGGTGACGATCTCCTGGCCTTCACCCACGGCATCACCCGGCTTGATGGCGGTGAGCTTGCCGCTGGTGTCACGCAGGTAGGCTTCGCCCTGGACGAAGACTACGGTGCCCTTGGCAACGGTGTTGGCGGTGGCAGGCGAGGAGGGGGTGGCCATGGTGTTCTCCGGAAGTCGGCTTTTCAGATGGAGCCGACTTTACGGGCGGATGACCAGCCCAGCTATTGTCCACGTGGACAAGGGGCGTGACGGATGCCACGCCCGACTGCTAACGGATGCCGTGAACCCGCAGCGCGAGTTGCAGGCGGTCCTCCAGACCGAGCTTTTCGAAGACGGCCTTGAGGTGGGCTTTCACGGTGCGTTCGGTGATGCCCAGCGTGTCGGCGATCACCGCGTTGCTTGCGCCGATGGCGGCATGGTGGGCCACTTCCCGTTCCCGGTCGGTGAGCTCGGTTGCCCAGTCGGCGAGGCCGGTTCGTGGCAGTCGGCTGTCCACCAGGCGCAGCAGGCGGGAGAGGAGGGCGCGTCCCACCCACAGCTCGCCGGAGGCGATGACCTCCAGCGCCTGGCGCAGGGTGGCCAAAGGGCCGTGGCTATGGCAGTAGCCGCTGGCGCCGGCCCGCATGACGGCGAGTCCTTCATCTTCGGAAGGCGTGGATGAGGCAGCAAGGATCAGCAGGCCCTGCGCCGAGCGTTTCCAGGCGGCCGACTCCCAGAGCGGGGCTTCTGGCCCGCCCAGGGCGAGGTCCGTGACGACCAGGCGATGTCCGTCCCGCTGCCAGGCATCCAGGGCGTCGGCCTGGCGCCCGTGCAGGACGCGATCAGCCAGGCCTTGCCAGCGCTCGGCGAGATGGTCGTCGGTGGTGAGTATCAGCAGGGGTTCCGGAGTGATGGGCATGGAGAGAGGATTCAACGTTCGGTGAGGGCGTTGGCCTTGGCCCGCAGGACAGGCTTCATCAGGTAGGTCAGCAGGGACTTCTTGCCGGTCAGGATGTCCACCTCGGCGACCATGCCCGGGATGATGGGCATCCGCGATTCACCGATGGTGCTCTGGGTGGTGCGCACGCGCACGATGTAGAAGGCGTTGCCCTTGTCGTCGGTGATGGTGTCGGCGCCGATCTGCTCGAGGGTGGCTTCCAGTCCGCCATAGACCGAGAAGTCGTAGGCGGTGAATTTCACCAGGGCCTTCTGGCCGGGCCGCAGGAAGGCGATGTCCTTGGGCTGGACCTTGGCTTCGAGGAGCAGGGCATCGTCACTCGGCACGATCTCGATGATCTCCTTGCCCGGCTGGACAACCCCGCCCACCGTGTTGGCGAACAGCTGCTTCACGGTGCCGTTCATGGGGGCGCGGATTTCCGCCTGCTTGACCCGGTCGGCCAGGCCTTCGCTGCCCGCCGACAGGGCGGCGAGTTTGGCGTTGGTGTCCGAGAGCTCGCTGCGGGCTTGGTTGCGCATGTTGAGCTCGACCTCCTCGATCTTGCGCTGAGCTTCGCTGATGGCGGCCTGGATGCGCGGGATCTGGGCGCTGGCGGCATCCCGTTCGCCGCGGTAGCGCGCCACATCGCGCTCGAGGCGGAGCAGTTCCACTTCTGAAACGGCGCCGGTCTTGGCCAGCGGGCGGGTCACCTCGAGTTCCTTGGCGGTCAGGGTGTAGCTCTGGGTGGCTTGCTCGCGCTTGGCGGTCAGTTCGTTGAGTTCCTGCCGGCGCTGGGACAGTTGCTGCTGGGCCACGCCCACGGAGGCGTTGAGCTCCAGGCGTTTGTTCTCGTAGGCGCTGCGTTCCTGCTCGATCAGGTCGGGGGCTTCCTTGAGGAGTTCGGGTGGCGGCACGAAGGGCTTGCCGCTGGCCACGGCCGAGAGGCGGGCGGCCTTGGCCAGCAGGGCCAGGTACTGTGCACGGTTCTCACGCAGGGAGGAGACGAAGCGGGTCGGGTCCACCTTCAACAGCAGCTCACCGGCTTTGACCTGCTGCCCCTCCTTGACCAGGATCTCGGAGACGATGCCACCGTCGAGGCTCTGCATCACCTGTACCTGGCGTGACGGGATGACCTTGCCCTCGCCGCGGGTGACCTCGTCGAGCTGCGCGAGGGCGGCCCATACCAGCAGGACCAGCATGGCCAGCACGGCGGTCCATACGGCGATGCGGCTGCCGCGTAGCTTCTGTTCAGCCATCGCCCACTCGGCGTCGGCTAGGTAGTCGGCGTCGTCGTGGATCTCGCGCTTTTCGGCGCCATCGAGGATCCGGTCGAAGGTGGCGGACGCCTTCCGATACACGGCGTCATAGAAGGGGCGGAAAACGCCGAGCAGGGATTTCAGGAGTGTCGTCATGGTGCTTACCCCGCCCGTCCGATACGGCCCTGCTGCAGGGCCTCCACCACCTGGGCCTTCGGGCCGTCGGCAACGATCTGCCCTTGGTCCAGCACGATCAGGCGATCCACCAGGTCGAGCAGGGAGGTGCGGTGGGTGACAAGGATGATTGTTTTTCCGACCGCGAAGCGCCGCAGGCGCTGCTTGAAGCCTTCCTCGCTCTGGTGGTCCATGCTGCTCGAGGGTTCGTCGAGGAGCAGCATGGGTGGATCGTTGAGCATGGCGCGGGCGATCGCCACCGCCTGGCGCTGGCCGCCGGACAGGGACTCACCCCGTTCGCCGATGGGCATTTCGAAGCCTTGCGGATGGGTGTCGGCGAATTCCCGCACGCCGGACAGCTCGGCCGCCGCCAGGATGGCGCTGTCGTCGGCGAAGGGCGCGCCCATGGCGATGTTCTGCTTGAGGGTGCCGTAGAACAAGGTGACATCCTGCGGCACGAAGCCGATGGCCCGGCGCAGCTCGGCAGGGTCGATCTGGCGGGAGTCGATGCCGTCGATGAGGACCGCACCCTCGGTGGGCTGGTAAAGCCCCAGCACGAGCTTCTCGATGGTCGTCTTGCCGGAACCGATGCGCCCGATGATGCCGACCTTCTCGCCCGCCTTGAGCCGGAAGCTGACCTTCTTGAGCACCGCCTGGTCGCGTCCCGGGTAGCTGAAGCTGACGTCCTTGAACTCGATGTCACCGCTGAAACTGGGCCGATGCACGAAGCTGGCCCCTTCGGGGCGCTCCACCGGCAGCTTCATGTGGGTGTCCACCGAGGCCAGCGAGGTCCGCGCATTCTGGTATTGCATCATCAGCCCGGCGACCTGACCGAGGGGCGCCATGGCGCGGCCGGACAGCATCGATGCGGCGATGATGCCGCCCATCGACATATTGCCTTCGGACAGTTCATAGACGCCGACGATGATCACCGCGATGTTCACCAGCTGTTGCATCAGCTGGGCGAAATTGACCGTGCTGGCCGACAGCAGCTTGAGCCGGCCGCCGATCTGGGCGATGAACAGGGTTGCTCTCTCCCATTGGCGCTGGATCAGGCTCTCGGCGCCCAGGGTCTTGATGGTTTCTAGGCCAACAAGGCTTTCCACCAGGGTGGCGTTGCGTTGGGCGCTGGCCCGGTAGGTGGTTTCGGTGAGCTCGTGCATCTTGTCCTGGGCCACCAGGGTGAAGAACAGCACGACGATCATGCCGACCAGCGGCGGCAGCAGCAGCCAGGGTGAGATCCACACCATCACCAGCAGGAAGAGCAGCACGAAGGGCAGGTCGATGAGGGTGGTGACGGTGGCCGAGGCGATGAAGTCGCGCACGCCCTCGAAGGCCCTCAGGTTGGCGGCGAAAGAGCCCACCGAGGCCGGCCGGGCGTCCATGCGTAGGCCCAGCACGCGCTCCATGATGCGGGCCGAGAGCTGGACGTCGATGCGTTTGCCCGCGCTATCGACGATGTAGGCACGCAGGGTGCGCAGGGCGAAGTCGAACCCCAGCATCAGAATGGCGCCGATGGCCAGCACCCACAGCGTTTCGGTGGCGTGGTTGGGCACCACCCGGTCGTAGACCGTCATCGAGAACATCGGGATCGCCAACGCGAACAGGTTGATGATCAGGGCTGCCATCAGGGTGTCGCGGTAGAGGCGCCAGTTCTCGAGCACCGTGCCCCAGAACCAGTGGCTGCCCCGCACGGCACGGACCTCCGGAGCCCGGGCCTGAAAGCGGAAGCGCGGGCGCACGAAGCACACCAGTCCGGTGTACAGCTCGGCGATCTGCGCAGCGCTCAGGTCGTCCGACGATTCACCGGTCTCCGGGAAGCGCACCCGTGCGCCACCATCGGCCAGATGCTCGAGCAGGATGCAAGCCCGGCGGTCGTGCAGTAGCAGGATGGCTGGCAGCAGGCCTGGAGCGATCGCGGCGAGAGGCTTGCGCACGATCCTCGCCGTGAGGCCGGCGCGGGCCGCCGCACGCGGGAGCAGGGAGGGTGTCAGGCGGTTATCCACCAGCGGCAGGCCGGTGCTGAGGGCTTCCGGGGTGAACGGATTGCCGTGCAGACGGGTCATTGCCACCAGGGCATCGAGGAGCGGGTCCTCGTGGGTAGCGGTCTCGCCAGGATGCCAGCGGTTGTCGGAAGGGCGCGCATCTGGCGCCCGGGGCGCGGATGAGGGGGGAGTGGAGGCTTCGGTCATCGGCGTCTTGCTGTCATGAGGGGGCCTGGTCCGGCAGCGTGACGCTGCCGGCTTTCATCCCGATGGCGATTGAGTAGGGAATAACGACCCCAGATTGGGCGTCTTTAGCCCACCCGGCGACAGGGGCATTCAGATGACATCGTCGGGGCCCAGCAGGTTCAAACCCTGCTGCAGGCGTGCCCGCGCGCCCTTGCGGGTGAGCAGCTTGCGCTGGGCATCGGCAGGCAGGTCGGTGAGGCGGAGGAGGCCGCGATGGATGAGAACGTCCACCACATCCTCGATGACGCGGATCAGGTCGGCGTCGAGGCGGGTGAACTCGTCCGGGCCGGTCAGGGACGCAAGATCCGGGTGGCCGGCCGGAAGATGTTCGGGGTGGTCGGGGCCGGCATCGGCAAACAGGGCAACGACGGTGCCGGTGGAATCACGCTGGACGAAGGGCATGGGCTGGACTCGGTGTGTGGAGCAAGGGGCGCCCGATGAAAGGAAAGGCCCCCTCCGCTCAGGCCGCCGGAGTCTGCAGCTCCTTGGGCAAGGGAAAGGTCACCTTTTCGGGAACGCCATCGAGGGGTTTTACGGAAGCTGCGCCCATTTCCTTGAGGCGTGAGATGACAGAGTCAACCAGCACCTCGGGCGCGGAGGCCCCGGCCGTGACGCCGATGCGCTTCTTGCCTTCGATCCAGGCGGGGTTGATGGCGTCGGCATCGTCGATCAGGTAGGCCGGCACATTGAGCAGTTCGGCCACTTCGCGCAGGCGGTTGGAGTTGGAGCTGTTCACCGAGCCGACCACCAGTACCAGATCGGATCTGGGGGCCATGAACTTGACGGCGTCCTGGCGGTTCTGGGTGGCGTAGCAGATGTCATCCTTCTTGGGGCCGACGATCGCGGGGAAGCGGGCGCGCAGGGCATTGACGATGGCTGCGGCATCGTCCACCGAGAGGGTGGTCTGGGTGACGTAGGCGAGCATCTCCGGGTTCTGGACCTGCAGGCCGGCCACGTCGGCGGCGCTCTCGACCAGGTAGATACCATCCTTGACCTGGCCCATGGTGCCTTCCACCTCGGGGTGGCCCTTGTGGCCGATCATGATCAACTCACGGCCCTGGTCACGCATGCGGGCCACTTCGAGGTGGACCTTGGTGACCAGCGGGCAGGTGGCGTCGAAGACCCGCAGGCCACGGGCTTCGGCTTCAGTGCGCACGGTCTGGGGGACCCCGTGGGCGCTGAAGATGACGGTGTTGCCGGCCGGCACGTCGGAGAGCTCTTCGATGAAGATGGCGCCCTTGGCGCGCAGGCCCTCGACCACGAAGCGGTTATGCACGACCTCATGACGTACGTAGATGGGCGCGCCGTAGCGCGCCAGGGCACGCTCGACGATCTCGATGGCGCGTTCTACGCCGGCGCAGAAACCGCGGGGATTGGCGAGCAGGACTTCCATGGCAGACCTCGTGGTGCGACTCAGTTGATGCCGATCACTTCGACTTCGAAGCGGATGGACTTGCCGGCGAGGGGATGGTTGAAGTCGATCACCGCGTGGGTGTCGAGCACTTCACGGATCAGGCCGGGGTAGCGGGTGCCGTCGGGCGAGGTGAACTCCATGATGACCATGGGTTCGACCTCCGTGCCTTCCGGGAAGTCTTCGAGGCGGACCTTCTCGACCAAGTCGTCACGGTGCACACCGAAGGCATTTTCCGGTTCGAGCAGGAAGGTGTGATGCTCGCCCACGGTGATCCCGGCGAGGCAGCGCTCCAGGGTCGGGGCGATGTCGCCCTTGCCGAGCTGCATGGTGGCCGGCTGGGATTCGAAGGTGCTGATCAGCGGCTGGCCGTTGTCCAGCGAAATACGGTAGTGCAGGGTCAGCAGGCTGTCGGGCAGGACGATCTGGGTCATGAGAGTTTCTCTTGGGCGGCGGACTGACGATGCTCGCGCAACTGGGCGATGATCATCAGCACTACGCCGACGCTGATGGCGGAGTCCGCCACGTTGAAGGCCGGCCAGCCGTAGCGGCCGATGTGAAAGTACAGAAAGTCGACCACCGCGCCGAAGACGAAGCGGTCGATGACGTTGCCGATGGCGCCGCCGATGATCAATGAAAAGGCCAGGGGCTGGAGCAGCTCGTGCTGATGCCGGGCCAAGAGGCGCAGCAACCAGCCGCAGATGCCGGCCGCAAGCAGCACGAAGAACCAGCGCTGCCAGCCGCCCTGGTCGGCCAGGAAGCTGAAGGCGGCGCCGGGGTTGAAGGCCAGCACCAGATCGAAGAAGTCGGTGACGCGGATCACCTCGCCGTTGCGCAGGGCGCCACGGACGAGATGTTTGGTCCACTGGTCCACCAGCACGACGATGGCGGACAGTCCGATCCAGTTACCGAGGCGTAGCTTCAAGGGCAGGGCTCCTGACAATGGGGTTCACTCAAGCGGCGCTGCGGGCTTCACCGGCGCCGTGGAGGTTGGACGTGCAGCGGCCACAAAGTTCCGGATGCGCCGGGTCATGCCCCACATCTTCGCGGTAATGCCAGCAGCGGTCGCACTTGGCATGAGCCGACGGGGTGACGATGATGGCCTCGGCGGCTTCGTCGGCGACCTTGGTGAGGGTGGTCTTAGAGCAGATCAGCACGAAGCGCAGGTCGTCACCGAGGCTGGCGAGCAGGTCGAACTTGCTGCCGGTCGCGCGGAGCTCGACCTCGGCCTGCAGGGATGAGCCGACCTGGCCGGCGGTTCGCACGGCTTCGATCTCCTTCTGTACGTCGGCGCGGATGGTGCGCAGGGCGGCCCACTTGTCGAGGAGAGCGTCTTCGCCGTCCTGGGCGGGCAGGTCGTGGAAGGTGTGCAGCATCACGCTGTCTTCCGCGTCCTTGCAGAGCAGCTGCCAGATCTCCTCGGCGGTGAAGGAGAGGATGGGGGCCATCAGCTTCACGACTGTCTGGAGGATGTGCCAGAGGGCGCTCTGTGCCGCCCGGCGGGCCGTGGAGCGGGCCTGGGTGGTGTAGAGGCGGTCCTTCAGGATGTCGAGATACACCGCGCCGAGGTCTTCGGAGGCGAAGTTCTGCAGGGCCTGGACGATGCGGTGGAACTCGAAGCGCTCGTAGTCGGCCTTGGCCTGGTCCTGCAGCTTGCGGGTCAATGCCAGGGCGTAGCGGTCGATCTCCAGCCACTGGTCGGCCGGCAGCATGTCGCTGGCCGGGTTGAAGTCGGCGGTGTTGGCGAGCAGGAAGCGCAGGGTGTTGCGCAGGCGGCGATACACCTCGACCACCCGGTCGAGGATCTCCTTGGAGATGGACAGCTCACCCGAGTAGTCGGTGGAGGCGACCCACAGGCGCAGGATCTCGGCGCCCAGCTTGCCGGTGACTTCCTGGGGTACCACTACGTTGCCAAGGGACTTGCTCATCTTGCGGCCGGTGCCGTCCACTGCGAAGCCGTGGGTCAGCAGGCCCTTGTAGGGCGGGTGGCCGTCGATGGCGCAGCCGGTCAGCAGCGACGAATGGAACCAGCCGCGGTGCTGGTCGGAGCCTTCCAGGTAGAGGTCGGCGCGCGGGCCGGTGGCGTGGCCGTCGGGGTGCGAGCCGCGCAGCACGTGCCAGTGGGTGGTACCGGAGTCGAACCAGACATCCAGGGTGTCGCTGATCTTCTCGTACTGGCCGGCTTCGTCGCCGAGCAGCTCGGCCGGGTTGAGCTTGAACCAGGCTTCGATGCCTTCCTGCTCGATGCGCAGGGCGACCTGCTCCATCAGCTCGACGGTGCGCGGATGCAGCTCGCCGCTTTCCTTGTGCAGGAAGAAGGGGATCGGCACACCCCAGTTGCGCTGGCGCGAGATGCACCAGTCGGGCCGGTTGGCGATCATGGCATGCAGGCGGGCCTGACCCCAGGCGGGGAAGAAGCGGGTGCTCTCCACGCCGCCAAGGGCGAGCTCGCGCAGGCTGGGGCCGCCATTGGGCTTGAGGTCCATGCCGACGAACCACTGGGCGGTGGCCCGGTAGATCAGCGGCGTCTTGTGGCGCCAGCAGTGCATGTAGCTGTGGCTGATCTGATCAAAGGAGAACAGCGCGCCGACCTCCTGGAGCTTGTCGACGATGACCGGATTGGCCTTCCAGATGTGCAGCCCGCCGAAGAAGGGCAGGGACTCGGCATAGACGCCGTTGCTTTGCACCGGGCTCAGGATGTCGTCGTTGGTGAAGCCGTTGGCCTTGCAGGAGTTGAAGTCGTCCACGCCGTAGGCGGGGGCCGAGTGGACGATGCCGGTACCGGCGTCAAGGCCCACATAGTCGGCCACGAAGACCGGCGACAGGCGATCGTAGAAGGGGTGGCGGAAGCTGATGTGGCCCAGCTTGCTGCCATTGGTGCGGGCGATGATCGTGCCTTCCAGGCCGAAGCGCTTGAGGCTGGACTCGACCAGCTCGGCCATCAGCACCAGCAGGCCGCGGGGGGTGTCGACCAGGGCGTATTCATGCTCGGGGTGGACGTTGAGGGCCTGGTTGGCGGGGATGGTCCACGGGGTGGTGGTCCAGATCACGGCGAGGGCATCCTTGCCGGCGGGCAGGGTCTGCAGGCCGAAGGCCGCAGCGAGCTTATCGGGTTCTGCGCAGACGAAGCCCACGTCGATCGCCGGGCTCTGCTTGTCCTGGTACTCGACCTCGGCTTCGGCCAGGGCGGAGCCACAGTCGAAGCACCAGTTGACCGGCTTGAGGCCCTTGAAGACCCAGCCGCGCTTGACCATCTCGGCCAGGGCGCGGACTTCGCCGGCTTCGTTGCCGAAGTCCATGGTGCGGTAGGGCTTGTCCCAGTCGCCCAGCACCCCCAGGCGGATGAAGTCCTTTTTCTGCTCCTCGATCTGCTCGGCGGCGTAGGCGCGGCACAGCTCGCGCACCTTGTCGGCGGGCAGGCCCTTGCCATGGGTGACCTCGATCTTGTGCTCGATGGGCAGGCCGTGGCAGTCCCAGCCGGGCACGTAGGGGGCGTCGAAGCCGGCCAGGGTCTTGGAGCGGACGATGATGTCCTTGAGGATCTTGTTCAGCGCGTGACCGATGTGGATGCTGCCGTTGGCGTAGGGGGGGCCGTCGTGCAGCACGAACTTGGGGCGCCCGGCGGAGGCCTTGCGGATCTTCTGGTAGAGCTTGCGCTGCTGCCAGTCGGCGATCCAGCCCGGTTCGCGCTTGGCGAGGTCGCCCCGCATGGGGAAGGGGGTGTCGGGCAGGTTGAGGTCGGTACGCTTCTGGGACATGGTGGGTCTGGGCTGTGAATTCAGAGGGGATTCTGGGCGAAATAGGCCCGGGCCTGCTCGGCATCCCGGGCGATCTGGGCGGTCAGGGCCTCGAGGCTGTCATAGCGTTCTTCGTCGCGTTGCTTGACGAGGAAGTTGACCTTGAGGTGGGCGTCGTAGCAGTCCTGGTCCCAGTCGAAAAGATGCACTTCGAGGGTCGGGCGGCCCGCGTCATTGATGGTCGGGCGCACGCCGACGCTGGCCACGCCGGGCCAGGGCTTGTCGGTCAGGCCTTCCACGCTGACGGTGTAGATGCCCATCAGCGGCGGGCTGCGGTGCTTGAGCTGGATGTTGGCGGTGGGAAAGCCGATGGTGCGCCCGATCTTGTCGCCGTGCATGACCCGGCCCCGGATGCTGTAGGGGCGTCCGAGCAGGCGCGCGGCATGGGGCATGTCGCCTTCAGCCAAGGCGGCGCGTACGGCCGAGCTCGAGACGCGTTCGCCTTCGTGGGCGAGGGTCTCCATCGACTCCACGGTGAAGCCGGCCTCGCGGCCTGCCGCCTGGAGCATCGCGAAGTTGCCCTTGCGTCCCTTGCCGAAGCAGAAGTCGTCGCCGATCATCAGGTGCCGCACGCACAGGCCGCGGATCAGGATGTCCTCGACGAATGCCTCGGCGGTCAGGGCGGCAAAGCGCGAATTGAAGCGCCCGATGTAGAGACGGTCGACGCCCTGGTCGGCCAGCAGCTGGATCTTCTCGCGCAGCGAGGTCAGCCGGCGGGGGCGGTTCTCATGGGCGAAGTACTCTCTCGGGTGGGGCTCGAAGGTGAGGACGGCGGAGGGAAGGCCGGTGGCCCTGGACAGGGCGACGAGCTTCGCCAGCAATGCCTGATGGCCGCGATGCACACCATCGAAGTTGCCGATGGTGAGCACGCAGCCATGGGCGCTGTGCTCGGGAACTCCACGGAAAACCTGCATGGACGGACGCGGGGGAAAAGGCGCGATTATAGCGGCAAGGGCGGGTCCGCACAGCAGCCCGCCCTTACAAAGGCCTTACCCGGACGACTATTTTCTAGTCGGCGAGCCCGTTGCCCTGGCCTGCACGCTCCCGGTGGAAGCGCGCCACGTAGTCGGATAGCGTGCCGCCGGCGATGGCGTCGCGCAGCTCGCGCATGAGTTGCTGGTAGTAGTGCAGGTTGTGGATGGTGGCCAAGCGGGCCCCCAGGATCTCGTTGAGACGGTTGAGGTGGTGCAGGTAGCCCCGCGAGAAGTTGCGGCAGGTGTAGCAGTCGCAGGATTCGTCGAGGGGCCGGGTGTCGGCCTTGTGGCGGGCGTTGCGGATCTTGATGTCGCCGTGGCGGGTGAACAGCCAGCCGTTGCGGGCGTTGCGGGTCGGCATCACGCAGTCGAACATGTCGATGCCGGCCTGCACCGAGAAGACGATGTCTTCGGGGGTGCCAACGCCCATCAGGTAGCGCGGTTTGTCCTTGGGCAGGCGCGGTGCGGTGTGGTGCAGGATGCGCTGCATGTCATCCTTGGGCTCGCCCACCGACAGGCCGCCGATGGCGTAGCCGTGGAAGCCGATCTCCTCCAGTCCGGCGAGGGATTCGTCCCGCAGGTTTTCGTACATGCCGCCCTGCACGATGCCGAACAGGGCGTTGTTGTTCTCCAGGCGGTCGAACTCGTCACGGGAGCGCCGCGCCCAGCGCTGCGACAGGCGCATGGAGTCGGCTGCCTCGGTGACGGTGGCGGGGTAGGGGGTGCATTCGTCGAAGATCATCACCACGTCGGAGTTGAGCACCTTCTGGATGCGCATGGATTCCTCCGGCGTGAGGAAGAGCTTGTCGCCGTTCACCGGAGAGGAGAAGCGCACGCCTTCCTCGGTGATCTTGCGCAGGGCGCCCAGGGAGAACACCTGGAAGCCGCCGGAGTCGGTGAGGATCGGCCCGTCCCAGGCCATGAACTGGTGCAGGCCGCCGAAGGCCTCGATCACCTCCAGGCCTGGGCGCAGCCACAGGTGGAAGGTGTTGCCGAGGCAGATGTGGGCACCGATGTCGCGCAGGTCCTGGGGGGAAATGCCTTTGACCGTGCCGTAGGTGCCCACCGGCATGAAGGCCGGCGTCTCCACCGTGCCGTGGTTGAGGGTCAGGCGGCCGCGGCGGGCGGCGCCGTCGGTGGCGAGAAGTTCGTATTTCATTGGGGATCCCGGGTCAGGAACATGGCGTCGCCGTAGCTGAAGAAGCGGTAGCGTTGGGCGACGGCATGGGCGTAGGCGCGGCGGATGGTGTCCATGCCGGCAAAGGCGGAGACCAGCATCAGCAGGGTGGATTTGGGAAGGTGGAAGTTGGTGATCAGGCCGTCTGCCACCTGGAAGCGGTAGCCCGGCAGGATGAACAGGTCGCTCTCCGACTCGCCAGCCTGGAGGGTGCCGCTCTGGGCGGCGGACTCGAGGGCGCGCATGCTGGTGGTGCCGACGCAGATCACCCGGTGGCCGGCCGCCTTGGTCGCCGCGATGGCGTCGACGGTGGCGGGCGGCACGAAGTAGGCCTCGGTGTGCATGCGGTGCTCGGAGAGGTCGTGCACGCGCACCGGCTGGAAGGTTCCGGCGCCCACGTTGAGCGTCACATAGGCCGTATTGACGCCTTGTTCCGCCAGGCGCGCCAGCAGCGGCTCGTCGAAGTGCAGACCGGCGGTGGGCGCGGCGACCGAGCCCGGGTTGCGGGCGTACACGGTCTGATAGCGGGATTCGTCGGCGTCGCCGGCAGCGCGCTCAATGTAGGGCGGCAGGGGCAGCCGGCCATGGCGTTCGAGCAGGGTGATGAGCTCGTCGGTGGCCGGGAAGCGCAGGTGGAAGAACTCACCGGCGCGGCCCAGCACCTCCACGTCGAGGGCGCCTTCCAGGTGCAGGCGGGTGCCGGGCTTGGGGGACTTGCTGGCGCGGATCTGGGCCAGGGCTTCATGGGCGCCGAGGGGGCGCTCGATCATCACCTCCACCTGTCCGCCGGTGTCCTTGGTGCCGAACAGGCGGGCATGGATGACCCGGGTGTCGTTGAAAACAAGCAGATCGCCGGGGGCCAGGAGGCTCGGCAGGTCGGTGAAGCGGAGATCGGCTGGCGTGGGTTGCACGCGCAGCAGGCGGCTGTCGCTGCGGCCGGCGAGGGGCGCCTGGGCGATCAGGTCGTCGGGTAGCGGGTAATCGAAGTCGTCGAGGGTCCAGGCCATGAGTTGATGCCGTGCGGGGTTTCGTAGATAATGCGCGGCTTCCCGTGCCGGGATGGCGGAATCGGTAGACGCAGCGGATTCAAAATCCGCCGCCGCAAGGTGTGTGGGTTCGAGTCCCACTCTCGGCACCAATCCTGTTTTCGGGCTCGCGCAGCGTCCGCGCATTGCGGAAAGTCGCGCATGGTAGCGGGCCCGGCAGTTCGCCGCAAATCCGCAGCCGGGTGCCGCCGGTCAAAACTGCCCGCAGGCTCAGGCGGCGCGGCGTTTTTTCCGGATTTTCTGCATGGCGCTCGATCCCCAAGCCAAAGCCCTGCTCGACATGGTCTACCGTGTCGGCGCCCCCCGATTCCATGAGCTCGACGTTGCCCAGGCACGTCATTCATTCGAGAAGCTGCAGTTCGCGCTGCGCCCGGATGTGCCTGCGGTGGCTTCGGTGACCGACGTGCCGATTCCTCAGGCCAAGGCTGCGGAAGGCGTGATCATGGCCCGCCTGTACCGCCCGCTCAGTGCCGGGCCCGACGAAATCCTGCCGCTGACCTTCTACTTCCATGGCGGTGGCTGGTGCATCGGTAACATCACCAGCCATGACGTGCTGTGCCGCGAGCTGGCCAACCACTCGAAGGCGGCGGTGCTGTCGGTGGACTACCGTCTGGCGCCGGAGCATCCGTTTCCTGCCGCGGTCGATGACGCGCTGCGCGCGGTTCAGTGGTCCCTGACCAATGCGGCCCTGCTCGGTATTGATCCTTTGCGCTTCGCCCTGGCGGGTGATAGCGCGGGTGGCACCCTGAGCGCGGTGACGGCACTCAGTCTGCGCAATGCCCAGGGGCCGCGCGCGGCGCTGCAGTTGCTGATCTATCCGTCCACCGACATCCTGAGTCAGCGCCCGTCGCGCCGGACGTATGCCAATGGCTATTTCCTGGATGCCGAGAGCCTGACCTGGTTCTTCGAGAAGTACCTGCCTGAGGAGGACGACTGGCAGGACTGGCGTGCATCGCCCATTCGCGCCGCGCGTTTCGACGGCCTGCCGCCGGCGCTGATCGTCACCGCCGGGTGCGACCCGCTGACCGATGACTGCAAGGCCTATGGCGAGGTGCTGAGGGAAGCGGGTGTGCCGGTGCAGCTGCTTGAATTCGAAGGCATGGTGCATGGCTTCATCACCCTGGGCAAGTTCTTCAGCCAGGCCAATGAGGCGGTTCGGCAGGCGGGTGAGGCGCTGGGCTGCGCCTTTGCGGGAGGTGCGTCCTAGACGCAGACGAAGCTGATGATCTGCGGGCTGCTGGCGCAGCTTCGCCCGAGGGCGAAGTGCCCGCGTCCGCGGAGGACGACCTCTTCGCGGGACAGCAGGAATTCCCGCTCGCCTTCGATCTGCACGAAGGTGCCGTTGCTGCTGCGGTCGATCAGCACGAACTTGTCACCGCGCAGTTCGATCTCGGCGTGACGCCGGGATGACTGCGTGTCGGCAATGACCAGGTCAGCGGCCGGGTCTCGCCCGATCCGGACGCTGGGGCGGGCGGAATTCAGGATGATGGAGCTGGCGTCCAGGTAGAGGCGCAGCTCGGGTTCCGAGTCGAGCAGGAAGTGGTCGCTCTGCACGATGGTCAGTTCGCCCACGGCTTCGCACATCAACTCGCACAATTCGACCGGGCGGGTGACGCCCCGAATCACCCGGGGAGGCAGGCTGTGCAGCACGGAACGCCACTCCGGCCCGAGCCGACGAGCGGTTTCGGACGAGGTGATGGCCTTGCCCGGGGAGGCCAGCTCAGCCAGGCGCGCCGCGAAATTGACGGTGTCGCCGAAGACGTCGGTACCGCTTGCCACCACGCCACCGAAGTGAAATCCGATGCGTACGGCGAGGCGCTGTTCGGGCGGTGAGGGGAGTTCCTTGATCGCCAGATGAATGGCCAGCGTGGCGTCGGCGGCGCTGTCGGCTTCGCGGAACACTGCCATCAACCCGTCACCCGTATGCTTGACCACGCGGCCGCGCTTGGTTTCCACGGCGATCCGCATGGCGCGGATGCTCCGGTCCACAACCTCGAAGGCTGTGGAGTCTCCCACGCGCTGGTACAACTGCGTGCTGCCGACAAGGTCGGCAAACAGAACAGCGCATTCTTGAGCGGGGGGGGTGGATTCGGACATCAGGCGGGGGGCGATATGGGAAGCGGTATTTTAGCCGAGTTCGTGACTTTCTCCTCGGTCCGCAAAGTATCAAATTTTCGACATGCCGGCGAGGCCGCTTGTCGGACGGTGATGGCAACGATTCCTGTGGGTTTTGGCAACTTACGACGTTTTTACTTGATCTAACCCACTGCATACATGGTGGTGCGATGAGATAATACTGTGTTCAGTCACTGGTAGCCTCCGGGGTGCCGCGACTCTTCACGTCTGTCTGGAAGGGGTTTCATGAAACGAGTTGATGATTTTCGCCTGAATTTCGGCAAGCAGGAACTGGTGCCCATAGTCATCGGCGGCATGGGGGTGGATATCTCCACCGCAGATCTGGCACTGGAGGCTGCCCGGCTCGGCGGGATCGGTCATATCTCGGATGCGATGGTCAAGACGGTTGCCGATCGTCGCTTCAATACCAAGTTCGTGAAGGACAAGCTCAAGCAGTACAAGTACAACGTTGCGAACTCCGACAAGTCGGTGGTGCAGTTCGATCTGGGTCAGCTCGCCGAGGCGACCCGCCTGCATGTGGGCAAGACCATGGAGGCCAAGCGCGGCCCAGGCATGATCTTCGTCAACTGCATGGAGAAGCTGACGATGAACGCGCCGAAGGAAACCCTGCGGGTGCGTCTGGCTTCGGCCCTGGATGCGGGCGCAGATGGCATCACCCTGGCGGCGGGCCTGCATCTGGGGTCCTTTGCGCTGATCGAGGACCATCCGCGCTTTCGTGACGCCAAGTTGGGGATCATCGTGTCGTCCCTGCGGGCCCTGCAACTCTTCCTGCGCAAGAGCGCACGCACCAACCGGCTGCCTGACTACGTGGTGGTCGAGGGGCCGCTGGCCGGGGGGCACCTGGGGTTCGGCATGGACTGGGCGAAGTATGACCTGGCAAGCATCGTGGCCGAGATCCGCGCCTGGCTGGTGGCCGAGAAGCTCGATATTCCCCTGATTGCTGCCGGCGGCATCTTTACGGGCAGTGATGCGGTGTCCTTCCTCGAGAATGGTGCCGGCGCCGTTCAGGTGGCGACCCGCTTCACCGTGACCCATGAATGCGGTCTGCCCGAGAATGTGCAGCAGCATTACTTCAAGGCCAGTGAAGAGGAAATCGTCGTCAATCAGATTTCACCCACCGGCTATCCGATGCGGATGCTGACGGGCAGTCCTGCCATCGGTTCCGGAATCCGCCCCAATTGTGAAGCCTATGGCTATCTGCTCGACAGCAGCGGCAATTGCTCCTACATCGAGGCCTACAACAAGCAGGTTGCCCTGCACCCGGGCGAAAAGAAGCTTGTGGTGATGGACAAGACCTGTATGTGCACCCACATGCGCAATTTCGATCTGTGGACCTGTGGGCATTACACCTATCGGCTGAAGGATACTTCGCGCCGCAAGGAGGATGGCAACTACGAGATCCTCTCGGCCGAGCACGTCTTCCGGGATTACCAGTTCAGCACCGACAACAAAGTCGCGCTGCCTGAGTGAGTCGCCGTGACTGAATGATAAAAACCGGGAGCTGTCTCCCGGTTTTTTTTTGGCTTATCCGAAGAAGCGCGTCCGGGCTTCTTCGGGTACGGTCATGCCGGTGGCCGAGGCTCGCTTCAGCAATTCCCAGTAGTAGCGGTAGGATGCCCGGTCGTGCAGCTTGCCGGCATGCTGGATCGGCCCCCAGTGGGCATCCTGGGCGGCGATCAGGATGTTCGAGGCGTCCTCGACCTCCGAGAAGTCGGGGCGCATGGCCTCGATGATCGGCACGATCTGGTTGGGGTGGATGCTCCACATGCGGAGGTAGCCGAACTCGCGGCGGGCGCGCTCGGCGTCGCGGCGGATGTAGTCGATGTCCTTCAGCTCGGTGGTGACGTTGTGCGCGGGCACCACACCGTTGGCCAGCGCAGCTGCCGCGATATCGCATTTGGCGCGGGCGACCAGCGGGTGTTCGAACTGCCCCGGGCTGCGCATCGCCGACCCAGGGATGGCGCCATGGTGGCCGCTCACGAAATCCATCAGGCCGAAATCGAGGGATTCGACGCCGTCCAGGGCGGCGATCTCCCAGGCGTCGCGCAGGGCGCCGTGGGTTTCGATCAGAACGTGGATCGGGATGGGGCTGGCGATGCCGTGCCTTTTCTCAGCCTCGCGGATGGCTTCGATCTGAAGGGCAGCGTCGGCCGCGCTGCGTGGCTTGGGCAGGGTCAGGAAGGCGAGGCGGGTGCCGGCCTGGCTCACCAGGATGTCCGCGTCCTGCTCCCAGTGAGCGTGGGTGATGTCATGGATCCGGGCGCCGACACGGCCGAACCGGTTGTCCTCGGACATCACCACGCTGGCGGCCATCATGGCGTGCTCGGCTTCTGCGCCGGCGCGCGCGCCGTCCTCGCAGTCGCAGGTGATGTCGAAGACCGGCCCCAGCTCGTGCTGGAGGGCCAGGGCTTTGCGCATCAGCTTCTCGCTGCCCGCGTAGTGGTCGACCGCAGGCAGGATGGGGAAGGGCTTCTCGCCCTGGAACAGGACGCTCTCGGGATGTGGCAGGGAGGACATGATGCGGATGGGCTGGAATGAAGAGTCGTGCGAGGGTAACAAAAAGGACGGCATAAAAAAACGCGGGGGCGTTTCCGCCCCCGCGCTGTATCGATCAGGCTGATGCCGTGGCCGATCAGGCCAGCAGGTCCTTCACGCCGTCGCGCTCTTCCAGCAGCTCGTTGAGCGTGTGGGTCATGCGCTCGCGGGAGAACTGGTCGATCTCCAGGCCTTGGACGATCTTGTACTCGCCGTTTTCGGTGGTGACCGGGAAGCCGTAGATGATGCCTTCGGGGATGCCGTAGGAGCCATCGGACGGGATGCCCATGGTGACCCACTCGCCATTGGAGCCCAGCACCCAGTCACGGATGTGGTCGATGGCGGCGTTGGCGGCGGAGGCCGCGGAGGACAGGCCGCGGGCTTCGATGATGGCGGCGCCGCGCTTGCCGACGGTCGGCAGGAACACGTCGCGGTTCCAGGCTTCGTCGTTCACCAGAGCCGGCACCTTGTCGCCGTTGGAGGTGGTGAAGCGGTAGTCGGCGTACATCGTGGGGGAGTGGTTGCCCCAGACGACCAGGTTCTTCAGGCTGGACACATCACGGCCGGTCTTGGCGGCCAGCTGCGACAGCGCGCGGTTGTGGTCGAGACGCAGCATGCCGGTGAAGTTCTTGGCATTGACGCGGCCGTACTTGACGGCGATTTCCTTGGCAATGTAAGCGTTGGTGTTGCAGGGGTTGCCCACCACCAGCACCTTGACGTCCGGGTCGGCGTACTGGCCGATGGCCGCGCCTTGCACGGTGAAGATCTTGGCGTTCTCGGTCAGCAGGTCCTTGCGCTCCATGCCGGGGCCGCGGGGGCGGGCGCCGACCAGCAGGGCCACCTGAGCGTCCTTGAAGGCGACATTCGGGTCGTCGGTGGCGATCACGCCGGCCAGCAGCGGGAAGGCACAGTCTTCCAGCTCCATGATGACGCCCTTGACGGCCTTCTGGGCCTGGGGGAGGTCGAGCAGTTGAAGGATGACGGGCTGATCCTTGCCCAGCATTTCGCCACTGGCGATGCGGAACAGGAGGCTGTAGCCGATCTGGCCGGCGGCGCCGGTTACTGCGACACGAACGGGGGCTTTTGCCATTATTGAGACTCCCTCTCAGAAAGAAGTGTTATCGACTCGTTGCTGCTGTCTCGCGCCGCCTTCACGCCGCCGCGATAGGATTCGTTGCTGGGATCAGTGTCTGATCGATCAACAGCCGAATCGTAGGAGTATTTCCGGGGGCTGTCAATTTCCATGTTATATGTCTTATATAAGACAAAAGACATCCCATAGACTGCTCCTAAAAAGTGTGATTCAATAGACCGATGCGACCCGAATCGCCCACCTTCAGCCCCCTGTACCGTCAGATCAAGAATCTGATGTTGAATGCTCTGGAGTCCGCCGAGTGGCGGCCAGGACAGGCCATTCCCAGTGAACAGGAGCTTGCGCTGCGTTTCAATGTCAGCCAAGGCACCGTCCGCAAGGCCATCGACGAGATGGCGGCTGAGAACCTCCTGGTGCGCAAGCAGGGCAAGGGCACCTATGTGGCCTCCCACAATGATCCGAGGGCGCTGTTCCGGTTTCTTCGCCTGGTGCCCATGGATGGCGACCTGGCGCATCCCCAGAGCGTACCCCTTGATTGCTGGAAGGCCAAGGCCGGCAATGAGGCCGCGCGCATGCTCGGCATCGAGCTTGGTGCGCCGGTGACGATCCTCCGTCGCCTGCTCAAGTTTTCCGGGAAACCTGTGGTGATCGACGAGATCTATCTGCCGGGCGAGATCTTCCATGGGCTCACCATGGAAGTCCTGCAGAGC
Organism: Zoogloea sp.; assembly: GCA_017309145.1. GTDB lineage: Bacteria > Pseudomonadota > Gammaproteobacteria > Burkholderiales > Rhodocyclaceae > Zoogloea. The sequence continues at coordinate 1,397 of JAFLDU010000047.1, read as the reverse complement.
GGGCATGGCTCCTTGTACAGCTTGTTCGAAACCCGTTTCGGAGTCCGCATGATCCGCGCGGAGGAGCGCATCCGCGCCGTTGCTGCCGATCGCATGACCAGTGAAACCCTCGGTGTATCCGAAGGGACGCCGTTGTTGTCGGTGGAGCGGGTGACCTATACCTACGGCGATAAGCCGGTGGAGTGGCGGCGGGGGCTTTATTCGACTGCGGAGCACTATTATCTCAATGAATTGAATTGAGTTTTTCAAATTGGCGGGAGGGCCCGGCCTGTCAGTCGTCGGTAAGGGTATATACTTATAATTTTGTTGTGTGGGAAAAGTGCGGCCTATTTGGCCGCAATTGCTAGAGGGAAAATCTATGACAGAGGTGACTTTGAAGAAACAGCGCCCGAAGCATCTGGCGCTGAACGAGATCAGGCTTCCGTTGCCCGGAAAGGTCTCGATCCTGCACCGGGTGAGTGGTTCCGGTCTTTTCCTGATGCTGCCGGTCCTGCTGGCCCTGTTTGGTGCGAGCGTCGGCTCACCCGAGTCTTATGCAGTCTTTCGCGAGTTCGTCGGCAACATCTTCGTGAAGCTGATCCTCGTGGGCCTGCTGTGGGCTTACCTGCATCATTTCTGTGCAGGCATCCGCTTCCTGCTGCTGGACGTTCATGTCGGTGTCGATAAGGAATCCGCCGTCAAGAGCGCCCGTCTCGTGCTGATTGTCAGCCTCACCCTCACTGCTCTTCTGGTGGCCAAACTATGGTAAAGCCCATCATCGTCGGTGCTCACTACGGTTTCCGTGACTGGCTCGCCCAGCGCGTCACTGCTGTGGTGATGGCCCTGTACACCCTCATCTTCGCTGCTTACGCCCTCTCCATGCCGGACGGCTCCTTCGAGAGCTGGCGCGGTGTCTTCAGCGGCGGCTTCATGAAGTTCGCGACCTTCCTGTTCTTCATGTCCTTGTTCTTCCATGCCTGGATCGGCGTGCGGGACATCTTCATGGACTACATCAAGCCGGTCGGTCTTCGTCTGACCCTGCATTCGGTCGTCGCCCTTCTGCTCATCGGCTATGCCGGCTGGGCTGCTCAGATTCTGTGGAGGCTGTAAGTGAAAGTCGCTAAGCATACTTTTGATGCGGTAATCGTCGGCGCCGGTGGCGCTGGCCTGCGGGCGGCCCTGCAGCTTTCCGAAGCCGGTCTCAAGACCGCGGTCCTGACTAAGGTCTTCCCGACCCGCTCTCACACCGTGGCGGCGCAGGGCGGCGTGGCAGCCTCGCTGGGCAACTCCACCGAGGACAACTGGCACTGGCACATGTACGACACCGTCAAGGGGTCGGACTGGCTGGGCGACCAGGATGCGATCGAGTTCATGGTCAAGAAGGCCAATGAAGTCGTCGTCGAACTCGAGCACTACGG
>JAFLDU010000046.1 GCA_017309145.1 Zoogloea sp. | reverse complement strand
CCGTGCATCCGGGCCTGCTGCGGGTGTGCCCGATGGCGCGCCGGCCGCCGGGCGGGGTGCCTGCTGCCACAGGCCCAGCGCACCCAGGGACAGGACCAGGGGCAGCCCCAGGGCCGCCTGCCAGCCGAAGGCCGTGCCGAGGGGGACGGCACTGGCCGAGAGCAGCGCCGCCGCGATGCCCATCGACAGGGCGCACAACCCGGTGAGCGTGGGCACCCGGCTTGGGAAGCTGCGCTTGACCAGGCTGGGCAGCAGGACGTTGCCCACGGCGATGCCGGCACCGATCAGCAGGGTGCCGGCATACACACCGGCCACCGGGCCGGCGATGCGGGTGAGCAGCCCTGCGGTGATCAGCAGCAGGGCGCCGGAGAGGGCGCCTTCGAGGCCGACGCGCCGGGCCAGGGTGGCCGCCAGGGGCGACACGATGCCGAAGGCCAGCAGGGGCAGGGTGGTCAGCAGGCCGGCCTGGGCGGGCGACAGGCCGAGGACCGCCTGCAGGGTGTCGAGCAGGGGGGCCACCCCGGTGATCGGGGCCCGCAGGTTGGCGGCGATGGCGAACAGGCCGGCAATCAGCAGGAGGGGGCGGGTGACGGTGTCGCGTGGCGGCATGGGTGAGGAGGGAAGGCTGGAACAGCCCCGAAACTTACCCCGTGCGACGGAATGTGGATTTAAATAAGAAGTCAGAAAATCGCTGAATCCTGCCAAGATGACGCCACCCACCTCGGCCCTCGAGGCCTCCCTTAGGAATTTTGATGAAAGCCGGATCCACAGCTTGGTAGTGGGCATGCGGGTGGATGTGGCCGACCACCGCAGCGAGGTGCCGGTCCATGCCCACCGCATGGGGCAGCTGGTGCTGGCCCTGCAGGGGGGCGTGAGCTGCGAGGTGCCCGGCTCGGTGTGGATGGTGCCGCCCCGCTGCGCGGTGTGGATCCCCGGTGACCTGCCCCACTGCGTGCGGGCCACGGCCAATGCGCGGATCTGCTACCTGTTCGTGCAGCCCGGTGCGGCGGCGTTGCCGGCACGCTGCTGCACCCTGTCGATCTCGCCCCTGGTGCAGGCGCTGATTCTCGACATGGCTGGCCAGGCGGGGAACTACGCGGTGGACAGCCCCACCGGGCGCAAGGCGGTGGTGTTGCTCGAGGAGCTGGCGCGGATGCCCGTGGAGCAGCTCTTCCTGCCGGTCTCGGCGGAGCCGCGGGTGGGGCGGATCGCCAAGATGCTGGCGGACGATCCGGCGGATCGGCGGACCCTGGCCGAGTGGGGGCGTCGGGTGGCCATGAGCGAGCGTTCACTGGCCCGCCTGGTGCGTCAGGAAACGGGCATGAGCTTCGGGCGCTGGCGCCAGCAGCTGCATCTGATCGTCGCCCTGCGCCTGCTGGCCGGCGGGCAGACGGTGCAGCGGGTGGCCGATCAGCTGGGCTATGCGTCCACCACGGCCTTCATCACGATGTTCAAGAAGGCGCTGGGCAAGCCGCCGGCGCGCTATTTCGCGGAGCGCGAGCCATGGGATGGGGGCATCGCGTCGTCCACGTGAAACGGCCCCCGTTGCCGGGGGCCGCAGCAGGCGCCAACCTTGCTGAGGAGAAAACGGTACTGCCGGATCAGAACGTGCGGTTCACCGAAGCGATCCAGGTGCTGGCGTTCATGTCCTTGGTGGTGCCATTGCCGGCCAGGCTGGGGTAGTTCTTCCAGTAGTCGGCGCCGGCGGTGGCGGTGTAGGCCAGGCCGAGGGTCCAGCTGCCCGGCATGGCCTTGGTGATGCCCACCTTGTAGTCGCTGTAGTCCAGGCCCTTGGAGTGGGCGATGGTCTGGCGGCCGGCGTGCAGGGTGGCCGTCCAGGTGGGCAGGAATTCGTAGGCGATGTTGGCCTCGATGTACCAGGAGCCGTTGGTGTCCTTGCCCGTCACACCGGCATTCGGCTTGTTGGGGAAGGCGCCGAAGCCGGCGTTGTTGCTGGTGAAGCCGAAGTAGCCCACGTCGGTGATGGCGCGGGAGTACTTGATGTTGAGCCACTGCCAGGTGCCGGACAGGTAGAGCTCGGTGGTGTCGTAGGTCTTGCTGGCGTAGCTGCCGGCAGGGGTGATCTTGTCGTAGTTGGCCTTTGGGAAGACGAACTGCAGGACGCCCACGTCGTAGGCGAAGTCACCCACCGCGCCACGGTAGCCGCCGTAGAGGTCGATCTCCACGTTGGCGTTGGCATACAGGTTGGCGCTGGTGTTGGACAGCCAGGTGCCGACGTAGAAGCCGGAGGCGTGGGCGTAGTCGAAACCGCCCTGCAGCGCCGGGTTGCCCCAGGTCTGGCGGATGCCGCGGAAGACGTATTCCGACACCACGCCGACGTTGGAGGTGAGCTCCGGCGCGGCGGCCGGGGCAGCCTCTTCGGCCATCACGGAACAGGCGAAGGTGCTGGCGGCCAGGCCCAGGGCCAGGCCCGGCCTGCAGGCTGCATTCCAAAGTGCGCTTTTCATCGTTTGCCTCTGTCTCTGTGTTGGGATGGAGGCATTTCACGCCCGCGCGCGTACTCCCTCAATTCCCCCTCCGACCTACTCCCAAAGTCGAATTGTCCGTGTCTGCCACCAGGCGGAGAGTGGGCTGCAAGCAGCACACAAGATTGCACGGCACGGGCAACAGCTTTTTCGACTCCAGGAGAATGCAGATGAACACGACGACAGTGGATGCCGTAGGTGGCATCGGGGGTGGTGGCGGTGCGACCCTCCACCGCAAGATCGGTTGGGCCGGGGCCTTCTGGGTAGCCAGTGGGGTGCCGGCCCTGGTGCTGTTCTCCATCGGTTCCATCGCCGCCACGGTGGGCAAGCCGTCCTGGGCGGTGTGGATCGTCTCGATCGCCTTCGGCTTCCTGCAGTCCTTCTCCTACGCGGAGATCGCCGGCCTGTTCCCCCACAAGTCGGGTGGCGCGTCGGTGTATGGGGCGGTGGCCTGGGTGCGCTACAGCAAGATGCTGGCGCCCTTGTCGGTGTGGTGCAACTGGCTGGCCTGGTCGCCGGTGCTGGCGATCGGCTCCGGGTTGGCGGCGGGCTACATCCTGTCCATCCTGTTCGCTCCGGATGCGGCCATCAACACCTGGCAGATCACCCTGCTGGACCTCTCCGCCATCAAGGCCGGACTGTCGCTGCGCATCAACGCCACCTTCATGCTGGGCGCGGCGGTGCTGCTGGTGGCCTTCGCCATCCAGCACCGGGGCATCCTGCAGGCGGCGCGCATGCAGATGGTGCTCGGCGTGGCCGCGCTGGCCCCGCTGATGTTGATCGGCCTGTGGCCGCTGGTCTCCGGCGATATGCCGGCGGCCAACCTGGCGCCCCTCTTTCCGCTGGCCAAGGACGCCGGTGGTGCGGTGATCGACGGCAGCTGGGACATGGCCGGCTGGACCCTGATCGCCGGCGGGCTGTTCATGGCGGCCTGGTCCACCTACGGGTTCGAGACGGCGGTGTGCTACACCCGCGAGTTCCGTGATCCGCGCACCGATACCTTCAAGGCCATCCTGTACTCCGGCCTGCTGTGCATCTTCGTGTTCACCGTCGTGCCGCTGGCCTTCCAGGGCTCCATCGGCCTCGGCCAGCTGGTCACCCCGGAGGTGAAGGACGCCGCCGGCAATGTGGTGACCCCTGCGGTTTACGACGGCATCCTGTCGCCGGACATCTACAGCGGCATGGGCGTGGCCCACGCCATGGCCCACATGCTGGGCGGCGGTGCGCTGGTCGAGCATGTGCTGATGGCCATGCTGGTGCTGGCCCTGGTGCTGTCGATCATGACCTCGATGGCCGGTTCCTCGCGCACCCTGTACCAGGCTTCGGTGGATGGCTGGTTGCCCAAGTACCTGTCCCATGTGAATGCCAACGGTGCGCCGATCCCGGCGATGTGGACCGACCTGGGCTTCAACCTGCTGCTGTTGCTGATGTCCGACTACGTCTTCGTGCTGGCCATCTCCAACGTCTGCTACATCCTCTTCAACTTCCTCAACCTCAACGCTGCCTGGATCCACCGCATCGACCGCCCGGGCTGGCCGCGTCCCTTCAAGGCCCCCACCTGGCTGATCGTCATCGGTACTGCGCTGGCCTTCGTCAATCTCGCCCTGATGGGCATGGGCGCCGACATCTGGGGCGCCGGCACCCTGGCCACCGGCCTGCTGGCGGCGGCGATGATCCTGCCGGTGTTCTTCTACCGCCACTACGTCCAGGACAAGGGCCAGTTCCCGGCGGCGATGCAGGAGGACATGCACCTGGGCAGCGAGGAGGGCGTGGGCACCCGTGCCGGCATCCTGCCCTACGTGACCCTGCTGGGCGGCGCGGCGGTGATCTACATCGCCCACTCCCTGGCCGTGCTGTGAGGGGCGCCGTGATGATGCACTCCGACATCAAGAGCCGCCCGGCCTACCAGGCCCTGGTCCCCGACCTGGCAGGCAGCCGCCACCTGCTGGTGGTGGAGGGCGAGACCCTCGTCGCTGGCCGCCTGGAGGAGTTGGTCCAGGTCTTTGCCCCGGTGCAGGCCACGCTGCACACCTGGCTGGCCGGAGCGTCCACCCCGATGGCCGGCCTGGGCAGGTTGTGGCAGCTGGAAAGCGCCGCCGATGTGGTGGATGCCCTGGCCTGTGCCTCCCGTGGCTATGGCGTGGGCGACCGCCTCTACGTACAGGGCACCGAGCCCTTCCTGTGGTCGGTGGCCACCGCCGCGGCGGTGGTGGGCTTCGGCGAGAAGCAGCTGCGGCTGCACCATGCCGGCAGCCTGTGCCGCCGGGTGTGGTGCACCCACTGCCACGGCACGACCGAAGGGGTGACCACGAGCATCGTGGCCTGTGGTGGCTGTGGCCGTCACCTGCTGGTGCGCGACCACTTCTCCCGCCGCCTGGGCGCCTTCATGGGCGTGATGGTGGATGCCGAAGCGCCGGGCGAGGTCCCGGCCGTCGAGGAGGTGTTCGCATGATCGGCGAAGCCCTCCAGCTCAAGGTGGCGGCCCTGGCCGACATCGCCCCCGGCCTGCGCCATGTGCGCCTGGTGGCGGCAGAGGGCGGCAAGCTGCCACCGGCTGCGGCAGGTGCCCATGTGCAACTGGTGCTGGCCGGCACCACCCGGACCCATCGCAACGCCTACTCCCTGGTCAGCCGGCCAGGGGCCCGCGATGCCTGGGAGATCATCGTGCGGCGGGTGCCTGCGTCCCGCGGTGGCTCGGCCTACATCCACGAAAGCCTGAAGGTGGGCGACGTGCTGGAGGCGGGCTGGCCCGGCAACCTGTTCGCCCCGGTGCGCACCGCGCGCCGCCAGTTGATGATTGCCGGCGGCATCGGCATCACCCCCTTCCTGTCCTACCTGGCCGAGTTCGCCTTCAGTGGCGTCGAGCATGCCCTGCACGTGTGCTGCCGGGAGTCGGAGCGGCATGCCTTCGACCCCTGGCTGGCCGATCGGCCCCATGTGGCCTGGCACTGGGACGCCGACGGCCACCGCCTCGACATCCCGGCGCTGCTGGCTGCCCAGCCGGTGGGCACCCACCTCTACGTGTGCGGCCCGGCTGCCATGAACGACGAGGTGCTGGCCGCCGCCGCGGCCGCCGGCTGGCCCGACACCCACGTCCATTGCGAACACTTCGGCTCGGCCCTGTCGGGTGGCGAGGCCTTCCGTGCCTTCCTGGCCCGCTCCGGCATCGAGGTGGAGGTGGCCGAGGACGAGAGCCTGCTCGATGCCATTGAACGGGCCGGCGTGAAGGCGCCCTGCCTGTGCCGCGGCGGTGCCTGCGGCGTATGCGTGACCCCGCTGCTGGAAGGCGAGGCCGAGCACCGGGACCACTTCCTGTCGGCCGAGGAGCGGGCTGCCGGGCGGCTGATCATGCCCTGCGTGTCCCGCGCCCGGGCCGGCCGGCTGGTTCTGGATCTTTGATCAGATGTGTAGGGGCGGCTTCAGCCGCCCATAGAGGCGGATCAAGGTCCCCATGGGCGGCTGAAGCCGCCCCTACAGCCAACCAACAAACAGGAGTCAGTCATGACCATCGCTTTCAAGCCCGACGAGACCTTCCGCGGCGACTACACCTACCGCAACAGCGATGCCGCCGTGCTGCGTTTTCCCTTCCCCTTCCCGGAAGACCGCTACATGTACAGCGTCAACATCGAGCCCCATGTGCGCAGCGGCCCGAGCGACGTGTTCCTGCGGCCCTTCGACGTGGATGAGCACTACATCGCCGAGTGCCGCGACAAGGCCATCACCCTGGAGCGCGATCCGGGCCGCTGCCAGGTGCTGCCGCACATGATGCTGGCCCAATGGGACACCCTTGAGCTGCTGATGGAGAGCCTGTCGGAGGATTACCCGGCGCTGTTCTCCCTGGTCAAGGAGGGGGACGACTTCGGCAGCCGGTGGACCTGGACCAACCGCCCCCTGGGCATCGAGCAGCGTTTCATCTTCGGTGACCCGGCGACCCTGCCCTGCGAGCCCTTCGAGTACATCACCCGCCAGGCCCAGGGCGATTTTGCGATCTGCGACCAGCGTGACAACAACCTGTACATGGACGCCGGCATGGTCACCTCCCAGGCCGACTGGTCGCTGGAGTTCGACGTCGGCATGAGCTTCATGGAGTGGCACGGCCCGGTGCCGCTGGCCCACCAGACCGGCGTCTTCGAGCGGGCCCTGAAATACCTGCTGATGCTGCGCCTGGGCCAGCCGGTGCGCCGCCTCAACTGGACCATGACGATCAATCCGCGGCTCGACACCTCGCCCGAGAACTTCCCCGAGTGGGGGCCGGACCGGGCCAGCGTGACCCCCGACAACGCCGGCCGCAAGGTGCATCTGCGGGTCGAGCTGCAGACCCTGTGGCGGCTGCCGCGCAGCAACGCGATCCTCTTCCCGATCCGCTGCTACCTGGCCTCCCTCGAAGACCTGGCGCGGGTCCCCAAGTGGGGCGCCCGCCTGCACCGGGTGCTGTCCACGCTGCCCCCCGAATTGGTCGAGTACAAGGGCCTCACCCGCTACCTCCCGGCCGCCCTCGAATGGCTGGCCCGGCACGACGACGGGCGCGAACTGCCTGTCGGCACCGAGGCCGGCCTCACCACGCTGTAGGGCCCCGACCGCATCACCGATCCATCACAACAGCAACAGGCGGCTTCGCCGCCACACATTAAAAACCCACAGAGGACCACCAACATGAACGCAAACACCCAGATGACCCCCGTCGGTATCGGCGCCGAATGGAGCCCCCAATGGATGCTCAGCGCCGAGCAGAAGGCCCTGCAGGCCGACCTGATCGCCCTGTGCGAGACCACCCTGCGCCCCAACGCCATCGAGAGCGACAAGGGCTATGTGTACCCGCGCAAGAACTTCGAGGCCCTGGCCGCCATGGGCCTGCTGAGCCTGACCGTGCCGAAGGAGCTGGGTGGCCGCGGTGAGAGCCACCTGTGCGCCGCCATGGTGGTGGAGACCATCGCCCGCTACGGCTGCCCCTCCACCGCCATGTGCTACACCATGCACCTGGGCGCCTGTGCCGCCGCCCTGCTGCGCCACCATGACAACGAACGCCTCAAGGACATCCTGCGCCGGGTGGACAAGGATGTGCTGATCGGCACCCTGTCCTACTCCGACCCGGAGACCGGCTCCCACTTCTGGTACCCCATGTCGTCCCGCGCCGAGCGCACCGAGACCGGCTGGAAGGTCTTCAAGAAGGCCTCGTGGACCACCTCCGGCGGCTTTGCCGACTGGTACATCATCCAGACCACCTCGCCGGACTTCGGCGGCGATTACTCCGACCTGTCCTGCTTCCTGGTCACCAAGGACCAGATCAAGGCCGACCCCGCCAACTGGGACGGCCTCGGCATGCGCGGCAACCAGTCCGGCCCGATCTCCGTGGATGGCGTCGAGATCGCCCCGGACGCCCTGGTCGGCCCGGTGGGGGATGGCGCCAAGTCCAACGACGAGGTGGTCGACCCCTTCTTCCTGGTGTGCTCCTCCGCCTGCTGGAACGGCATCTGCCTGGCCGCCATGGACATCACCAAGAACCACACCACCCGCAAGGTGCACAACGACGTGGGCATGCGCGTGGCCGACTACCCGACCATCCAGGATTACGTGGGTGAGTGCCTGATCGACACCAACGCCAGCCGCAGCTATGTATACCTGGCCGCCAAGGCCCTCGACGACCTGACCAACAACTGCGACTGGTCGGCCCACAAGGAGATCGCCCATCTGCCGCGTACCGGCATCCTCAACTGGCTGTGGCAGGTCAAGTTCTTCTCCTCCAAGAACGTCACCCACGTGGTGGACAAGATGCTCCACGCCTGCGGCGGCACCGGTTACAAGCCGGCCCTGGGCATCGAGCGCCTGCTGCGCGACGGCAAGGCCGGCTGGGTGATGGGCCCCACCAACGAGGTGCTGCGCCAGTTCGTCGGCAAGGCCGCGCTGCTCGGCTTCGAAGTGCTCGACTACTGGAACCAGGCGGTCAATCAGCGCGTCCTCAACAATGAGCTGAAGAAGATGAGCAAGGAAGAGAAGGCGGCCTTCGCCACCAAGCTCCTCGCCGAGGCACAGTAAGCACGCCACGCCGGCCCCACGGCGGCATTGCGCCGTGGGGCCGGGCAAGACATTCTGGAGGCCTCATGCCCACGTCAAATCACCATTCCGCGCCCTTTGACGGGCGCCTGTTCCGCCGGGTGCTCGGCCTCTTTCCCACCGGGGTCACGATCGTCACCACCTGGGACGAAGCCGGCCGGCCGGTGGGGGCCACCGTGAGCTCCTTCAACTCGGTGTCCCTGGAGCCGCCGCTGGTGCTGTTCAGCCTGGCCAAGAGCATGGCCTGCTGCGATGCCTTTGCGGCTGGCGGGCCGATTGCCATCCATGTGCTCGGCGCGGAGCAGGAGAGCCTCTCCAACCGCTTCGCCCGGGGCGGTGCCGACAAGTGGACCGACCTGAACTACGGCGCCCGCGATCAGGGCGCGCCGCTGCTGGAGGGCGCCCTGGCCACCTTCGAATGCCGGCCCTACGCCCAGTATCCCGGCGGTGACCACACCATCTTCGTCGCCCAGGTCGAGCGTCTGCGCTTTCGCGACGGCGAGCCCCTGGTCTTCTGTGCCGGCGGCTATCGCCAGCTGGCCGAGCGGGAGGTCTGCGCGTGAATGACATCGTGCAGCCGCCCGGCTGCGAGCCGGAGGGTGATCCTTTCCTGCTGGAGACCGAGTCCGCGACGCCAGCGCCCCAGGTCTTTCCCGAACCCTTGGCGGTGATCCGCGTCGCGGCCGCCACCGCCCGGGCCTTTCATGTGAAGGCCGGCCAGTACATCCAGGTGATCGACGTGGATGGGCGGCAGTGCTCCGATCTGCTGGCCTTCGATGCCGCGGCGCTCGAGGCCGGCGAGGAGTGGGGCCTCGACCCCACCGTGACGCGCACCCTGGCTGGCGCGGCCTATCCGCGCCCGGGCCTGCACGCCAAGTACTTCGACGCGCGCATGCAGCCGCTGCTCGAGACCGTGCAGGATACCGTCGGCCGCCATGACGCCTTCGCGCTGGCCTGCACCGCCAAGTATTACGAGGACGCCGGTTTTCCCGGCCACGCCAACTGCAGCGACAACTTCAACGCCGCGCTGGAAGGTTTCGGCATCCGCCCGCGGGCGGGCTGGCCGGCCATCAACTTCTTCTACAACACCTTCATCCAGCCCTGCGGCAGCCTGGGCTTTGCCGAACCCTGGTCGAAGCCCGGCGACTACGTGTTGTTGCGGGCCCTCAAGGACCTGGTGGTGGCGGTCTCGTCCTGCGCCGACGACATCGACCCGGCCAACGCCTGGCAGCCCACCGACATCGAAGCCCGCGTCTATGACGCCGCCCATTCCTTTCCTCGCGCGATGGCCCACCGCATGACGCCCGACTCCCCCGCCCGCCTGACCCGCAAGACCGGCTTTGCGCCGATCACCGAGACGCTGACCCGCGACTTCATCGACTACAAGGGCTTCTGGTTGCCGAAGAGTTTCGTCGGCCACGGCCCTCTGGCCGAATACTGGGCTTGCCGCGAGAAGGTGGCGGTGATGGATCTGTCGGCCCTGCGCAAGTTCGACGTGACCGGCCCTGACGCCGAGACCCTGCTGCAGATGTTGCAGACCCGCGACCTGCGCAAGCTGGCGGTCGGGCAGGTGGTCTACACGGCGGTGTGCCACGCCCATGGCGGCATGATGGACGACGGCACGGTGTTCCGCCTGGGGCGCGACGTGTTCCGCTTCGTGTGCGGGGAGGACACCACCGGCCTGTGGCTGCGCGAGCAGGCTGCGGCGGCCGGCCTGGCGGTGCAGGTCCGCGATGCCACCGACGCCCTGCACAACCTGGCCGTGCAGGGGCCGCGCAGCCGTGAGCTGCTGCACAAGATCCTGTGGACGGCGCCGGTGCAGCCCGCCATCAGCGAACTGGGCTGGTTCCGTTTCACCGCCGCGCGCCTGGGGGGGGCCACCGGCATCCCCCTGGTGGTGTCCCGCACCGGCTATACCGGCGAACTGGGTTTCGAGCTGTGGTGCGCCCCCAAGGATGGCCCGGCGGTATGGGCCGCGGTGATGCAGGCCGGCGCGCCCCTGGGCATCGTGCCGCTGGGTTTCGAGGCCCTCGACATGCTGCGCATCGAAGCCGGCCTGGCCTTCGCCGGGCAGGAGTTCTGTGACCAGACCGACCCCTTCGAGGCCGGTATCGGCTTCACCGTGGCCCTCTCCCGACCCGACGACTTCATCGGCAAGGCGGCCCTGGAGGAGCGCAAGGCCCACCCCCGCCGGAAACTGGTCGGCCTCGCCATCCGCGGCAATGAAGCGGCCGGCCACGGTGACGGCGTGTATGTCGGGCGGGCCAAGGTCGGCGAGATCACCAGCACCGTACGCTCCCCGGTGCTCGATGCACAGATCGCCCTGGCGCGGGTCGATGTGGCGTACTCGGCGCTGGAGACGGCGCTGCAGATCGGGCAACTCGACGGGCACAGGAAGCGGCTGGATGCGACGGTGTGCGCCTTCCCGCATTACGATCCGACGAAGGCGCGGGTGCGCGCCTAGCCATCAAGATCCAGGCGCCGGCCGTGTCATGAGTGCTCCTCCCGTCCTGCCTCCCACGCCTCGGCAAAGCTCTCGAAGGCCTCCCGGGTCAGCGGGGGGCTGAACAGGTAGCCCTGGTAGGCCGGGCAGCCCAGGCCGGCCAGGAGGTTCCGCTGCAGGTGGGTCTCGACGCCTTCGGCGATGACGCTGAGGCCCAGGTTGCGGGCCAGGGCGACGATGCTGCGGGCGATCACCGCGTCATTGGGATGGACGTGCAGGTCGCGCACGAAGGACTGGTCGATCTTGAGCTGGTCGAGGGGCAGGCGCTGCAGGTAGGCCAGCGATGAGTAGCCGGTGCCGAAGTCGTCGAGGGCGAAGCTGATGCCCAGGGCGCGCAGGGCGGCCATCTTGGCGATCACGTCCTCCAGATCATCGAGCAGCAGGCTCTCGGTCAGTTCCAGCTTGAGCTTGTGCGGGTCGGCGCCGCTGCGTTCGAGCACGGCGGCCACCTGCTCGACGAAATCCGGCTGGCGGAACTGGCGGACGCTGACGTTGACGGCGATCACCAAGTGGGCGCGGGTCGGCTGGGCGGACCACTTCCTGAGCTGCCGGCAGGCGGTTTCAAGGACCCACAGGCCGAGGGGGTGGATCAGGTGGGTCTCCTCGGCCAGCGGGATGAAATGGGCCGGGGTCACCAGGCCCAGGCGCGGATGCTGCCAGCGGACCAGGGCTTCGGCGCCGATGATGGCGCCATGTTCATTCACCTGGGGCTGGTAGTAGAGGCGCAGCTCCTGCTGCTGCAGGGCGATGCGCAGCTCTTTCTCCAGGGTGGCCCGGGCGGTGACGGCGGCCTGCATCTCCGGATCGAAGAAGCGCATGGTGTTGCGTCCGGCCGCCTTGGCGCTGTACAGGGCCAGGTCGGCCCGCTTCATCAGCTCGTCACTCTCCCCATCGTGGTCGGCGAACAGGGTGATGCCGATGCTCGGGGTGCTGTGGTACTCGTGACCGGCCAGGTCATAGGGCGTGTTCAGGGTGGCGAGGATCTTGTCGCCGACGATGCGGGCCTGGGTGCCCGCTTCCGCTGCGGCCGGGTGGAGGTCGTCGAGGAGCACCACGAATTCGTCGCCACCCAGGCGGGCCACCGTGTCGCCCTCGCGGATGCAGCTGACCAGGCGCTGGGCGACCTGCTGCAGCAGGCGGTCGCCCATGTCGTGGCCGAAGGTGTCGTTGAGGGTCTTGAAGTTGTCCAGGTCGATGAACAGCAGCGCACCGTGGTGCTTGTTGCGGGCCACCGTGGCCAGGGTGTGGCGCAGCCGGTCGAGGAGCAGGCGCCGGTTGGGAAGCTGGGTCAGCGGGTCGTAGAAGGCCAGGCTGCGGATCTCGCTTTCGGCCTCCTTGCGTTCCGTGATGTCGGTGAGCGAGGCCACGTAGTGACTGGGGTTGCCCTCGCCGTCGAGCACCGTGCTGATGGTCATCCACTCGGGGTAGATCTCACCGTTCTTGCGGCGATTCCAGATCTCGCCCTGCCAGGCGCCGGTGCTATGCAGGCTGGCGTACATGGAGGCGTAGAAGTCCCGGTCGTGGCGGCCCGAGCGGAGCAGGCGGGGCGTCTGCCCCACTGCGTCGGCCTCGGTGTAGCCGGTGATCTCGGTGAAGGCCCGGTTGACCCGCAGGATGGTGTTGCCGGCGTCGGTGATGAGCATCCCCTGCTGGGACTCGAAGGCGATGGCGGCGATGCGCAGGTCGATCTCGGTCCGCATGTGCGCGGTGATGTCGCGGCTGATGCCGAACAGGCCGGTGACCTTGCCGGATTCGTCGAGGATCGGCCATTTGCTGCTGTTGATCCAGCCACGCCGACCTTCACCGTCGTAGTAGGGGTCGGTCTTGTCGATCAGCGGTATGCCGTCGCGGATGAGGGCGATCTCCTCGCCGTGGTAGATCGGGCCGGTGTCCGGCGGGAACACGTCCAGGGTGTGCTTACCGGTCAGATCGCGCCAGCTGGGGTGTCCGGTGACCCTGGCGAGGGCCTGGCTGCAGAAGCGGAAGCGGCTGTCGGTGTCCTTGAAGTAGATGAAGTCGGTGGTGTTCTCGAGGAAGCTCACGAAGTCCCGGTTGAGCTCATCACGCTCGGCCTCGAGGCGGCGACGTTCCGTGATGTCGGTGAGGGTGCCCACGTAATGGGTGGGCCGACCTTCGTCATCCCGCACGCTGGTGATGGTCAGGAAGTGGGCATGGACGCTGCCATCCTTGTGCCGGTTCATGATCTCCCCGGCCCAGGTGCCGTTCAGGGCCAGCTGTTCCCGCAGGTCGGCATAGAAGGCGCTGTCATGGAGCCCTGACCGCATGAAGTTCATGCTGCCGCCGATCACCTCGGCGGCGCTGAAGCCGGTGATGGCGGTGAAGGCCTTGTTGATCTGCAGGACCTGGTAGGCGTCATCGGTGACGACCATCCCCTCCTGGGACTCAAAGGCGATGGCGGCGACCCGCAGGCGCGCCTGGTCGGCCTCCCGTTCCCGGGCGAGGCGCTCGAAGCGTGCGAAATACAGTCCGCTCAGGGTGAGTGCGGCGAGCAGCACGATGCCGACGATGCCCGCCGAGCGGGCCGCCTCCTGGCGCCAGTCTTCCAGCACCCGTGCCTTGTCGAGGCGCACGACCAGCACGAAGGGGTAGGCGCGGGAGGCCCGGTAGGCGGTGAGGGTGGTCCGGCCGTCGGGCCTCAGCTCCTCGAAGCTGCCGATCTCCGAGGTGGCGAGTCGTCTCAGGACCTCCTGGTTGGCGTCGGTGCGGCCCGGCTGCGCCTGTTCGTCGGTGCCGAGCAGCAGCAGTCCGTCGTAGCGGAGCAGTTCCACCGATCCCCGCTGGGGGTCCGCATGGGCAGCGTAGAAGTTGAGGAAATAGTCGCCATTCACCGAGGCGGCAGCGCGCATCCAGCTGTGGTCGGCCAGGCGGACATCGCGGATCACCGGGATGAAGCCGGCCAGCGGCAGGCTGCCGCCGGGTGCCTGGCCGTCGTGGAAGTCGCGGCCGCTCAGCAGCGGGCCGACGCGCAGGATCTCGATGCGATCCGGGGCGGGGGGCAGGAACAGGCTCTCGGCCAGGCGGACGCCCTTGTTGCGGGGGTCTGAACTGGAATCGATCCGCCCCGCGGTATCCAGGGTGTTGAGCGAGCGCAGGTAGGGGGCGTGGCGCAGCAGGCGGGACAGGCCGGCGCTGCCCAGATTGTCGCTGGCGGCCTGCACCAGGCTGGTGTCGATGATGTTGAAGCTCTGGGTCAGGTGGTTCTCGAAAGCGCGGGCGCTCATCGCCGCGTTCTCGATATGGTGGGTGATGCGCTCTGCGCGCAGTCTCCACAGGGTGTAGCCGGTCGCGCTGCAGGCGCTGAAGGCGACGAGCAGCGTGACGATCGAAAAGATGGCACGCCGGTGGCGGCGAGCCTGAGCGGACATGGTGGGTACGGTCCTAGTTCTTGCCGGCGCCGGCAGGCGCTGCAATGGGGTCGAGCTTGTGGCGCCGGATCGCGTCCATCAACTGACCGTTTCGGGTGGCGTCGGCAAGAAACTGCTCGACCCTGGCATGCCATGGGTTGTCGCCCTGCTGCATGGCGTAGGCGTAGGGCGTCAGGTGATAGGTGGAGGCCGGCGACACCAGGCGGGCCCAGTCGGTCGTCTCGAGCATGCGCCGGCTGAAGGGGAAGTCGGTCATGAACACGTCGGCGCGCCCCGACTCCACCTCCTGCTCGCGCCCCTGGGTGGTATCGGTGACCACCAGGGTGGCCTGGCGCAGCTTGTCACGCATGATCGGCTCGTGCAGGGTGCCCTTGGCCACGGCGACCACCACGCCGGGCTTGTCGATGTCGTCCCAGGTCTTGATCCGCCGGTTGCTCTTGGTGGTGATGGCGTAGATGTCGCTGACCAGATGAGGCCGGGTGAAGCGCAGCTTTTCGCTGCGCTGCGGAGTGATCCCGATGGCGAACATGGCGATATCGCAGCGGTCCTGGGTCACGTCGCTGACCAGCTGGGCGAAGGTGCTGTCCACGAAACGCACCGCCACGTTCAGGTCGCGGGCGAGGGCCCGTGCCATGTCGATGTCGATGCCTTCCAGTTGCTGGGTCTTGGGGTTGCGGTAGGAGATGCCGTAGTAGTCGGGCCAGATGCAGACCCGCATCTCACGGGCGGCCAGCACCCGTTCGAGGTGACCTGCCGCCTGGCTCGCGCCGGCCATGGCGATCAGCCCGACAGCCGCGAGCACGCGTTTCATGGTTGCTTTCCGGGCTGGGCGAAGGGGGCCATGGGCAGGGCCAAAATGGGCAAACGATGAAAGGTCTGCGCATTCTATGTAAACAAATGTGTCTGAGCCAGCCGCGACAACCCGGATCTGCGCAGCGGCGTGACCTTGTGCGCGGCCTTGCTGGCGGCTACATCACCTTGACTGCCCGCCCGATGAAGCGCACCGGACCCGTGGGCTTGCCGATGGGCGAGCCGCCGCGGGGTTCGAGGGTCAGCTCGAAGAGCTGGTTGGGCTGCAGGGCGGGCAGGGCGTCGAGGGGGACGCTCAGGCTGCGTCCCGGTGTCACCAGGCCGAGGGACACCGGACCCTTCCAGTCATCGGCCTTGGTCCAGAACTGCAGGGTCTTGTCGGCGGGAACTTCGACGGTGGCCAGCGGAATCAGCTCGACCCGTTGCGGCGAACTGGCCTGCACCACCCAGCCCGGGGCCCGGTCGTCGGGTGCAACCAGCACCACCATGAAGCGGGTTGCCGGTGCGGGCTCGATGAGGCGGCCGGTGAGCACCGCCGCCAGGATCGCGGCCGCCGCAAAACCACCGGCGGCCAGACTGCGCCACAGCGCGAGGCTGTTCCAGCCGCGCCACCACACCGATGCAGGGGCGGCGGTGGGGTGATGGATCTTGAGGCTGCGCTCGATGCGCGGCCATAGACGGGGGGAGGGGGCGACCGGCTCGGCCAGGCTGGCCAGGGGCAGCAGGCGGTCCTCCCAGGCCAGCACGGCGGCCCGTAAGGCTGCGTCCTTGTCGAGGCGTGCCTCCACCTCGCGGCGCCTCGCTTCAGGCAGGGTACCGAGCACGTATTCGCCGGCCAGTTCATGGGTTTCCGGCGGGATGGCGCCGAGCGGCAGGTGGGTCATGACAGGCACTCCCGCAGGGCGGCCAGACTGCGTTTGATCCAGGCCTTGACAGACCCAAGGGGGGCGCCGAGGCGTCGGGCGATCTCGCTGTGGGAGAGGCCATCCACATAGGCGTGAAGGATGCAGTTGCGGCGCACCGGCTCGAGGCGCTCCAGGCAGGGGCCGATGCGCCCTGCGCTGGCCTGCCACGCAAAGGCGTCGGCCATGTCCTGCCAAGCGTCCAGGGAGGCCATGGCATCCAGGGCGGCGGCGGTCTCGTCGTCCACCGTGACCTCGCGGCCGGTATCACGGAGCGCGTTGAGGGCGAGGTTGCGGGCCACGCTGTAGATCCAACCGCGGGCGGAACCCAAGGCCGGGTTGAAGCTGGCGGCGCGGGTCCAGATCTTGATGCAGGCGTCGTGCACGATGTCCTCCGCCAGGGCTCGGTCCCTCACGATGCGCAGGATCACGCCGAGCAGGCGGGCACCTTCCTGCTCGTAAAGCCGCCGCAGCGCCGCCTGCTCGCCGGCGGCGCAGGCGAGCAGGGTGGCTTCATAGTCGAAATCGGCAGTCGGCACGGGCACGGTAAGGCACTTTTCGGAGGGGGCCTGCGGAGGCATCGGCACCTCTCCGATTCTAACCGACGGTGTCAGTGCCTCAGACCGGCTTCCAGAAGATGTAGTCGGCCTGGTAGGTGACCGTCTCCCGTTTGCCGCGGCTGCCGGTGGAGCACTCGGAGGCCGGCGCGACACCGCCCTTCAGGGCGACCCGCTGGATGTAACTGACACCGTTCAGGGCGCCGTTGCCGCTGGCCGGGTTGGCCTTGACCAGTTGGAAGGGGAGGTTGCCGGTGCTGGAGGGGGCGACGGCCAGCTGGGTTCCGGTGAGTTTCGAGCCGTCGGACGCCTCCCAGGTGGCGGGGGGGCCGTAGTAGCTGCCCAGTATCTGGCCGGCACGATCCCTGAGGACGGCCCGGGGGCCGACGAAGACCCATTCGGTCTGACCCGGGGCATTGGCCTTGTCGCGGCATTCGTAGGTGATGTCTCCGCTGCCGACGGTCTCCCAGGCGACCTGATGGCCGGCGGGCACCTTGATCGCGTCGGGCAGGCTGTCCTGGTTGAAGCGGGCGCTCATCGGCCCGGTGGTGGAGCAGGCGCAGAGGGCCAGGGTGGACAGCAGGATGGTGGGGGTCTTCATGGTTCTCTCCGTGGGTAAGTGGGGGCAGCGCCGTGCGCTGCTGATGTCACTACCCGCGGGGAGGGCGACTGGATGCAGTGGATGTAAAAAAAAGCCGGTGCGTGCCGCGGGGCCGGCGCGTCGCCCGGGTTCAGGTCGACGGTGCCGCGGCAGCCAGCATCTCCTTGGCGTCGCTACATTGGGTCGGGGCAGGGGCGATGCCGATACGGGCGCTGAGGGCGATGGGGTGGCCGTCGATGCGCAGGGGCCGCCCGGCCAGGCCGGTCAGGGCGTCGGCGAGGTGGCTCAGGCCGGCCGCCGTACTCGGAGCGTCCGGCAGCGGAGCGGCCCAGGCCAGGGAGGCGGGACGGAAGTCGGCCACCAGGATGGCAAAGCCGTTACCGTGGCGAGCGACTCCGTTGCAGTCGTTGCACACCACCCGCAGGCGCTTGCCGACCTCCACCATGACCCGCTCCGCCATGGCCGGGCCGTGACTGGCGGCGATCTCCTCGAGCGGGTCGAGGGCCAGGTGCAGCAGGGCAAACGGATAGCCCACGCAGGTGGAGTGGACGAACAGGTGCTGCAGCCGGTCGAGGAACAGGCTGAAGCCCAGCAGGCCGGTGGCGTTGTCGAAGAACAGGCGGCGGCGGGCTTCTTCCTGCGCGCCACGGCTGCTGTCCACGTCGGTGATGAAGCCCTCCAGGCCGAGGAACTCGCCCCGGCTGGAGTGGATGCCGCGCCCTTGCTCCCACACCCAGCGGGTCTGGCCGTCCCGGTCCACGATGCGGTAGCTCAGTTCGTAGCGTTCGCGGCGGGTCAGCCGCATCTGCACGTAGTTCCAGACGAAATCCCGGTCTTCCGGGTGGATCAGGTCGGCAAAGCTGGCCGACTGGTTGTCCACCAGTTCGAGCGGGGTGTAGCCGGTCAGCTCGAAGCAGCCTTCGCTGACGAATTCCATGGTCCAGTGCTTGTCGTTCTGGCCCCGGTAGATCATGCCGGGCAGGTTGTCGAGCATGGTGTGAAGGCTGCGCCGCTGGGCCCGCAGGGCCTCCTCGCTGCGGCGCCGCTGGTCGATGTCCAGCAGCATGCCGACGATGCCGGTCTCCCCGCTGGCCGGGAGATCCAGCGGCCAGGCCCGCAGCTCCACCCAGCGCGGGCCAAGGGCGCGGCCGGCGAGGGTGCGCAGCTCCAGGGTCAGGCTGTCCCGTTCGCCGTTCTGCAGCTGCCGCAGGCCCTTGGTCAGGGCTGCCCGGTCTTCCAGGTGGAAGAGTGGCAGGAAGGGCAGGAAGAGGCTCTCCGCCACCGGCCGGCCGGTGGCCCGCTCCCATTGCGGGTTGACCCAGGTGACCAGCAGCTGGTTGTCGAGGGCGAACAGGATCTCGCCGGCAAAATGGGCCAGGCGGTTGCCCCACTGGCGGTCGGGGCCCGTGTCCGGCAGGGCTTCGGGGGTATCGAACTGGAGCAGGGTGACCGGTGAGCGCTCACCCCGGAACAGGCTGACCCGGGCCAGCCAGGGCACGCCGTCGGCCCGCAGCAGGGTGAGCACGCCAGCATCCCCCGAGGCGGCCTCGCTGCCCAGGAGCGCCGCCAGGCGCCGGTGGTGCTTGGGGTGCACGATGTTGTCGAGGGGCATGCCCAGCACTTCGTCGGCCCGCGCCGTGAGGCCCAGGGCCTTCAGGAGGGCCCGGTTGGCGTGGGCGATCCGCCCGCCTTCCACCAGCAGGGCCGGCTGGCTGCTGTGCTGGGCGAAATGGGCGAGGGGCCGGCCCCGGCGTTCCCGGTCGAGGGGATGGGTGTCCAGGCGGGCGCGGGGGGCCAGGTGCAGGCCCATCCAGGCCAGGGCGGGCAGGGCGCACATCAGGGCCATGCCACGGGTGGGGGCGTCCACCTGGCCCGCATCGGCCAGGGCCAGACAGCTCAGGATGGTGGCCAGCAGGGTGGCGGCAAGGTAGATGCTCATGGTCTTGGCAGGGGGGAGGCTGGGGGGCTCCAAGCAGGATTCACTCCACATGGCGGGTGTGTGACAACGGCATTGTGTTTCACATGGGGCGCGAATGTTGCTTTTTATTCTTTCATTCCAGCTCTTTCACGGATCTCCGCCTTCTCCATCGTGCTGACCCGCTATCCGCTCCTCTCGTGGCTTTCCCTGCTCCTGGCCTGTCTGGCGAGCCTGGCCGGCGGCCTGTTTTTCATCGGAATGCGGGTCGGCCAGCTGGGGCACGCGGGGGAGGGCGCTGCCGAGGCCAGGCTGGCCGGGCTCGAGTTGATGGCCGCCGTGCTGGCGCTGCTCTTCCTCGCCGGCTGCGCCCTGCTGCTGCGTGCCGCCTGGAAGACGCTGATGCGGCGCACCGACATGGCGTTGGCGCGCCTCGCCGCGCACTCCGCTGGTGCCCTTTCCGCCCCGGCCCGGGGTGTGGACGAGATCGACCGCCTGGCAAGCACTCTCGATGCGGTCGCCGAGCAGCTGGCCTGCGAGCGTGCCGACGGGGAGCGCCTGTCCCGCCATGCCCTCGAGCAGGAGCGTTTCGCGGTGCGCTCCCTGGAGTTCATCTACCGGGCCTGTGCCAGCCTGGCCGAGAACCCGGGCGGCGCCGACTGGCTCACCGCCCTGCTCGACGACATGGTGGATTGCCTCCGCGCCCACTGCTGCTCCCTGGCCCTGTGCGAGCCGGTGGCGGAGGGGCTGGGGGTGCCCGAGGCCCTTGGGGCGCCGCGCCTCGCCCGCCTGCTGGACGAATTCGATGCGGAGTCCCTGGCCCACGGTGGCGGTATGCGCCGCTCCTCGCCGGGGCCCGATGGCGAGCTCGTCGAGTTGGCGGTGCCGGTACGCGACGCCGACCAGATCTACGGCGTGCTGGTGGTCGAGGCGCCCGGTGAGTTCCTGTTCGAGAGCCGCCACCGCCGCCTGGTGGATGCGGTGGCCGGCCTGTTCGCCCTGTCCCTGGGGAATCTCCAGCGCAATCAGCGCCGCCGCCGCCTGGCCTTGATGGATGAGCGCAATGCCATCGCCGGGGAGTTGCATGACTCCCTGGCCCAGGCCCTGTCCTACATGAAGCTGCAGATCGCCCGCCTGCAGCTGGAGGTGGGGCGCAGCCGCTGCGCCACCTGCAAGCCCGGTGGGCAGGTGCTGGAGATCGCCGGTGAGATCAAGGTTGGGCTGGACAACGCCTACCGGCACCTGCGCGAGTTGCTCTCCGCGTTCCGCACCAGCATGCCGCCGGGGGGGCTGCAGCAGGCCCTGCGTGAAGTGGTGGAGGAAATGTCCGCCCGGGCCGGCACGCAGATCGGCCTCGACTACCGCCTGGGGGACACGCCCTTGTCCGTGAACGAGGAGTTCCACCTGCTGCAGATCGTCCGCGAAGCCCTCACCAACGTGATCCGCCACGCCCGCGCCGATCATGCCCTGATCCGCCTGGCCTGCGATGCCGCCGGCGAGGTGGTGGTGCAGGTGGACGACGATGGCCGGGGCATCGCGCCCGGCAGCGGCGGGGAGGGCCATCACGGTGTTTCCATCATGCGCGAACGGGCCCGTCAGCTGAGCGGGGGCCTGTCGCTGCTGCCTGGCGAAGGGGGGCGCGGTACGCGCATCGAAGTGCGCTTCAGGCCCCGCGCGACGCTCGAATGAGCCGCCGGGCCAACATTCATCCAGACCACATTCAGACCAGACTCGAGGAGCAACTTCATGGACGTATCCGATAACGCAGGCGACCCGGCCGAGGGGCGGCTGATCCGCCTGGTGGTGGTGGATGATCACGCCCTGTTCCGTAAGGGCGTCGGGCAACTGCTCTCGATGTATCCCGACATCCGCGTGGTGGCCGAGGCCGCGTCCGGTGCCGAGGGGATCGAGGCCGTGCTCACCCACCGCCCCGACGTGGCCCTGGTGGATCTGCACATGAAGGGCCTGGATGGCATCTCCGTGGTGCGCGCCCTGCAGACAGCGGGTTCGCCCACCCGCCTGGTGATGCTCACCGTGTCGGACTCCAGTTTCGACGTGATGGAAGCGCTCAAGGCGGGGGCCAGCGGCTACCTGCTGAAGGACATGGAGCCCGATGCCTTCTACCTCAAGCTGCGCCAGGTGGCGGCCGGCGGCACCGTATTGTCGGACGAGGTCGGTGGCCTCCTGGCCAAGCCCCAGCCGGCCGGCCACGACAGCATCAATGCCGGCTGGGCGTCCCTGACCGCCCGTGAGCAGGAGACCCTGGAGCTGGTCTCCAAGGGGGCCTCCAACAAGATCGTGGCACGCTCGCTGGGCATCGCCGAAAGCACCGTGAAGGTGCACGTCAAGCACGTGCTCCAGAAGCTCAATCTGCGTAACCGATTCGAAGCCGCGGTGTGGCTGCGGGAGCTGCGGGAGGAGGGCAAGAACGCCGCCCAGTAGGTGCTCCAGGGCCGCGCCGGCAGTGCCCCGAGCCGCCTCTAGCCCCGCGTTCACAGGGGCCTCTCCCTGAAGTAGTACCAGAGTAGTATTTTCCCCGGGCGCCCCGGCTGGCCTAATGAACTCATACCCCAACCCCTTTCCCTTCAAGGAGTTTCAGATGAGTTCATGGAGAATCTCGGCCCTGGCCGACCGTCATCGCGCCCTCGGTTCCAAGCTGGAAGACTGGAACGGCATGGGCACGGCGTGGACCTATTCCGCCGATCTCGCAGACGAGCACGAGACCATCCGTACCAAGGCCGGCCTGATGGATGTGTCGGGCCTGAAGAAGGTGCATGTGATCGGGCCCCACGCGGAGTCCCTGATCGACTGGGCCACCACCCGTTCGGTGAGCAAGCTCTATCCGGGCAAGTCGGTGTATGCGTCCATGCTCAACGAGTCAGGCAAGTTCATCGACGACTGCCTGATCTACCGCAACGGCCCCAATGCCTTCATGGTGGTGCACGGCTCTGGCGCGGGTCATGAGATCCTGACCCGCGGGGCCTTGGGCCGCAACGTGACCGTGCTGTTCGACGACGACCTGCACGACCTGTCCCTGCAGGGGCCGCTGGCAGTCGAGTTTCTGGCCAAGCACGTGCCGGGCATCCGCGACCTGCCCTATTTCCACCACACCCACACCACCCTGTTCGGCCGTCCGGTGACCATCTCCCGCACCGGCTACACCGGGGAACGGGGCTACGAGATCTTCTGCAAGGCGGCGGATGCGCCGACCATCTGGGACACCATCGTGGCCGAAGGCAAGCCCATGGGCATCACCCCGTGTTCCTTCCTGGCGCTGGACTGGCTGCGGGTGGAGAGCTATCTGCTGTTCTACCCCTACGACAACTCCGACATGTATCCGATGGAAGGTCAGCCCATCGGCGACAGCCTGTGGGAGCTGGGCCTGGACTTCACCGTCTCGCCGGGCAAGAAGGAGTTCCGCGGGGCGGCCGAGCACTACCGCCTGCAGGGCAAGGAGCGCTTCAAGATCTACGGCATCGAGCTCGACTCGAAGGAAGCGGCCCAGGGCGGCGATGCTCTGTACGACGGCGACACCAAGGTCGGCTTCGTGACCTGCGGCATGTACTCCCGCCTGGTCGGCCGCTCCATGGCCATCGCCCGCCTGGACCCGGCCTACGCCGTGCCGGGCCGCAAGCTGGAGCTGCGGGGGGCCAGCCTGCGTGCGCCGGCCACCACCCACGAACTGCCTTTCGACGATCCGCAGAAGCTCAAGCGCACCGCCAAGGGCTGAACCCAGCCCGCACGGGCGGCGCCTGCCGCCCGTGGATGTCGATCATTGACGGCTTGACTACGGATCAACGCGCGGAGGGCGGCTGAAGCCGCCCCTACGGGCCCGCCCCCTCCGGATGAATGAATGGCCCTCCAGAGGCCGAGCAAAAGGACTACAGCCCATGAGTAATCCCCGACGTTACACCCTTTCCCTGTCCTGCCCCGACCGGGTCGGCATCGTGGCGGCCGTCAGCGCCTTCCTGGCCCAGCACAAGGGCTGGATCACCGAGGCCAACCACCACGCCGATGCGGAGGCAGGGCGCTTCTTCATGCGCCAGGAGATCCTGGCGGACTCGCTGCCGTTCGGGATCGAGGCGCTGCGGGACAAGTTCGCGCCGATCGCGGCGGAGTTCCAGATGGACTGGCGGATCTCGGACAGTGCGCGCAAGAAGCGGGTGGTGATCCTGGTGTCGAAGCAGGAGCACTGCCTGTACGACCTGCTGGCGCGCTGGCAGGCGGATGAGCTGAACATCGAGATTCCGTGCGTGATCTCGAACCACGAGACCT
>JAFLDU010000045.1 GCA_017309145.1 Zoogloea sp. | reverse complement strand
CAGTTTGAGGGCGAGCCCGGCAAAGATTATCAGCTTGGCTTCCATCTGGCTCCGCCGCTACTGGCTAGAAAGGACCCTGATGGCCATCTGGTCAAGCGTCGCTATGGCCAGTGGCTGGTGAAGCTGTTCCCCCTGCTTGCTGGTTTAAAGGGCCTGCGTGGCACGCTCCTCGACCCCTTCGGCAAGACTGCCGAGCGCCGCGCTGAACGGCAGATGGTGCGCGACTATTTGGATCTGGTGGATGAGTTTGCCCGCACCCTCGATGGTGAACGCCTGCCACTCGCCTTGGAGCTGGCCAGCCTGCCGGAGACGATCCGTGGCTATGGGCACGTCAAGGAAAACAACATGAAGAAGGCAGATGCCCGTCGAGTGGCCCTGCTGGCCCGCTACCGGGGCGACTTTCACGATCAAGTTGCCGCCTGAGTCAAACAGAGCGGTGCTGAGGCGCAAAACAAGAGGAGGAGAAGGGAAATGGGAGACAACCAGAATCAAGCGCTGTGGGTGCCCGACCCTGCCGACGTGGCCGCCACCAACATGGCAGCCTTCACCGCCCGTGCCCGGATTCTGTCCGGCCGGCCGCTGGAGAGCCAAGCGGCTTTGCATGAGTGGTCGGTCCACTCGCCGGTGCCGTTCTGGCGCCTGGTGTGGGAGTTTTGTGAGGTGCTCGGCGACCAGGGCGTGCGCGGCCTAATTCGTTCGGGCGGCATGCAGGATTCCCGTTGGTTTCCTGATGCCAGCCTGAACTTTGCCGAGAACCTGCTGCGCGACAGCGGCAACCCCCAGGCTCTAGTGTTCTGGGGCGAAGACAAGGTTAAGCAGAGTCTGTCGCGGCAGGTGCTGCGCAGCGAGGTGGCCCGCTTTGCCGCTGCGCTGAGTGCCGCTGGCGTGGAGCAGGGTGACCGCGTAGCAGCCTACATGCCCAATGTGCCTGCAACGCTTATTGCGATGCTCGCGGCGTCAAGCATCGGCGCGGTGTTTACCAGCGCCTCGCCCGATTTTGGCGTGCAGGGCGTGGTGGACCGCTTCGGCCAGACTGAGCCCAAAGTGCTGCTGAGCTGTGATGGCTACTGGTACAACGGCAAGGCCATCGACATCACGGGCAAACTTGTCGAACTGATCCCGCGCCTGCCCAGCGTGCGTCAGCTGGTAGTGGTGCCCTATCTGGCTGCCGGTGCCGAGCCAGACCTGGCTGGGCTACCGTGCGCTGTGTCCTATAAGGCCTTCGTTGCGCCCTTCGTGCAGCTCACAGAGCCACGATATGTGCGCCTGCCTTTCGACCATCCGCTCTACGTGATGTACTCGTCGGGTACTACCGGCGTGCCAAAGTGCATCGTGCATGGCGCCGGTGGCACGCTGCTGCAGCACCTCAAAGAGCACTGCCTGCACAGCGATGTGAAGGAGGGCGACCGTCTGTTCTACTACACCACCTGCGGCTGGATGATGTGGAACTGGCTGGTGTCCGGTCTGGCCGCCGGGGCGACGCTTATGCTCTACGATGGCAACCCCTTCGTGGACGAAGGTCGCATCCTGTGGGATTACGCCGAGGCGGAACGCTTCACCCATTTCGGCACTTCGGCCAAGTACATCGAGACCCTCGCCAAGAGCAGCCTGCGTCCGGCCGACGCCTACCGCCTGCCGGACCTGCGCATGGTGATGTCCACCGGCAGTCCGCTGGCGCCGGCGAGCTTCGATTTCGTCTATGAATCCATCAAGAAGGATGTGCTGCTGGCTTCGATTTCCGGCGGTACCGACATCGTCTCGTGCTTTGTGCTCGGCAATCCGACCCTGCCCGTGTGGCGTGGGGAGATTCAGGGTGCCGGCCTTGGTCTGGCTGTCGAGGTGTGGGACGACGACGGCCGGCCGGTGACCGGCGAGAAGGGCGAGTTGGTGTGCCGGCTGCCTTTTCCGAGCATGCCGGTCGGTTTCTGGAACGACCCGGATGGGGCGAAGTATCGGGCCGCCTATTTCGAGCGCTTCCCGGGCGTGTGGTGCCACGGGGATTTCTGTGAGCGCACGGAGCACGGCGGTTTCATCATTCACGGCCGCTCCGACGCCACTCTCAACCCGGGGGGCGTGCGTATCGGGACCGCCGAGATCTATCGTCAGCTCGAGAAGTTGCCCGAGGTGCTCGAGGCTGTGGTGATCGGACAAGACTGGCCGCCGACTGATCCAAGCGATGTGCGCGTCGTGCTCTTCGTGCGCCTGGTCGATGGCCTGGTCATCGACGACGCACTGAGTAAGCGCATTCGCCAGCAGATTCGCGACAACGCTTCGCCGCGTCACGTGCCGGCATGCATCGTCCAGGTGGACGAGATTCCCCGTACCAAGAGCGGCAAGGTAGTTGAACTGGCCGTACGCAATGTGGTGCATCACCAGCCGGTGAAGAATGTCGAGGCGCTGGCCAACCCGGAAGCCCTGGCCCAGTTTGCCGACCGGCCCGAGTTGGCCGGCTGAACCCGCAATAACAAAGGAGTGAAAGCAATGAAGGTACTGGTTCCGGTCAAGCGTGTGCTTGATTACAACGTTAAGGTGCGCGTCAAGGCTGATGGTTCCGGGGTCGATCTGGCCAACGCGAAGATGGGCATGAATCCCTTCGACGAGATCGCCGTGGAGGAGGCTGTGCGTCTGAAGGAAGCCGGTGTCGTCAGCGAAGTGGTGGCAGTGAGCTGCGGTGTTGCCGCCTCGGCTGAGGTGTTGCGCACGGCGATGGCCATTGGTGCCGATCGAGGCATCCTGGTCCAGTCGGATGCTGATCTGCAGCCGCTGGCGGTGGCCAGATTGCTCAAGGCTGTGTGCGACCGGGAAGGCCCGGCGCTGGTGATCTGCGGCAAGCAGGCCATCGATGATGACGCTAACCAGACCGGCCAGATGCTGGCTGCGCTGCTGGGCTGGTCGCAGGCGACTTTCGCTTCGAAGGTAACGATTGCCGATGGCCAGGCCACTGTGGTGCGCGAAGTGGACGGCGGCCTGGAAACCCTGGCGGTGCGCCTGCCCGCGGTGATTACCACTGATCTGCGCCTCAATGAGCCGCGCTACGCGACTTTGCCCAACATCATGAAGGCCAAGAAGAAGCCGCTCGACACCCTCGACCCGGCCGGGCTTGGTGTTGATGTGAGCCCGCGCCTCGTGACTCTTAAAGTGGTAGAGCCGGCCAAGCGTAGCGCCGGCATCGTGGTTTCTGATGTGGCACAGCTAGTTGAAAAGCTGAAGAACGAAGCAAAGGTGATCTGAAATGGCGATTCTGTTGATTGCTGAACACGACAATCAAACCCTCAAGGCGGCGACTCTCAATACGCTCGGGGCCGCTCATCATCTGGAAGGCGAAATCCATGTACTGGTGGCTGGTGCTGGCTGTACGGCGGTGGGCCAGGCGGTGGCGCAACTCAGTGGTGTGACTAAGGTACTGCTCTGCGATGCACCGCAGTATGCCGAGCGTGGTGCCGAGAACCTGGCCGAACTGGTCAGGGGGCTGGCCGCCGGCTACAGTCATGTGCTGGTGCCGGCCAGCGCAGAAGGCAAGAACCTGCTGCCCCGCGTGGCGGCCCTGTGTGACATGGCCCAGGTGTCGGACGTGGTCGGCATCGAATCGACCGACACCTTTGTGCGCCCTATCTACGCTGGCAACGCCCTGGCGACAGTGAAAAGCATCGACCCGATCAAGTTCCTGAGCATCCGCACTACCGCCTTCGAGTCGGTGGGCTTGGCAGGCACTGTTGCTGCAGTGGAGACCATCGCCGCGGGCCCCGAGCTGGGCCTGTGCAAGCTGGTCGACCGCGAGCTGACCCGCAGCGAACGCCCCGAACTGGGTGCGGCGAAGATCATCGTTTCGGGGGGCCGTGGCCTGGGCAGCGGCGACAACTATCGCCGCGTGCTCGAACCCCTTGCCGACAAGCTCGGCGCGGCGCTGGGAGCAAGCCGGGCGGCCGTGGACGCGGGTTTTGTGCCCAATGATTTCCAGGTCGGCCAGACCGGCAAGATCGTTGCCCCGCAGCTTTACCTGGCGGTCGGCATCTCGGGGGCAATCCAGCACCTGGCCGGTATGAAGGACTCCAAGGTCATTGTCGCCATCAACAAGGATCCGGATGCACCGATCTTCCAAGTGGCCGATTACGGACTGGTGGCTGATCTGTTCGAGGCGGCCCCGGCACTGATTCAGGCGATCTAACCACCGCTTTTTTGCGACCTCTCTTTGGTGGTGGCGTTACCTCTCCTCCCTTTCGTGCCACCGGAGAGATTTTCGGCCCATCGGCGTTGTCCAGATGGGCCATTTTTTTGAACATATCTAAAGTTATTGTTTTTTTTAGAAGTGAGCTATTCTCCATCTAGAACTCTCTTCTAGTTTATTCAGAGTGGTTCAGACAGCGAACCCCATAGGGGTCAAGGAGGAGACAAGATGATCATCAAAATTGCACGCGCAGTTGCACTCGTCATTGGCTGCGCCGGCCTCACCTACATGCCCGATACCCGCATTCAGCGGGAGATGGCGTTCTTGTGCGTTGTGGAGGTCCGTTGTGACGTCTCGCATGAGCTGCCTTCGCATGAGGCGCACGAGGTGTCTTTGTATGAGGCGAATGTTTCGCTCTTGGGTGAGGCTGCTGGCGGTCTATTTGCTGCCCTGGCCCATCATCGCTAGGACGTCTCTTGTACGATGAGGTAGTGCCGTGCTAACTGATCTGGCACGGCAAGAAAGCGTTGAAGACGCTCCTCTTGAAGCGCATCGGCGGCGGTGCTGCGTTCCTGTTGACGCCGGTAAGTCAGCCAGGAGTCGACGATGAAGCGTTCAGTGTAGTGATCCGGGTGCGTCAGATCCCTCTGCAGATGCCAGTCGCAGGCGCCATTGCGGCGTCGGATGCGTCCGACGGCATGTGCCAGCAAGATGAACTCATCTCGCTGCGGTTCGGCCACGTGATAGCTCACTTCTACGCATACTCGTCCTTTGCCGGGCGTGATATCCAGCACTGACTGGGTTCGGAGCGTCAGCGTGGGAGGGGCGAAGTCCTCCTCTCGTCCCAGGTGCAGCGCCTTCTGCAGCGACAGGAAGGTGCCGGCGGCAATCACCAGCCCGGCAGTGATCAGGGTGCTGGCTACTCCTAGGCGTGCTGCGATCAGTCCCCACAACACACCACCCGTGGCCATGCCGCCCATGATCAACATCAGATAGATGGAGCCAACCCGCGCCTTTACCCACAGGGCAGTGGAGGTCTGAATCACCGTCATCAGCGTAGTGTTGACCGCCATCCAGGCCATGCCACCCAGTACATAAAGCACGCCCAGCAGCGTCAGGCTCGTAACGGCTCCACTGAGTAGCGTGACTGCCGCAAAGCCAATCCCACCGGCAAAAACGATGCGCTGCAGCGGGTGCCGTCGGTACATATCGGGCAAGCGCAGGGCCGCCACTACCGCCCCGGCGCCGAGGCAGCCGAGCAGAATGCCGTAGCCATCTGCGGCGAGTCCCAGGCGCTCGCGTGCTATCAGTGGCAACAAGGCCCATAGGGCACTCCCTGCTGTCGAAAAAATAGCGACTTTGCCCAGATCGCGACATAGTGAGGGAGAGTGACGGACATAGCGAAGACCGCTGACGATGGCTGGGAGAAAGTGCTCGCTGGGAAGACGACTGGTCGGGGCGGTGGTGCCGAGCCGTGTCAGGAGGGCGATGACGCTGGCCATGCAGGCACAGACCAGCACAAAAAGTAGTGGTGTGCCGACCCGGGCGATGATCGCGCCGGCCAGCGCCGGGCCAAGAACCCGGGCGATGTTCGGGGACACCGTGCCCAGTGCAATGGCGGCGGCAGTTTGTCCGGGCGGGGCGTGCTCAATGGTGCACGCCAGCCAGGCCGACATGCTGAGGGCGCTCGCTGAACCGAGGGCGAAGGTGTAAGCCAGCAGCGCCACCGGACCGAGATTACCCACCAGCGCCGGGATGCACAGCAAAATCATCGACAGCAGGGCCAGTCCCTGGGTGATGAGCAGCAAGCGGCGTTTGTCCATCAGGTCGGCGATCACGCCGCTGGGCATGCCGAGGACGAATGCCGGCAGCGCCATGGCGGTTTGCACCAGGGCCACCATCAATGGTGACGCAGCCAGCTCGGTCATCATCCAGGCGGCGCCAATGTTCTGCATCCAAACAGCTAAGTTGGCGACTACCGTAGCCAGCCAAAGGGCGCGAAATGGGCGATGACGAAGAGGTGCCCATGCCGAGGGGCCGCTCATGGGGGAGTCACTGGAGGTTGGCGATGCGCGAGAACAGGCGACGGAAGCTCTCGCGGGTTTCTTCAGCGAAGCGCAGATCGCCATTTTCACCAAAGGCACGGGCGATGGTGGCCCAGTCTTCGGGCAGCAGGCAGCGGGCTGCTGCTGGCATGATTCGGTTTTCCTCCATCCCGATATGCTTGAGCTGCTCACCGGCGAAGCTCTCCAGTCGGGTCACAAAGGCGATGCGTTCGTCTGGCGTGGCGGTGCCTAGGGTTTCGATAGCCTCGACAAGCGCATGCAGTGCGACGTCGCCCTCCCGGTGCTGACGCTGGAGTTCGGTGATCAGCGGGTCGAGTTCGGCGGTGCGCTCTTGCACCTTCTTGAATAGGTAGGCCTCTTCCTTCGGGTGGTGCAGCTTGGAAGGGAAGGCGCGCAGGTAGCCGAGCATGGACTTGAGCAGGTCGAAATCCACTGGCCGATTTTCCTGCAGCCCACGGGCGAAGGTACGCAGGCCGTAGGCCACCACCGCAATGCTGCGGTGCTCGTCCTTCATGATCGAGGTGACAAGCTGCATTGCTGGCGCGGGGTCGTTCTTTTCCACCGATGAGACCAGCACCGGCACCTTGGCGCCGACCAGCACTTTGAGGGTTTCCGAGCCCAGCATCACGCCGCCGAAGCTGCGCGGGCCGTGCGAGGACATGAAGATCAGGTCACAGCCGAGTTCGTCGGCGGCCGCCAGGATCGCTGCATGGGGGCGCGTGCTGGTACGACTGACGGTCTCGCATTCAATACCCGCAGCGCCGGCCGACACGGCGGCCTTGGAGAGGATTTCGCGGGCTCGTCCGCTGTAGTCGTCCCGGTAGGTGTCGGGAGCGATCAGCTGGAGCAGGGCGGCGTCGTCGGTGAGAGAGGCCGAGGCGTCCGGGTCGGCGTAGAAAAACGTGATGCGGGCGCCGACAGTGCGAGCGAAATCCACTGCCTTGGTGACGGTGTGTACCGAAAGGGCAGTTCCGTCTGTGGGTACGAGGATATGGCTGTACATCATGGCCTCCAGAAATGTCTGCGTGCAGGGTTGATTTGAAGGATCAGGCGGCCGGCAGGCCGAGCCGCCCCTTGCGGCGTTCAGGCGGCAGCATCCGCGGCGCGCCGACCCGGTTGGCGAGCAGGCCAATGCCTTCGATCTCCGCTTCGACACGGTCGCCAGGCTGCAGGAAGCGCCCGTCCTCGAGGCCGACACCGCAGGTCGAGCCAGTAAACAGCAGGTCGCCCGGACGCAGGGTGACCCGCGCATCGACGAAGTCGAGGAGTTCGTCGAGGCTGAAGATCATGTGGGAAGTGTGGTCCTGCTGACGTAGCTCGCCATTGATGGAGAGGCGCATTGTCAGATCAGGCTGGCCGGGGCCGCCGCAGGCATTGAGTGTTGCGATCCATGGGCCAACGGGGGTGGTGCGGTCGAGGGCTTTCTGGGTGAACAAGTCGAGGGAGCCAAGCTGTTTGCCAGCGTCGCGGGCGCTGATGTCGTTGCCGACGGTGTAGCCGAGCAGACAACTGCTGGCGTGTTTGCTCTTGCCCAATGGGCGAGCGATTACCGCAACCAGTTCGATCTCGAAATCCAGCTGGGTGGTGACTGGCGGGTAGGCGATCTCACCGCCCGGATCGACGATGGCCGATTCCGGCTTGATGTAGGCGATGGTATGGGGTGGCGCCTGGGTACGACCGAGGCGGGTCAGGTGGCTGAGATAGTTGAGCCCGACCCCAAAGACCCGTGCACCGGGTTCGAGCGGAGCGAGCAGTTGCAGACCCGCTAGTGGCATGGGGTCGGGCGCGAGGCCTAGGGCGGTCTCGTCACCCGCTGCGGCGAGTGGCGCCCATGCGGCAAATGGCGCGTCGATCCGCCGGGCGAGTTCGGTGGCAACATCAATCAGTGCCCAGAAGCGGTCGCCGTCTGCGTTGGCGACCCGCGCGATCTTCACGCTTTGCTCTTCTTTCCCGCCAGATACGCGGGATCAAGGAGTTCTTCCGGTGTGCGCACACTCGGCCCGAGTATCGGCCCGACAATCTCGTGGCCCCAGGTGCTGAGCTTCTCGGGGTTCAACTCGAAGGCGTCGCCCTGCCAGGGTTCGAGTTCGGTGATGGTCTCGAAGGCAAAGCCCGACGGGTTGAAGTGATAGAAGGAGGCGTGCGGGTCCTGGGTGTGCTGGCCGAGGGTCATCTGCAACTGAAGGTTGCGTGCTTTGACGATGTCTAGGGTTTCGCCAACGTCACGTAGGCTCTTGACGAAGATGCCCACGTGTTGCACGCCCATACGCCCCGGACCAAAGCCGTAGGCAATATCATGGCTGGTGAAGTTGTTGAGCTTTGAGCGGAAGAAGCCTGTCTTGCCCTTTCCGGCACCGGAACCGTACCAGTGGAAGCCCATGATGTGAGTAAGAAAATACTCCAGCTCCGGGGTGTATTCCGGGGTGATCAGCACCACGTGGCCGACGCCGCGCTCGTCACAGATGAAACCACCGTGATTGCGGCCCGGAGTGAAAGAGCGGGGTGTCCACTTTTGTGCATAGAACAATTCGTGCTGGTAACCGACCGGGTCGCGGAAGCGGATCAACTCCTTGACGCCGCGGGTCTCGCACAACTCGGCATCGCCCACGGCGATGTCCACGCCAGCGGCGCGGAACTTCTCGACCGCAGCATTGAAGGCCAGGCGACCACGGGCTTCCCAGCCGATGTAGGCGATGCGGTCGATCGTGCCCGGATGGAAGGCCAGCCGGTGGCGGCGGTCGTCCATCTTGAAATACAGGGAGTCCGGATCGTTCTCCGGTGTGTTGCCGATGCCGAAACCCATGACCTGCGGGCCGTACTCGCGCCACTCGTCTAGTTTGGTGGTTTCGAAACCGAGATAGCCGATGCCGATGATGTCCATTGCTCTATTCCTTGGTGCGTTCAGTGTGGAATCAACCGTTGGGTGCGTTCTAATGGCGAGGCTTTCTCTGATTGAGCCTTCTACGCTGATTCAGTGGGCGAGCAGTCCGCCATCCACGACCAGATCGGAGCCTGTCATGAAGGAGGCTTCGTCAGAGGCCACAAAGAGGGCCAGTGCGACGACCTCGGCGGGCAGGCCGGGCCGGTCCATCGGTACTCCGTCGAGGAGGGCGGAGCGGGTTTTGGGGTCGTCAACGAAGGCGGCAGTGCCGGGCGTAACAATGAAGCCCGGGCTGATGCTCACGGCGCGAATGCCACGTGGCG
The DNA here is from genome assembly GCA_017309145.1 of Zoogloea sp. Lineage (GTDB taxonomy): Bacteria > Pseudomonadota > Gammaproteobacteria > Burkholderiales > Rhodocyclaceae > Zoogloea. The sequence continues at coordinate 14,356 of JAFLDU010000045.1, read as the reverse complement.
CACCCTCGATGGCCAACTGGCGGGTAAAGGACACCACCGCCCCCTTGGCTGCCGAATGGGCAGAGATGCCTGCTACTCGCGAACCACCCCAGGCCGCGGTGGACGCGATGTTGATTACCACGCCCTTGCTTGCCGTCAGGTGCGTCCAGGCGTACTTGGTAGTAAAGAAGATCAGGTCGAGCTCGTTCCGGATGGTGTAGTGCCAGTCCTCGATGGAGAACTCGCCCACCGAGCCGAACCGGGCTGCCGAGGCGTTGTTGTAGAGAACGTCGATGCGACCGTGGGTAGCGACGGCGGCATCGACCCAACCACGGGCCTGTTCCGGATCGCCCAGGTCGACGGGTGCCTGACCATGCAGGTCAAGGCCCTCGCCTTGGAGCAATGCGCGGGTGGCCTGGTGGCCAGTGGCGTCCACATCGCAGCCGACGACGATGGCCCCTTCACGGGCGAAACGAAGGGCCGCCTCACGTCCCTGTCCGCCACCGGTGCCGGTGATGAGTACAACCTTGCCTGAAAGACGTGCCATGGAATGTCCCCTGAAGCGATGCCAGTGCGTGACTGCGTGTGCGGATCCGGACGCGGCCGGGTCTGCAGCTGGCGATGGGTTTAAGGGGGCGTCAGGCGCCGGTAGGGGCTTCGACGATCAGGGCTTCTGCCGGACAGGCGGCAGCTCCTTCAATGGCGGCTTCCTCGGAACCAGCCGGGACGAATTCGCTGTCCAGGTAGACCAGACCGTCCGCGTCAAGCTTGTAGACTTCCGGGCAAATCGCTGCACACAGGCCGTAACCACAGCACTTGCTGCGGTCTGCAATCACTCGGTGCAGTGTCTTCTCGGTATTTTCAGGGGTGTTCATTTTTGTCTCCTCACAGTAGGACGCAGCGCTCAGCTGCTGTGCTAATTATGCACAGAAAACAAAAAAGTGTCACCATTTGATGGGTGCTCCCTTGTTTGGACCTGGGGATTGCGGTTCAGAAGAGCATTGCACCAAGCTTCTTCCCCAGGTCACGGATGGCTTGGCCGACAATCTCGACCCCCGTCTGATCATACTGGCCGCGGAACATCACTGCCGAAACCGTATAGGCGATGTTGTCGTTGCGGTCGCACACCGGTGCTGCGATAACCATGATGCCGGCCGAAAAGTAACCGTCATCCACGGACCAGCCCTGCTTGCGGCATTGTTCCACTTCTTCCAGGTAAGTCTCGAAGCTGAGTGGGCGGGCCCAGCGAATCTTGTCGAACACCGCGCGGATCTCCGCATTCCCGAGGTCGAGCCGGGACGCAAAAAGGCGCCCGCTCGCGCCCATCAGCATTGGTAGGCGCTGGCCAGCAGCCATGTCGATCCGCAGGTCGGCCGGACTGGTTTCCGAGCTGACCAGCACGATGCGGTCAGCGCCCATGCGCCGCCACAGGGTGACGGTCACGCCAAAGCGTGCTGCGAATTCCTGTGTCAGAGGACGTGCAGCTTCCAGGCGCTGACCTTCGGTTACCATGTTGCCGACCAGCTTGGCCAGACCCAGGCCCGCCGAGTAGGTTTTGGTGCGACGATCGAATTCGACAATTTCCTCGGCCACCAGTGTGCGAAGGATGTTGAAGCAGGTGCTCGGGTTGATTGAGAGCAGCCGCGCCAGATCCGCAGCCCGCTCAGGCGTGGCGGTTTCGGTCAGGTGGCGTAGGATGCGGATGGCGTTGATGATGGGCTTGACCATCACACCGTTACCACTGCGGTTGCCACCTTCCTGATTGCCCCCCTCATCGTCCGCAGAGAATTTGTCGGTGCTGTTGTTGTTCAGGTCTGTTTTCATAGGGGCGGACTGGGCGAGCAGACTTAGATAGTAGAGTTAACGATAATATTCTATATTGAGAATATAGATTCTCGTGGAAAGATTTTTCAATAGCATGGAAAGTTCAAAAAGAAACCCGCCGAAGCGGGTTAAGAAAGCCCGTTTTGCTTCGGGCCGAGGGAGGCGGGAGAGGCTACTGGTGGTAGTAGCCTACGGCGACAACATGGTTGCCAACGACTTGGAATAGAGTGCGTTTCGCTTCATTTTTCTTGGTGACCGGATTGGGCCAAAGGTAGTCGAGTTCACCCTGTTTGCGGGTCTGCGCTATCTTCAAGATGTTGCGGATGATGGGTTGACCGGCGGCGTCCTTCAGCTCGAGCCCGTCGGTGCCGATCAAGCGTGGCTGTACACCGTGGGCGACGAAGTGGCCTGATTTTGTGTCGATCACGAAAACGTACAGGTCATCCTGAACAAACCGTCCGCCAAGCTTGTTGAATTCCTTGATGGCTTCGTCGGGCGCCGCGCGCATGGCCGTTGCGGCCTGTTCAAGAAAGGCTTGGGCCTGTGCCGGGCTGGTCCGGGGCAGGTAGTAGCCTACGGCCAGTACGCGCTCATTGACTCGCTCGAAGTAGGCCTGTTTACGCTGCACCGTGTTGTCCACCCAGTTCAGCCAGCGGTATTCCACTTGCCCGCTGCCGCGGGTCTTGGCGATTTCGAGCATTTCGGCAAAGAAGGGCTTTCCTGCAACATCGCGCATGGCACTGACGTTGCGGCCAATCAGCGAAGCAGAGGAGCCGCCGCTGGTGAGCATGGTGCCATCGCTGGCGAGCACGTAGACATAGAGTTCCTTGTCGATGAAGCGCCCCTGGCGGCCGAACTCGGCAAGGGCTGCGTCACCGACTGCGCGGTAATGCGCGACAGCCTGACCGAGCAGCGCCTGGGCGCGCCCCGCATCGATCTCGGTGTGGCTGGCAATTTTGGGGGCCGCGCGGGCCGGCAGCGTTGTCGTGCAGCCAAGGGTCAGCACCATCAGGCAGGCAAGGATCTTTTTCATGGGAACTCCTCTTTTGGCTTGGATGGTATCGGCCTTCATTCCCGGATCAGCAACACGCTGCCGCCTAGTGGGCCACCGCCGGCTGCGACCACTGAGGCGTGGTGTGTCTTGAGCTGACGTTCACCGGCCCGACCCCACAGCTGAGTGCAGGCTTCGTGGACGTAACCCAGTCCATGGGTGCGGCCGCCAGATAATTGGCCACCGTTGGTGTTGATGGGGATTGTCCCGTCGCGGGCAATATTGTGACCACCCTCGATAAAGCGTCCGCCCTCGCCGAGGGGACATAGGCCGAGCGCTTCGAGCCAGATCATCGTCAGGATCGAGAAGCCGTCGTAAAGCTGGGCGGAGCCCAGGTCGGAAGGCTTCAGGTCAGTGCGAGACCACATCATGCGGGCCACTTCGCCGGTGACCATCGCGGTCAGGTCAATCTGGTCCCACGACCAGGGCTGGTGCAGGGCGGCGCCGATGGCCTCCAGGCGGATCGGCGGGTTCGGCCCGCCCCGGGCGGCATCGATGCGCGACAGCACGATGGCCGTCGACGCATCGCAATGTACGTCGCAGTCGAGCATGCGTAGTGGCGTCGAGATCATCCGCGAGCTCATGTAGTCGTCGAGGCTCATGGGTGTGCGATACACCGCCTTTGGGTTGAGGGCGGCGTTGGCGCGGCAGGTCATGGCGATCTGAGCCAGTTGTTCGGGGCGCGTGCCGTACTCGTGGAAGTGGCGTTGTGCGTACATGGCCATCAGATTGATGCCCGAGAGTACGTTGAAGGGCGTGTACCACTGCCAGAAAAAGCTGCTGTCGCGGCCGATGGTCTTGTTGGTCAGTGCGCTGGCGGTCTTGTCGGTGAGGCGTCGGCTGGCTTCCGTGATGGTGCGGAACACCAGCACGTGTCTGCATAGGCCGCTGGCAATCGCCATGGCACCGTTGATCACGCCAGCCAAGGGGCCCGGGCCTTCGTAGCCGCCACCGAACCAGTTCACCTTGAGCCCGAGGGTGCTGATCAGTGCGTTCGGGCCGACCGGCGAAAAGGCATCGCCATTGTTGTTGTCACCCGGCCAGCAAGCTACGCCGTCGATATCGTCGCGGCTCAGACCCGCGTCGGTAATGGCTTCCAGGGCTGCGTTGACGGTCAGCTGCATGGCCGACAGGCCGGATGGGCGGCCGACCTCGGACTGGCCGATGCCGCTGATGGCCACATTCTTCTCAAACAGGCGGTCGAACATCATGCCTCCCTCTCAAAAAATGGCAGCCAGACGTCCTCGACCTGGCTGAAGGTGACCCGGACGGGCATGTCGATGTGCACCTCATCCACCGGCATCCCGACGATGTTGCTAACCAGACGCAGGTCTGGTTGGTCAGCCAACTCGACGATGGCCACCACATAGGGAACCTCGACGTCAGTGTTCCAGCGTTGGTGGTTGACGGTGTAACTGAGAACCTTGCCGCGGCCGCTCACGGGGCGCGGCCCAACGTCCTGGCTCAGGCAGCGAGGGCAGATCGGTGCCGGCGGATGGAAGTAGCGCTGGCAGCCCTGGCAGTGGTGCATGTTTAGCGTGCCCTCTGCGCCACCCTGCCAGAAGGCCGAGTTATCGGGGGTCAGTGCGGGGAGTTTGCGGGCCATGGTCCTTGGTCTCCGGGGCGTTGTTATCTGTCTTCGGAACTTAATTCTAGCATTGACATATAGACAGATTACAAAAATCTGTCTAAAGTTTTCACGTCAGGTCCGCTTTTATGAGATGTTTCGGACCGCTTCCCTGCAACGCCATATCAAGGATTGACCATGACTCAGACGCTCTCAGGCCGCACTGTCGTTGTTACCGGAGGCTTCGGTTTCCTTGGCGGTGCGCTGGCGGCGAGGCTGGTTAAGGAGGGCGCCCGCGTCGTCCTAGTCGACCGTTCCGCCGTTCCGGCCCAGGCCTTGCCGGATATGGCCCTGGCCCTCGGGGGCGTGGATCTGGGCAGCCCCGATTCGGCTGATGCGGCCTTTTCTCGCATCGCCGGGGAGCTCGGAGGCATTGATGCGCTGGTTAACGTGGCCGGCGGCTTCGTGTGGGAAACCGTCGAGGCCGGCAGTATCGAGTCCTGGGATCGCATGTACGGCATGAACCTGCGCACCGCGGTTGTGGCGTCCCAGGCCGTGTTGCCACATCTGCTGGCCAAGGGTGCGGGTCGCCTGGTGAATGTCGGTGCCCAGGCGGCAAGCAAGGCCGCCACCGGCATGGGCGCCTACGCGGCCTCCAAGGCCGGCGTGGCGCGGCTCACAGAAGCCCTCGCCGAAGAACTCAAGGACAAGGGTGTGACCGTCAATGCGGTGCTGCCGAGCATCATCGATACGCCCACCAACCGTGCAGACATGCCCGATGCCGACGTCACCCGCTGGGTCAGTGCCGATGCGCTGGCGGCAGTGATCGCCTTCCTGCTGTCGGATGACGCCTCGGCGGTCACTGGCGCACTGATTCCTGTTTGCGGCCGCGTCTGAGGAGCCCCCATGAGACTTGTCACCTACCGTGATGCCGGCGGCTTTCAGCGGGCCGGCGCTCTGCTCGAAAAAGACCAGCTGGTGCTCGACCTGCAGGTCGCCAGCGAAACCATCCATGGCCATGCCCGGCCGGAATTCGCCAGCGTGCTGGCTCTGGTGGAAGCCGGAGAAGGGGCCCTCGATGCAGCACGCGCGTTGGTGCAGCGCACGCCGGCGAGTGCCGTGCTGGTGCGTTCCGATGTGCGTCTGTGCGCCCCCATCCAGCCACCGCCGCAGATCCGCGACTGTTCCTGTTTCGAGCTGCACCTGCGCCAGAGTTTCGCCGCCGCCCGCCGCCTCCGCGTGGCTCGCGAGCCGGACCCGGAAGCTGCATTCAAGTCCATGAATACCCGTGCCGACGACCGGGTCATCGACACCTTCAACCGGCAGCCCATCTACTACAAGGGCAACCGCTTCGCCGTGATCGGCCCCGATGACGACGTGATCTGGCCGTCTTACAGCAAGGCCATGGACTTTGAGCTGGAGCTTGGCTGTTACATCGGGAAGAAGGGCAAGGACATCCCCCGCGACAAGGCCCGTGATCACATCCTCGGCTACACCATCTTCAATGACATGAGTGCTCGCGATGCCCAGGCCATCGAGATGGTCGGCATGCTCGGACCGGCGAAGAGTAAGGATTTCGACACCGGTAACGTGATGGGGCCGTGCCTCGTAACGGCCGACGAGATCGATGATCCCTATGACTTGAACATGATCGCCCGGGTAAATGGCGAGGAGTGGGGCCGCGGCAACACCCGTGACATGCGCTGGCGGTTCGAGGACCTGATTGCCCACATCTCCCGTTCAGAAACCCTTTACCCGGGAGAAGTGCTGGGCTCGGGCACGGTCGGCAATGGGTGTGGCCTGGAGCATCTGCGCTTTCTCAAGCCCGACGACGTGATCGAGCTGGAAATCGACGGCATCGGCATATTGCGCACCCGCTTGAAGAAGCCTGTGGCGTAAGCGCAGTACCTGAAAAAACAATAAACCCATTCGCTCCCCGAGCGAGCAAACCCAAAGGAGAGAGCTTTGACATCTACAAGGAATGTGCTGTCCGACGGCACGAAAATCGAGGATCTGATCAAGGTCGACACCCGCGAAGTGCAGATGCGGACCCTGTCGGACCACGAGATCTACGACTTGGAAATGCAGCGGGTCTTCGGACATAGCTGGCTGCTCCTTGGCCATGAAACCGAAATCCCCGCCGAGAACGACTTCATCGTGCGTGATATGGGTTCGGATTCGGTGATCGTGGCCCGCGGCAAGAATGGCGAGATAAGTGTCTCCCTCAATGTGTGCCCGCATCGGGGCATGAAGATTTCCACCGTGGATGCGGGCAACACGCCGATCCACAAGTGCATTTACCACGGCTGGGCCTTCCGTCCCAACGGTGAATTCTTGGCCTCCCCGGTAGAGAAGGAATGCATGCACGGCACGATGATGAGCAAGGCCGAACTCAGCTTGGAACAGGCCCGGGTGACCCTCTACGGCGGCTTCATCTTCGCCACTTGGGATCACGAGGGTGAGTCTTTCGAGGACTTCCTCGGCGACGCCAAGTGGTATTTCGATATTCTTTTTCAGCGCTCCGACAAGGGCCTGGAGGTGCTCGGGCCGCCGCAGCGCTTTGTCGTCCGGGCCAACTGGAAGACCGCTGGCGAGCAGTCTGCCGCCGATGGCTTCCACACCCTGACCCTGCATCGCTGGCTTGGTGAAGTGGGCAACTACGCCAAGAGCAGCGAGGAGGGGGGAGCCGACCTGAGCCCTGAGATGATCGGTGTCGAGGTCAGCTCGCCCCGCGGCCATGCCCTGCGCTGCATCGATCTGAGCCGCAAGATCCGCAAACTGACCGGCCTTGATCCGGATGTGCTTAGCGTTGAGCAGAAGCTCGACGCCCTGCCGCCGCCGGGGGTGACCCGCGAGATGGTGCCCCAACTGAAGCGCAAGCTGAGCGAAGACCAGTTGAAGGTTCTGGTCTCGATGCCGCCACAGGTGGGCGGCATATTCCCCAATGTGCTGTTTGCCTTTGTGTACATCCCCCAGTCCGACGGTACAGTGCTTGGCCTGACCCTGCTGCACGCCTATGTCCCCAAGGGCCCGGACCAGTTGGAGTTCGTTAATTGGGTCCTGGCCGAAAAGGATACCCCGGAGGAGCTGAAGGAAAAGATGCTGCGCCAGAGCATCCAGCTTTTCGGTACTTCCGGGATGGTCGAGCAGGACGACTCTGACACCTGGCCGCACATGACTACTGCCGCAAAGGGAGCCCGCGGCCGCAAATCCACGCTCAAGTACCAGGCTGTCTATGCCACCGGAGCACCGGATGGCTGGCCGGGGCCGGGCATTGTCAATGAAGGCTTCACCAAGGATGACACCCAGTGGCACTGGTGGCTGCACTGGCACGAGCTGATGCTCGCCAACGCCTGACCCCCTGGCCCACGTTCATCTATAAGGAGCGAATTCATGACTGCAAACCAAGTCCTGCCCACCGCCGACATTGCCCAAGGCGAGTGCGTGCCCATCGGTTCCGATACCTATAACCAGGTTCTCGGCTTTCTGTACCGGGAGGCCAGCCTCCTCGACGCCATCAAGCTCAAGGAGTGGAGCGCGCTGCTCAGCCCGGAACTGATTTACACCGTGCCCCTGCGCCAGACCCGGCCGATGGCCCAGCACGCGGCCTCCATCATCCGTACGGTCCAGCACTACCACGATGACTATCGCTCGATCATGGGTCGGATCATGCGCCTCACTGAAACCAAGAGTGCCTGGGCTGAAGATCCCCCGTCACGTACCCGCCGGCTGGTGACCAACGTGCAGGTAAGCACCACCGGTGTGGAAGGCGAGTTGGCCGTGGTGAGTTACCTGCTGCTGACCCGCAGCCGTTTCGACAGCCCCGGTTTCGACCTGATCAGCGGCGAGCGGAACGATGTGCTGCGCCTGGTGGGCGGCCAACTGAAGCTGGCCCGGCGCGAGGTGATCCTCGACCAGGCCGTGCTCGGCACGCCCAATCTGGCGATCTTCCTTTAAGCGGCACAGCTGGAACACCCTTGTCATGGCCTGATGGTCGGTGACAAGGGGTGTCCATCCAAATTTTTGTGGAGGGCATGGTCCATGGGTTCTCCCATCGGCTTGGCGAGCATCGATTTCACCGAGTTCAAACACAGCTGGCGGGTGCTGGTCCTGTCCATCGTCGGCGTCGCCATCAGCATCAACGCTGCGCTCCTTTATGGTTTCGGCACGCTGGTGATTCCCCTCGAGCAGGCCTTCGGCTGGAGTCGTAGCGAACTGCAGGTGGCGGTGACTTTCCTGTTTGGCGGGGCCGTGCTGTCGCTGCAATTGGTTGGCTGGATCAACCTGCGCTTCGGCATGCGTCGGGTAGTGGTGGCGTCGCTACTGCTGATTGCTCTCGGTTACTTGGCAACAACCCAAATTAGCGGATCGGTGTGGTCGCTCTACATTGCTTTTGCGCTGCTCCCGATCATTGGTATGGGCTCCCTGGCGGTGACCTGGACCCAGTTGCTCAATCTATGGTTCGTGCGCAACCGGGGCTTAGCGCTGGCCATCGGTCTGTCGGGTACCGGCATCTCGGCAGCCGTCGTGCCGCGTCTGATGGCCTGGGGTATTGAGCGTTGGGACTGGCGGGCGGCTTTCGTGATTCTTGCTGTACTCAATCTTTGCCTCTTGTTGCCCCTCGTGCTGATCTGGTTCCGTCTGCCCAGCGATGACGCTCCGGCCCGCACCGCAGATGACGGCAAGGCGGCAGCTCCTGTGTGGCTGGAGGGCATGTCCCTGCGCGAAGGGTTGGCGTCGCGGCGTTTCTGGATATGTAACCTGGCGCTGGCACTGGTTATCTCAGCCATTGTAGGGATGGTCACCAACACCGTTCCGATGCTGCGCGACAGGGGGGTGTCGGGCGCTGATGCGAGCTTGATCTTTGGCGGCTTCGGCGTTTCGCTGATCCTCGGTCGCGTGGTTGTGGGCTATCTGCTCGACCGCATGTGGCCGCCGGGCGTCGCTGCGGTGAGCCTGTTTCTGCCGGCGCTGGGCTGCCTGATTTACATGAATGGCAGCAACGATTTGCCACTGCTTGGTCTGGCTGCCGTGCTGGTGGGTTTTGGAGCAGGGGCCGAGTTCGACATTGCCGCCTTCCTGATCGCCCGCTACTTCGGCCTGCGTGAATACGGCCGTCTGTTTGGTGTGCATCAGGGCCTCAACACCGTTGCCTCAGCCCTGGCACCGCTGCTGTTTGCCGCGCTGTTTAGTTACACCGCTTCCTACACCGCGATGCTGAGCTACTGCTTCGTGTGTTCCCTCGTCGGACCGGCGCTTCTGCTTACTCTGGGACGTGACCCGGGGTTTGGCGGGGCGCTTGCGCTTGCCGGTCGCTCTTGAGCACCAGCCCACTTTTATTGGAGTCGAAACCATGCCCACCCTTACTTTCATCGAACACAGCGGCACTACCCACCAAGTGAATGGCGAAGTCGGCCAGTCCGTCATGCAGGCCGCCACCTTCGCCATGCTGCCCGGCATTCAGGGCGACTGTGGCGGGGCCTGCAGTTGCGCCACCTGCCACGCCTATGTGGATGAGGCCTGGATGGAACGCTTTCCGCCCGCAGAAGGTACCGAGGTGGACATGCTCGACAACGTCACCGAGCGTCGCGCCAATAGCCGCCTGAGCTGTCAGCTGGTGATCGCCGAAGGCATGGATGGTTTGCTGATCCACCTGCCGGCCTCCCAGTACTGAGCCGACCGCACTTCCATAAAAATATCGGAGACAGACACCATGGCGCTCAACTCGGTTGTGATTGTCGGTGCGGGGCAGGGCGGCTTCCAGGTCGCCGCTTCCCTGCGTCAGGAGGGCTATCAGGGCAACATCACCCTGATTGGCGACGAACCCGGCTTGCCTTACCAGCGGCCGCCTCTGTCCAAGGCCTACCTGCTCGGCAAGATCAGCGCTACGGCGCTGTTGTTCCGGCCGGAAGATTTCTACACCCAGCAGAAGATTGAGCTGGTGCACGACCAGGCCGTCGCAGTGGACCGCAATAACCGCCAGGTGCGCCTGGTCTCCGGGCGGACCGTGGATTACGACCATTTGGTGCTGGCCATGGGGGCCCATAACCGGCCGCTGGCTGTGCCTGGCGCTGAAGCGCAGGGTGTGTTCGGCATCAAGACCAAGGCTGACGCCGATGCTCTGGCGCCGCTGGTCAAGGAGGCCCGCAACGTGGTGGTGGTGGGGGCCGGTTTCGTTGGCCTGGAGTTCGCCGCAGTGTCCGCCGCCAACGGTGCGACTGTGCATGTGCTTGAGCTGGGCGACCGGCCGATGGCGCGTGCCGTATCGCGGGAGATGTCGGAACTGTTCCGTTGCGCCCACGAGGGCTGGGGCGTGCATTTCGATTTCCGCCAGGGTATCGGCCACATCCTCACCGAGGGCGGCAAGGTCTGCGGCGTGGAGACCGTTGAGGGCAAACGCCTGCTAGCCGACCTGGTGGTGTATGGCATTGGTGTGATTCCCAATATCCAACTGGCCCTTGAGGCCGGTCTCGACATCGACAACGGGATCACCGTTGACAGCACCCTGCTGACCAGTGATCCGCACATTTCTGCGCTGGGCGACGTTGCGGCCTTTCCGTGCGTTCACAACGACCAGAAGCTCCTGCGCCTGGAGTCGGTGCAGAACGCGGTGGACCAGGGGCGGGCGATCGCTGCCCGCCTTGTCGGCAAGCCGGCGCCCTATACCGCGCTACCGTGGTTCTGGACTGATCAAGGGACGCTCAAGCTGCAGATCGCCGGTTTGTCGAGTGGCTATGACAGCACCGTGGTGCTGGGCGCGCCGGAGAGCAATCAGTTGTCCGTGCTGTGCTTCCGCCAGGGCCAACTGGTAGCTGTGGAGTCTTGCAACCGACCCGGAGATCACATGGCGGCGCGCAAGATCCTGGCTCGTCCTCCCCGGCTGACGCCAGCGGAGGCTGCGGCACCCGGCTTTGATTTGAAAGTGTGGGAAGCCGCCAACCGGGACTAATCCCGGTGCTTAGCAAAGAATACACAAGGCAGCTGGCTTTGGAGTGGGCGTGTCGGGCTTGGTTTGGCACGCTGTATTTCAGAACAACCAAATAGGAGCGGAGATGATGAAAAAGCTGTGGATCGGCGTATTTGCCGGACTTGTAATGGCCTCGGGGGCAGCCCGTGCAAACGAGGGGGCCGACCTGGCCAAGGCCAGGGAGTGCATGAGTTGTCACACCCTCGACAAGGATGTGGTTGGACCAGCCTTCAAGAGCGTGGCCAAAAGATACAAAGGCAAGGCTCAGGCTGAGGAAATGCTGGTCAAGACGGTTGTGAAGGGCTCGCCGGATACGGGTGGCTTCCACTGGGGAACCAAGAAGATGCCGTCGCCGGGTGCTCGTGTGGCAGTCAGCGAAGAAGAAGCGCGCGTTCTGGTGCGCTGGATTTTGGCGCAGTAAGGCGCGGCTGACTTTACTGCAAAAGGCCTCCACAGCACTTTCTGCCGTGGAGGCCTTGCTGTCTTAGGCTTTAGATTTCAGTTGCGAAGGCCAGCCAGTGCGCGTCGTCCTCGCACAGTGCCGTCGCCCTGGTTGAGAAATCCAGCGTTGAGCCGACGATGCGGATCGCCAACGGAGCCCGCGCTGGCTGCTGGGCGTAGCAGCGCCCGGAAGGCTTGGCATGTGGTTCCAGGTCGATGTTCTTGAGGCGGCCGGCGCCGATCACCGCACAGCGCCGTAGAGCGATTGCTGCTTCGGCCTGATCGGGGGGCAGGGTGCTCAGGGCCAGGCGGGCGAAACCTTCATGCAGGCTGACTCCCACAAAAGGGGGGGGGCCGGCAATGTGTCCGCCATCGAGTTCCCAGTCGAGCCGGTATGCATCGTCACGCAGCAGGTGGGCGGCGGTGACTTGCCCGTTTTCGCGGGGGACGTCGATCTCGTAGCTGCGCCGGGCCAGCCCGACCGTGGCCGCAGCGATGGCCAGGCCCGCTAGGTCGAGCAGGTGGGTGCATTGCTCGCTGGTGTCCTCTACATGGCGGGTGACGCTGCTGGCAATGGTGGTCAGTGCCATGCCCTTCAGCGCATTCAGTTGCCCGGCGGCGGCGGGGCAGGCGGTAAACGGATGGCGTGGCGAAGCGCCATCGACGGCGCTAACGATGCCGTTCTTGTGGTGCACCGTGACGCGAAAATGGTGGAAGTCGTCTTCCAGGGCGGCGCGTACTTCGCCTCCTGTCGTGGTGCTCCGCGAGCGGATTTCTATCCTGCGTCTGAAGGCCTGCATGTCGGGTGCGCTCTTCTCTCTGTATGGGTGAGGAGAATCTCTTGCCGGCTATAGACAGCGATCCATTGTCTTGCCAATATGTGAACATTATCATGGTTTGTGTTTATAAAATAAAGGAGGGGGCATGGGACTACTTGAAGGCAGGATTGCGCTGATTACCGGCGCTGGTGGCGGCATTGGCAAGGGCGTGGCGCGGCGTTTTGCCCGCGAAGGTGCGGCCGTGGTAGTCGCTGAGATCGATGTGGTCAGTGGCGAGCAGGTTGTCCGCGAACTGGAGGAACTGGGCGGAAGGGCTCTGTTCGTGCGCACTGACGTGACTTCGAAGGAAAGCGTTGTGGCCGCCGTGAATACGGCGGCCAGCCACTTTGGCGGCCTCGACATTCTCGTGAACAACGCATTTGTACCGTCACCCAACGTGCGTATGGAAGATAAGACCGACGAGATGCTCGAGCGGACGCTGAGGTCCACTGTATGGGCATCTTGGTGGGCGATGCAGGCGGCGCTTCCGCACATGCAGGCGCGGGGTGGAGGCAAGGTCGTCAATTTCTACTCGATTGACGTGGATACCGGTGCTTGGCTACATGCCGACTACAACACAGCCAAGGCGGGAATCCTTGGTTTGACTCGCAGCGCAGCCGCCGAATGGGGGCGCTTCAACATTACGGTCAACGCCATTGCCCCTACGGCAATGGGTGCGACCTTTCACAAGCTGGCTGCGGAGAACCCGGGTTTTGCCGATGCATCGGCGGCTCTGCGCCCGTTGGGGCGCTGCGGAGATCCCGAGGCCGACATCGCCCCCGCAGTGCTCTTCCTTGCTAGTGACCTGTCCTGCTACATGACAGGTGAGGCGATTCACGTGGACGGCGGTCTGCATCTACCAGGCTATAACTCGCGCCCCCGTGATGTTCCGGTGCGCGAGTACTGAAATGGGGGCTATTGCCGGCCGTAGGGGCGCAGGGGATGAGGCCGGGCGTCGTAACCGGCGCTCGGAGGAAACGATAGCGACGATCCTAGCGGCTACGGAAGACATCATCCTGCGTTCCGGTTCTGACCGTGTTTCGATTCTCGAAGTGTGTGAGAAGGCGGAGGTGTCGCGCGGCACGTTCTATCGCTATTTCTCATCCCAGGGCGATTTGCTCGACGCTTTTTCCCGCCACAAGAGGGACAACTTTCATTCCGCGCTGCTCGTGGCTGCTCAAGTGACGGACGATCCCGATCGCCGCTTCCGGGCTGTGGTGGCGTATCTGGAGGCCTACCTCGAAAGTGGGCAGGCTCGGCGGCTCCTTAAGGTGGCCCCGGAGTACGCGCTTGGCTTCTTTCAGCGCATCTTTCATGACTCGGTGCTGCGCTTGCAGGATGTGTTGGCGATCGTCTTCGATGCCTGGGATACCCGCATGGGCATCCGCATCGACCGGGAGCTGGTGTGTGAAATGATGATTCGCTATGTGCTTAGCGAGCAGTTGGCTCCGCGCGGGCCGACTCAGCGCGAGCGTTCGTCGCGTATCGAGAGCTTATTTCTTGCTTTGGTGTCCAGGCGGCTTGATCCAACGAGCAGAAATTTTAGTTAGTTATATAAACACATTTGCGTTTTGTGTTTATTTTGTGCATGATGTTTCTGACGAATCGAGGCAACGCATGAGTGCCCGGCGGCAGGAGACAAAGACGCAGGCTTTCTGACGGAGGGCAGTTTTTCCGTGGGTTCGGTGCGCGTGCTCTGGTCGTTGAGG
>JAFLDU010000044.1 GCA_017309145.1 Zoogloea sp. | reverse complement strand
GGTGATCGCCGAGGAAGTCGGCCTGACCCTCGAGAAGGCCACCCTGGCCGACCTGGGCCAGGCCAAGCGCATCGAAGTGGGCAAGGAAAACACCACCCTCATCGACGGCGCCGGTGTTGCCGAGCGTATCGAAGCCCGCGTCAAGCAGATCCGCGTGCAGATCGAGGAAGCCACCTCCGACTACGACCGTGAAAAGCTGCAGGAACGCGTGGCCAAGCTGGCCGGCGGTGTGGCCGTGATCAAGGTCGGCGCTGCCACCGAAGTCGAAATGAAGGAAAAGAAGGCCCGCGTGGAAGACGCCCTGCACGCCACCCGTGCTGCGGTTGAAGAAGGCATCGTCCCCGGCGGCGGCGTGGCCCTGCTGCGTGCCCGTGCCAACCTGTCCGGCCTGAAGGGCGACAACCACGACCAGGACGCCGGCATCAAGATCGTGCTGCGCGCCATGGAGCAGCCCCTGCGCGAGATCGTTGCCAATGCGGGCGCCGAAGCCTCCGTGGTGGTCAACAAGGTGACCGAAGGCACCGGCAATTTCGGCTACAACGCTGCCACCGATGTGTACGGCGACATGGTTGAAATGGGCGTGCTGGACCCCACCAAGGTGACCCGCACCGCGCTGCAGAACGCCGCTTCCGTGGCGGGCCTGATGCTCACCACCGACTGCATGGTGGCCGAGCTGGCCGAAGACAAGCCGGCCGGTGGCATGCCCGACATGGGCGGCATGGGCGGCATGGGCGGCATGGGCATGGGCATGTAATTGCCTGACCCGGACGTCCAGTCCTCTGAAGAACCCCGCCTCGTGCGGGGTTTTTCTTTTTTTGGGGCAGCCCTGGCCTCTCGCCAAGCCGTGCGTTTCGGTTTATAACTCCGCCATAAACCAAAATAAGCAGTGTGCGGGAGGGGAGAGATGATCAAGGCGACCTTGACCGGGCAGCGCCTGGTAGCGGTGTTCCTGCTGGGGTGTGTCCTCGTGAACTATCCGGTGCTGGCGGTCTTCAATCCGGAGGGCGCCTGGGAGGGCATTCCGGTCCTCTATCTCTATGTGTTCGGGGTGTGGGCGGCGGTCATCGCCCTGATGGCCTGGATCATCGAGCGCTAGCATGGTGGCCAACGTCCTCTCCGTCCGGGTGGGGTGAGGCCATGACCGGCTCCGTCATCGTCGCCGCCTCCTTCCTGTATCTGGCCTTCCTTTTCGCGGTGGCCTATTTCGGTGACAAGCGTGCCGATGCAGGCCGCTCCCTGATTGCCAATCCCACGATCTACGCGCTGTCCCTGGCGGTGTATTGCACCACCTGGACCTACTACGGGAGCGTCGGGCGGGCGGCCTCGTCGGGGTTGGGCTTCGCCCCGATCTTCCTGGGACCGACCCTGGTGGTGGGGCTGTGGTGGTTCGTGATGCTGAAGATGGTGCGGATCGGCAAGACTCACCGCATCACGTCCATCGCCGACTTCATCGCCTCGCGCTATGGCAAGAGCCAGCTGCTGGGCGGGTTGGTCACGATCATCGCGGTGCTGGGGGTGATTCCTTACATCGCGCTGCAGCTCAAGGCCGTATCCACCAGCTTCAGCATCCTGACCCACTACCCGGCCATCGTGATGCCGGCCAGGTCGGAGACGGTGCCGTGGCTGGCCGACACGACGCTTTACATCGCCCTGATGATGGCAGCCTTCACCATCCTTTTTGGCACCCGCCACCTGGATGCGACCGAGAGGCACGAGGGCATGGTGGCTGCGGTGGCCTTCGAGTCCCTGGTCAAGCTGGTGATCTTCGTGGCGGTAGGTTTGTTCGTGACCTTCGGTCTCTTCGACGGCTTTGGCGATATCTTTTCCAGGGTCGCCGAAGATCCGTCCCTGCGCCATCTGATGGGCATGGGGGCGGGCGGGAATACCTTCGGCAACTGGTTTGCCCTGACCCTGCTGTCCATGCTGGCGGTCATGTTCCTGCCCCGGCAGTTCCAGGTGGCGGTGGTGGAGAACGTCAACGAAAACCATCTGCGCCGGGCGATCTGGCTGTTTCCCCTGTACCTCCTGCTGATCAACATTTTCGTGCTGCCCATCGCCCTGGGCGGACTGATCCATTTTGCAGGGCAGGGGGTGGACGCCGATACCTTCGTGCTGACCTTGCCGATGGCTTCGGGGCATGGCTGGCTGGCGCTGTTGGTCTTCATCGGCGGTTTGTCGGCAGGTACGGGCATGATCATCGTCGAGACCATCGCCCTGTCCACCATGGTCTGCAACGATCTGGTGATGCCCGTCCTGCTGCGGTACCGTTGGCTCGCCCTGCAGGGGCAGGAGGATCTGTCCGGCCTGCTGCTGGGGATCCGGCGGTTCGCCATCGTGTTGATCCTGCTGCTGGGCTACCTGTATTTCCGGCTGGCGGGGGACGCCCACGCGCTGGTCAGCATCGGTTTGATCAGCTTTGCTGCGGTGGCCCAGTTTGCGCCGGCGATGATCGGCGGCATGTATTGGCGGAGCGCCACCCGCACCGGCGCCCTGGCAGGGCTTTCCAGCGGTTTTGCCGTCTGGCTCTACACCCTGCTGCTGCCTTCCTTTGCCAAGTCGGGCTGGTTGCCCATCGCGTTCCTGCAGGGCGGTGTCCTGGGCACGGAACTGCTGCGCCCCTACGAGCTCTTCGGCCTGAAGGGGCTCGATCCGATCGCCCATAGCCTGTTCTGGAGCCTGCTGGCCAATATAGGGGCCTATATCTGCGTATCCCTGCTGCGGCGGCCGAACGCTCGGGAAGCGGGCCAGGCCACCCTGTTCGTGGATGTCTTCAAGCAAAGCCGGCCGGCCGGCGATGCCTTCTGGCGGGGCAGCGCCCGGATCGGCGACCTGCTCCCCCTGATCGGTCGTTTCATGGGGCCGGAGCGGGCCAGGGCGGCTTTTGCAGACTACGCGCGCAGCCGGGGTGTGGCCTCGGTCGAGGCCTTGCCGGCCGACGCCGGCCTGGTGCATTTTGCCGAGACCACCCTGGCGGGGGCGATCGGCAGCGCCTCGGCCCGCGTCATGGTGGCGTCGGTGGTGCAGGAGGAGCCCCTGGGGCTGGACGAGGTCATGAACATCCTCGACGAGGCCTCTCAGGTCCGGGCCTACTCCAAGCGCCTGGAACTCAAGTCGAAGGAACTGGAGGCGGCCACCGCCGAACTGCGCTCGGCCAATGAGCGCCTCAAGGAGCTGGATCGCCTGAAGGACGATTTCATGTCATCGGTGACCCATGAACTGCGCACGCCGCTGACCTCGATCCGGGCGTTTTCCGAGATGCTGCTGGATGATCCGCGGATCGATCTGGCGGAGCGGAAGCGCTTTCTCGGGATCATCGTCAGCGAGACCGAGAGGCTGACCCGGCTGGTGAACCAGGTGCTCGACATGGCAAAGATCGAGTCCGGGCATGCCGATTGGCATAACGGTGAGGTCAGCCTGATCGAGGTGGTGGAGCAGGCGGTGGCGTCCACCAGCCAGCTCTTCAAGGAGAAGCAGGTGAGCTTGGCCGTGGACCTGCCTGAATCCGTCCCGATCATGCTGGCCGATCGGGATCGCCTGGTCCAGGTCGTGCTCAACCTGCTATCCAATGCCGTGAAGTTCGTGGCCCGTGGCGAGGGGCGCGTGACGATACGCCTGCGCGAGACAGAAGAGGGCCAGCGCGTGGATGTCAGTGACAACGGTCCGGGGCTCACCCCGCAGGAGCAGGTCGTCGTTTTCGAGAAATTCCGGCAGGGTGGCAACACCATGACGGACAAACCCCAGGGGACCGGGCTCGGCCTGCCGATCAGCCGCCAGATCGTGGAACACTATGGGGGGCGGCTGTGGGTTGAGAGTCGAGCCGGGGAGGGGGCCTGCTTCTCCTTCCTGTTGCCTTGCGGCAAATCAACTGAAAGCACGGAACAGGCAGGATAAACTAATACAAATCAAATGATCTGCATCCCCGGGGTGAGGCCTGCCTGTGCTGGCGGATCCCGGCGAGATGGCGGGGAGGGGACCGAATGACCAAAAAAATACTGATCGCCGACGACGAACAAAACATCGTCATATCTCTTGAGTTTCTGATGAAGCGCGAGGGCTTCAGCGTCTGCATCGCCAATGATGGCCAGGAGGCGCTTGACAAGGCCCGCAGTGAGCAGCCCGATCTGATCCTGCTCGACGTGATGATGCCGCGCAAGAACGGCTATGAGGTGTGCCAGGAGATCCGCGCAGATGCCGCGCTGCAAGGCATGCGCATCCTGATGCTGACGGCCAAGGGGCGTGAGACGGAAGTGACCAAGGGGCTGGCCATGGGGGCTGATGCCTACATGACCAAGCCCTTTTCCACCAAGGAGTTGGTGGCCAAGGTGAAGACCCTGCTGGACGTCCCGGCGTGAGTGTCCAGTCCAGACAGGCGCTGGCCGTACTGGCCGGCAGCGGGCTGGTGCTGGCCGTGCTGGCGGCGGCCGGGGTGGCGGTATGGAGGGATCTGGGCGCCGATGAGCGGGAGATCCTCGAGCCCATCCTGAACCCCCGCATGGGTCTGCTGATCATGGTGGGGCTGGTCGGGGCCGGGGCTGCGGCGGTATTCATGAAGTCGTTCGCCCAGGGGGCGCTGGCCCTGCCGGCCAGGATGGCTGACGAGTTGGGCCTGATCGTCGGCACCGATCCTGCCCGGCGCCTGGTGCCCGATGGCTCTCCCGAGTTGCGGCGGATCGCCGAGGCCGTCAATGCGCTGGCCGATCAGCGGCGCAGCCTGCAGGAAGACGTGGAGGCCCGCATCCGCGAGGCCCGTCTGTCCGTGGAGGAGGAGCGCAACCGGCTTGCCGCCCTGATGTCCGAGCTCAGCCAGAGTGTCGTGGTGTGCAATCTGGATGGACGCATCCTGCTCTACAACAACCGCGCCAGGCTGCAGTTCAAGGCGCTGTCGGATGCGCCGGCGGCGGCAGGCGGGGGGGAGATCATCGGGTTGGGGCGTTCCATTTATGCGGTCTTCGAGCGCAGCCTGATCGTCCATGCCCTGGAAGGCATCCAGGAACGCATCCGCCGCCAGAGCGCCCAGCCGGTGGCAAACTTCGTCACCACCACCCGGGCGGGGCAGCTGCTGCGTGCGCAGATGGCACCCGTGCTGTCTTCGGCGGAGGCCGAGGGCGATGCGGTGGTGTCGGGCTTCGTGCTGATGCTGGACAACATCACCCGCAATTTCGAAACGGAAACCCGGCGGGACCAGATGCTGCATTCCCTGACCGAGGGCAGCCGCTCGTCCCTGGCCAACCTGCGTGCCGCGGCGGAGATGCTGGAGTATCCCGATCTGGACAGCGAACTGCGGGAGCGCTTCCTGAGGGTGATCCGTGATGAGGTGCAGGGCATGAGCACCCGCCTCGACGAGACCGCCAATGCCTTCGCCGATTCCCTCAAGACCCGCTGGCCTCTTGATGAGATGCTCGGGGCCGACTTGGTGGCGGCGGCCCAGCGCCGCGTCGAAAAGAAGCTGAACCTGCCCACCAAGCTCGAAGAGGTGGATCCCGAGGTGTGGGTCAAGGTGGACAGCTTCTCCCTGCTGCAAGCCATCGGTTATCTGGTCAGCCGCCTGTCCGACGAGTTCGAGGTGCGCGAAGTGCGCTTCCGGCTCAGCGCCGCGGGGCGTCTGGCCCACCTGGACCTGATCTGGTCGGGGCAGGCCATGAGCACCGAGACCGTGATGGCCTGGGAGCTCGAGCCCATGACCTTCGCCGGGGAGAGCTCGCCGCTGACGGTGCGCGACGTGATCGAGCGGCATGATGGCGAGATCTGGCTGCAGCGCGAGAAGACCCAGCATCGGGCGTTTTTCCGCCTGCTGCTGCCATCCGCCCTGCCCCAGGAGCAGGTGGAGGCGTCGGCCTTCCTCAAGGGTGACAGCCGGCCCGAGTATTACGATTTCGACCTGTTCAAGCAGACCACCGCCAGCCACGCCCTCGATGACCGCCTGCTCAGCGAGCTGACCTTCACCGTCTTCGATACCGAGACCACCGGCCTCAATCCGTCGGAAGGGGACGAGATCATCCAGATCGGTGCGACCCGGATCGTCAACGGCAAGCTGCTCAAGTCGGAGTCCTTCGAGCAGCTGGTGGATCCTCTGCGGGAGTTGCCGGAGGCTTCGACCAAGATCCATGGCATTACCCCCGACATGCTGGTCGGCCAGCCCCCTTTGGCCAAGGTGCTTCCATCCTTCCATGCGTTTGCCGAGGACACCGTGCTGGTGGCCCATAACGCGGCTTTCGACATGCGCTTCCTGCAACTCAAGGAGGCCAGCACGGGGATCCGCTTCACCCAACCTGTGCTCGATACCCTGCTGCTGTCGGCGGTCATCCATCCCAGCCAGGAATCCCATCGCCTGGAGGCCATCTGCGAGCGGATGGGGGTGCATGTGATGGGGCGCCACACCGCGATGGGGGATGCGATCGTGACCGGCGAGGTCTTCCTGCGCATGATCCCGTTGCTGGCGGAGATGGGCATCCGTACTCTGGGTGAGGCGCGGCAGGCCTCGGAGAAGACCTACTACGCCCGGGTCAAGTACTGACCGCCGGCCATGGGGAGACCTGCCGACATCGCGCTGGAGCAGGGCGGTACGCTCCGCCAGGGCGACCTGGCGGGTTTGCTGAGGCGTTCCCCCGTGAGCGTGCAGCCGGAGGCGTCGGTACGGGACGCGCTGGGGCGCATGAAGGATGAGCGGGTCGGGACGGTGGTCATCACGGAGCCCGTCCGGGGCCTGCCCCTGGGAATCCTGACCCGGCAGGATGTCATCGATCGCGTGGTGCTGCCGGGCGGCGGGCTCGACGTACCGGTTGCAGGAGTGATGACCGGCGGGGTCGTGGCCTTGCCCCTGACGTCTTCGGCACATCAGGCCCGTCTGGCGCTGGCCCGGCACGATCTGCGTCACCTCATCCTGCTCGATGCAGCTGGGGGTTTCGCCGGAGTTGTCTCCCGGAACGACCTGTATGCCTCGCGTAGCCTGGGCACGGACGATCTGGTCGAGGCCATCCGGGGGGCAGGCAGCCCCGATGCGCTGGCGGCGGCGGCCGGCAGGGTGCGTGAGGCGGCCCGTGTGATGGTTGCCCGGGGGGAGGGCGCGGCCCAGGTGTGCGAATGGATCGCCATTCTGAACGACCTGGTCGTCCAGGTCGCCATCGATCTGGCGGAGCTCGAGTCCGAACTGCCCCTGGTGCGCTGGTGCTGGCTGGGTTTCGGTTCCGAAGGGCGCCTGGAGCAGACGCTCGATACCGATCAGGACAATGGGCTGCTCTTCCTGCCCGAAGACAAGGCCGATACCGAAGCCTTGCGGGCCCGCTTCCTACCCTTTGCCCGGAGGGTCAATGCACTGCTGGACCAGTGCGGTTTTCCTTTGTGCAAAGGGGGGGTGATGGCAGGTAATCCTGCCTGGTGCTTGTCCCTGGCCGAGTGGCGGGGCCAGTTTGCGTCCTGGATGTGTTCCGCCAGTCCGTCGGATCTGCTCAATGCGACGATCTTCTTCGATCTCCGGGCCCTGTGTGGGGACGCCGGCCTGGCCGCGGCCCTGCAGGAGTGGCTGCTCGGGGCGGCCGGGGATAATCCGCTGTTCCTGCGTTTCATGGCGGCCAATTCTCTGCAGGCGGGGCCCCCGCTGGGCAGGATCCGGGACTTCGTGGTTGATCGGGAGAGTGGTCAGCTCGACCTGAAGCGGGACGGGAGCCGCCTGTTCGTGGATGTGGCGCGCATCCATGCGCTGGCCCTGAGGGTCGCCGATACCTCCACCGCAGGCCGTCTCCGGGCGGCCGGAGCGGTGTTCGGGTGGCCTGAGCATGAGGTCAGCGCGTGTACTGAGGCCTTTGCCTTCATCCAGCAGCTGCGTTTGCGGCGCCAGGTGGCCGGTGCGCAGGAGGGTTCGAATCGTGTTTCGCCCGATGCCCTCAGCGAACTCGAACGTGCCTTTCTCAAGGAATCCTTCCGACAGGCGCGGAGGCTCCAGCAGAAGCTCCAACTGCGCTATCAATTGTGAGTGCCGTGGCGTGCCCGGCTATACTCGGGCGGATGGTAATGGAGGAGCACACATTGAGGGACACCCACGCAAGGCAAGGGACCTACTGGAGGCAGAGCCTCCGGCTCACCGTGATCCTCCTGCTGGTGTGGGCGGCCGCCAGTTTCCTGCCCGGCTGGTATGCCGTCGAGCTCAATGCCATCAAGTTCCAGGGCTGGCCGCTGGGCTTCTACATGGAGGCGCAGGGCTGCCTGATCATCTTCCTGCTGATCGTCTGGCTCTACGACCGCTGGATGGTCCGCATCGAGCGCCGCCACGGCTACCGTGAAGAGGACTGAGGCCGCCCGCCGATGAGTGTCCGTTCCCCGTTGGCGAGACGCCTCTGGCGCTACTACGCTGTCTATGCGATCGGCTTTGTCGGCCTGATCGTATCCCTGGCCGTCGCCGAGCAGCTGGGCATGACGCCCCGCTGGATCGGCCAGATATTCCTCTTCGCAACCATCGCCATCTACGCCCTGATCGGCGTGATGAGCCGGACCTCCGACGTGTCGGAGTATTACGTTGCGGGGCGGCGGGTGCCGGCGCTGTTCAATGGCATGGCGACGGCTGCGGACTGGATGAGCGCTGCGTCCTTCATCGGGCTGGCAGGTACGCTGTACTACGCGGGCTTTGCCGGCCTGGCCTTCGTGACCGGCTGGACGGGCGGCTACGTGCTGGTGGCCCTGCTGCTGGCGCCCTTCCTGCGGAAGTTCGGCCAATTCACCATTCCCGATTTCCTGGGGGCCCGCTACGAGGGGCACTTTGCCCGGGTGGTCGGTGTGTTTGCCGCCGTCCTGGCCAGCTTCGTCTACGTGGTGGCGCAGATCTATGGTGTGGGCTTGATCACCAGCCGTTTCATCGGCATCGAGTTCGAGATCGGCGTGTTCGTCGGCCTCGCGGGCATCCTGGTGTGCTCCTTTCTGGGCGGGATGCGCGCGGTGACCTGGACCCAGGTGGCGCAGTACCTCATCCTGATCATCGCTTACCTGGTTCCGGTGACCATCCTGTCCTACAAGGTGACCGGCGTGCCTGTACCCCAGGCCGTCTACGGGCAGGTGCTCAACGAGCTCGGTGTCAAGGAGCTCGAGCTCTTCTCCGAGCCTCGGGAGAATGAGGTCCGGGCCATGTATCGAGCCCGGGCTGACGAGTATGCCCGCAAGATCGTGGATCTCCCCGAGTCGCTGACCACCGAGCGCGCGGGGCAGGTTCAGCGGGTCACCGAGTTGCGCACGATCGGGGCTCCCGCACGGGAGATCGCCGCTGCCGAGCGGACCCTGCGTGATCTCCCCCGCACCCCGGATGAGGCGCGCATGAAGTGGGAGAAGGTCCGGCAGGACAGCCTGTCACGCGCCGTCAATCCATCGCCCCACGCCGAGGCCTTCCCGGGGGCAGACACCGCCGCGCGGGAAAGCGCCCGCAACAACTTCCTGGCCCTGAGCTTCGTACTGATGCTCGGCACCGCGGCGTTGCCTCACATCCTGATGCGTTACTACACCACGCCTAGCGTGCGTTCCGCCCGTCGTTCGGTGTTCTGGTCGTTGTTCTTCATCTTCCTGCTCTACGTCACGGCGCCGGCCTATGCAGTGTTTGCCAAGTGGGAGGTCTACAGCAACCTGATCGGCAGCAATATCGGGAGCCTCCCACCCTGGGTGGCCTCCTGGGGCAAGGTCGGGCTGGTCAAGGTCGAGGACATCAACGGGGATGGCATCCTGCAGCTGGCCGAGCTGACCATCAACAGCGACGTGATCCTGCTGATCATCCCGGAGATTGCCGGCCTGCCCTATGTGGTGTCCGGCCTGGTGGCGGCGGGTGGGCTTGCGGCCGCCCTGTCCACCGCCGATGGTCTGCTGCTGACCATCTCGCACGCCCTGTCCCACGACCTGTACTACAAGATGGTCAATCCCCAGGCCTCGACACAGCGCAGGCTGGTGATCACCAAGTCCCAGCTTCTGGTGGTGGCGGTGGTGGCCGCCTGGGTGGCCTCTCTGCGGCCGGACAGCATTTTGTTCATGGTCGGTCTGGCATTCTCCATCGCCGCCTCGGCCTTCTTTCCGGCGCTGGTGCTGGGGATTTTCTGGAAGCGGGCCAACAAGTGGGGGGCCGTGGCCGGGATGTTGGCCGGCCTGGGGGTCACGCTTTACTACATCGTGCGGACCCACCCTTTTTTCGGTGGCACCATGGCGGACGCCTGGATGGACATCCATCCCATCTCCTGCGGCGTGTTCGGGGTGCCGGTCGGTTTCCTGGTCATTGCGATCGTCAGCCTTCTGACCCCGCCGCCCCCGCCAGAGGTACAGGCCTTGGTGGATTTCGTGCGCCTCCCGGATCAGGCCGGAACCCTGCCGGTATTTGAAAAAAGACTTTGACTTTTTTAAATCTTGATATATAGTTCTGCCTCCACTTGGAGAGGTGGATGAGCGGTTTAAGTCGCACGCCTGGAAAGCGTGTTCAGGGTAATACCCTGACGCGGGTTCGAATCCCGCCCTCTCCGCCAAATTCATAGCAAAAACGCCCCTTTCGGGGCGTTTTTGCTTTCTGCTGTCCGTGCCTGCTGCGGTGCCCGTCCTGGCGGCACTGCAGCAGGCACGGATCTCAAGCGCCGCACATCTTGATGCCCTCGTACAGCCAACCCGCCTGCATCATCTGGCCGACGACCCGCATGTCGGTGGTGAAGCGGTGGTTCGAGTCGTTGTGGGCGAAACGGTTGTTGTACAGGCGGTGCACCGGCACGGTATCGGCCGGACAGATGCCGTTCTGCGGGACCTTCATATAGAAGGCGATGCCTTCATAGGCCCATCCCTCGAAGCTCTTCACGGCTTCGCACTCCCGCGCATCGGCGGTGTAGAAATGCGAGTTGGGGCCTTTCCCATAGAAGCGGCAGACGGGCTGTGCACCGCTGGAGGCATCCCTCCAGGCAAAAAAGTAGTCGTAGGTGTCACGCCAGCCGTTGCCCGCGTTACCCGCCAGGATGAAGGCCGAGTCACTGCGGGCGCCGGTCCGGAAGTAATGGCGGATGTCCACGTTGTAGTACTCGGTGACCAGCAGGTACGGTTGCAGGGCCGCCACCGTCTGCAGGGTTTGGTAGGCGTCGGCGATGCCTGCCCCACACAGCAGATAGGTCTGGGCGGTGCTGCTGCACAGCGAGTCCACAGGGAAGTCGTGGCTGGACAGATAGATCGAGAAGTACAGCAGTTCGGGGCTGATCTCCGGATCCTTGGCCAGGGCCAGTGCTGCAATGCCGGCTACGTGGGGGGCGGCCATGCTGGTGCCCTGGTAGTACCCGTAGGTGCTGGTCGCCGGCCATTTCGTTCCGGTGTTCAAGGTCGAGTAGATCCCCGCGCCGAGCGAACCGTAGTAGTTGATGTCTCCGCCTGGGGCGGACACGCTCACGTTGTACACCATGCTGTAGTTGCTGTAGCTGGCGCGGTAGCCGTCGTGGTCGACGGCGCCCACGGTCATGACGCCATCGCAGGCAGCAGGGACGTAGTTGGCGGCTTCGTCGTCGCTGTTGCCGGCTGCGGCGACGATCAGGGCGCCGGTGGAGCGCACCCTGTTGAGGGCTTCTTCATAGGCATAGGTGCAGCCGCCGGGGCTCCAGCCGCCCAGGCTCATGTTCACCACCCGGGCGGGGTTCCGGTTGGTGGGGACGCCCGGGATGTCGAGGCCGACGGCCCAGAGCAGCCCGTCGACGATGTCGGATACGGTGCCACCGCATTTGCCTAGCACCCGCACGGGCAGGATCCGCGCCTGCCAGTCGATGCCGGCGACGCCCGAGCGATTGTTGCCACGGGCGGCCAGGATGCCGGCCACGTGGGTGCCGTGCCAACTCGAGTCGCTTCCCGGAATGCCGGCACCGCATTCGTTGTCGGCGGTCCAGTCTCCGGGATCGCTGGGGTCTGCGTCCCGTCCGTTGCCGTCATTGCTCGACCGGGGGTCGGAGATGAAGTCGTAGCCTGGAAGGAGGCGGCCCTGGAATTCCGGATGCGCGGTGATGCCGGTGTCGAGGACTGCGATGACGGTCGTGCTCGATCCGGTGGTCAGGTCCCAGGCGGGCGGCGTATTGATGGCGCCCTTGTAGATGCCGGAGGAGGCCATGTTCCACTGCCGGGAGAAGTCCGGGTCGTTGGGGGTGAGCGTCCGGCTCGAGCGGAAGTCTTCCGAGGCCTGCTCCACCTCGGGCAGTTTCCGGATCTCGGCGAGGATCGCGCCGGCCTCGGTGTTGCTCAAGGGGGTGTCGAAGCGGAATACATGAAAGCCCATGGACATCGCGCGCTGGAACTGCAGCCGGCCTCCTGCAGCGCTGCTGAGCCGTGCGATGAGGTCGGCCGGCGGGGGCATGTTCCTGGCTGACAGGGCCTGGATTTCCGCGCTGCGGAAGCGGATCACCAGGCCGTCGACGCGTGACTGCCTGGCCGGCGCCTCCGTGCCTTGCTGGGCGCGCTTGAGCTGCCGTGCCGCATCGAGCGAGGCCGGCATCGAGAAGGGCTTGTCGGCACCGATGCCCATGCTCTTCAGCTTGGCTTCGAGGCGGAGGCGTCCCTCCGTCGCATCAGCGGGGGGCGTGTCAGCCAGGGCTTGTGCGGGGGCCGCTGCGGTCCATAGGGCCAGCAGCAGCGCGGCTAGGCCATGGCCGTGGGGGTGAGGGTTGGGCACGGAACCTCCAGTGGTGATGCGTATGGAATAGGTGGCGTGCATGATAGCCGCTCCGGCTCCGGGGGGCTGTGACATGGTTTGCTCGGCGCGCGGTACTGCGCGTGGCGACGCTGGGGGCGTCAGTAGCCGAAGCTGCGCGTGCGTGGATTGGCGATTGCCTGCAGCTCGCGGGCCCGCAGCCGGTTCAGTTCGGTCTGGCGTCCGCCGAAGGCGTCCCGCTCGGCAGTGCTGTTAGCGGCCCCGGCAATGGAACGGATGCAGCGCCAGCGCGGGCCTCTGGGGGTGTCCACCCGTCGCATCTGCGCGGCGGGGTGATAGGTCATGCAGTGATAGCAATAGATGCGGTCTTCCATGAAGCCCTCGTCCCGTTACCCTGATGAGGAGCTTGCGCCGCATCGATTGCAGGACGATGACGGTGGGGAGGGCGGATCTGTCAGCGGCGGGCCGCCAGATAGTGTACGCCGGCGGGGCCGTAGTCTTCGCTGTGGGGTGCTTCCGCAGCCAGGTGGAAGATGTCGCCCGGTCCATAGCGGTGGGCCCCGCTGCGGGTCTCGATGCGGATCTCTCCGGCCAGGATCAGCGCGCGCGCCTCGAACGGGTGGGTGTGGGTGTCCAGGTGGCCGTTTGGCTCCCGGATCACGTCTGCAAACGTGTTGAAGCCAGCAGCGCGTTGTTCTGCCTCGAACTCGTCACGGGTCATGCGAAGCCTCCGTTCTCTCCTGACGTAGAGGGCTTGTCCACTCTAGGTGCTGGCTTCCGATGCTGCCAGATTGCGTTCGCGCCAGGCTTGGGGTGACAGCCCGGTCCAGGTGCGGAAGGCGCGGGTGAAGCTCTTTTCGTTGCCGAAGCCGACCAGCGCCGAGATCTGCTTGACCGGCTTGCGGCTGCGGTCAAGGAGTTTCATGGCGTGGTCACGGCGGGTCTCGTCCTTGAGCTGCTGCAGGGACGAGCTTTCCTCCTTGAGTTGCCGGTGGAGGGTGCGCACCGAAATGTGCAGGTGTGCGGCGACCCGCTCGGCCGTCGCACCCAGATTGGCCGGATTGTGCAGGAACTGCCGGACACCTTCCACGAGCAGGCGGTCACGCCGGTACTGCAGAACGGTGAGGGGCAGTGCCCGCTGCAGCATGCTGCGCAGGGCGGCCTCGTCGCGGCGGATCGGCAGGGAGAGATAGCGGGTGTCGAAGCACACTTCGGCTCGTGAAGCATCGAAGATCACGGGGCCGGGGAACATCAGCGGGTAGGCATCCGCATGCGGTGGCGCCGGAAAGGGGAAGCGGCTTTCGAGGAGCGGAATGCGCGAGTCGATGGCCCAGCAGGCGTAGCCGAGCACGTAGCGCAGCAGGGTGACCAGGCAGAATTCGCGCAGTTCGCCCAGCTCCCGGCAGGGCATGAGGCTGAGCCGGGCCGTGCTGCCGTCATGCTCAACGGTGAGGCGGATGTCTTCGGTGAGCAGCCGGTGGTGACGGCACCAGCGTTTCAGGGCGACCCCCAGGTCTGGCGAGGTGATCGAGGCCCGGCACAGCATGCCGTAGCTGCCCCACGGCAGGCGTCGGGAGAACCAGCCCAGGGCCTCGTCGTCCAGTTCCTGCATGGCCGCGCCGGACATGACCTCCATCTGCAGGGCCGTCACCCGGGCGCTGTCCTGGTCGAGCAGGGCCGGGTCGATGCCGGCCTGGGCCAGGGCCCGCGACGGGTCGGCCGCGTAGCGGTGGTAGGCCTGCACGATGGCCCGGATGAAGGCGATCGGAGTGGCTGCCCGACCCATCGGGCGGGAGGGCGGGAGGGCGTTTGTCATGGTTCACGAATCTAGAGATTGCTGGCACGATTTGCAACCACGATGGCGCCCGTCGCCCCCTTCGTGCCAGTACTCTGCACCGTGCTCTACGGCCGGCCAGGTCCGGTTCCGCCCCACTCAATTTCCGGAGGAGACAGAACAATGAACATTCCCAGCCTCAACTTCCACCTCGGCGAGACCATCGAGGCCCTGCGTGACACCGTTCAGGCCTTCGCAGCCAAGGAGATCGCCCCGCGGGCGGCCGACGTGGATCGGGACAACCTGTTTCCGGCCGACCTCTGGAAGAAGCTCGGCGACCTGGGGCTCCACGGCATGACCGCGCCCGAGGAATACGGCGGCACCAACATGGGCTACCTGGCCCACATCATCGCGCTGGAAGAGGTCTCCCGCGCCTCCGCCTCGGTGGGCCTGTCCTACGGTGCCCATTCCAACCTGTGCATCAACCAGATCCGCCGCAACGGCAACGAAGCTCAGAAGCAGAAATACCTGCCCAAGCTGATCTCCGGCGACCACGTGGGCGCCCTCGCCATGTCCGAGCCCAACGCCGGTTCCGACGTGGTCTCCATGAAGCTGCGGGCAGACAAGAAAGGCGACCGCTACGTCCTCAACGGCTCCAAGATGTGGATCACCAACGGCGGCGATGCCGACACCCTGGTGGTGTACGCCAAGACCGACATCGAGGCGGGTGCCCGCGGCATGACCGCCTTCATCATCGAGAAGGGCATGAAGGGCTTCACCCACGGCACCCACCTCGACAAGCTGGGCATGCGTGGTTCCAACACCTACCCCCTGTTCTTCGACGATGTGGAGGTGCCGGAGGAGAACGTGCTGGGCGGCGTGGGCAATGGCACCAAGGTGCTGATGTCCGGCCTCGACTACGAACGCGCCGTACTGTGCGGCGGCCCGCTGGGCATCATGGCGGCGTGCATGGACGTGGTGGTGCCCTACCTGCACGATCGCAAGCAGTTCGGCCAGAGCATCGGCGAGTTCCAGCTGATGCAGGGCAAGGTGGCCGACATGTACTCCACCTGGATGGCCACCCGTGCCTACGTGTATGCCCTCGGCCAGGCCTGTGACAAGACCGACCACGCCCGCACCCTGCGCAAGGACGCGGCCGGCGCCATCCTGTACTCCGCCGAGAAGGCCACCTGGATGGCCGGCGAGGCGATCCAGACCCTCGGTGGCGTGGGCTACACCAACGAATATTCGACCGGCCGCCTGTGGCGCGATGCCAAGCTCTACGAGATCGGCGCCGGCACCAGCGAGATCCGCCGCATGCTGATCGGCCGCGAACTGTTCGCCGAAACCTGCTGAACCGGCGCGCTGAGGAGCTTCCCATGAGCGTCATCAAATCCAGCATCAACCCGCGTTCCGCCGAGTTTCAGAGCAATGCCGAGGCGATGAACCGAATCGTCGGCGACCTGCGCGAGAAGGCCGCCCAGGTCTCCCTCGGCGGCGGCGAGGCGGCCCGCGCCAAGCACACCGGGCGGGGCAAGCTGCTGCCCCGCGACCGGGTGGATCATCTGCTCGACCCGGGCACCGGCTTCCTGGAGGTCTGCCAACTGGCGGCCTACGGCATGTACGACAACGAGGCTCCGTCGGCCGGCGTGATCACCGGCATCGGCCGGGTGAATGGCGTCGAATGCATGATCGTTGCCAACGATGCCACCGTGAAGGGCGGCACCTACTATCCGATGACGGTCAAGAAGCACCTCCGCGCCCAGGAGATCGCCCAGCAGAACAAGCTGCCCTGCATCTATCTGGTGGATTCCGGCGGCGCCTTCCTGCCCAAGCAGGACGAGGTCTTCCCCGATCGTGACCACTTCGGCCGGATCTTCTTCAACCAGGCCAACATGTCGGCCGAGGGCATCCCCCAGATCGCCGTGGTGATGGGCTCATGCACCGCCGGTGGGGCCTACGTGCCGGCGATGAGCGACGAGACCATCATCGTCAAAAATCAGGGCACCATCTTCCTCGGAGGCCCCCCGCTGGTGAAGGCGGCGACCGGCGAGGAGGTCAGCGCCGAAGACCTGGGCGGCGGCGATGTGCACACCCGTGTCTCCGGGGTGGCCGACCACCTGGCCGAGAACGACACCCACGCCCTGCATATCGCCCGGCGCATCGTCGGCACCCTCAACCGCAACAAGCCGGTGGGCCTCAAGCTGCTGGATGCGGAGGAGCCGCTCTACGACCCGGCCGAGCTGTACGGGGTGATCCCTACCGACACCCGCAAGCCCTATGACGTGCGAGAAGTGATCGCCCGCATCGTCGATGGCTCCCGTTTCGACGAGTTCAAGGCCCGCTACGGCACCACCCTGGTCACCGGCTTCGCCCACCTTTACGGCATGCCCATCGGCATCGTCGCCAACAACGGCATCCTGTTCGGCGAGTCGGCCCAGAAGGGGGCCCACTTCATCGAGCTGTGCGCCCAGCGCGGCGTGCCGCTGGTCTTCCTGCAGAACATCACCGGCTTCATGGTCGGCCGCAAGTACGAGAACGGTGGCATCGCCAAAGATGGGGCCAAGATGGTCACCGCCGTGGCCACCGCCCAGGTGCCCAAGCTCACCGTGCTGATCGGCGGCAGCTTCGGCGCCGGCAACTACGGCATGTGCGGCCGCGCCTACAGCCCGCGCTTCCTGTGGATGTGGCCCAACAGCCGCATCTCCGTGATGGGCGGTGAGCAGGCCGCCAGCGTGCTCGCCACGGTCCGCCGCGATGGCATCGAGGCCAAGGGCGGCAGCTGGAGCAAGGACGACGAGGAGGCTTTCAAGTCGCCGATCCGTCAGCAATACGAAGATCAGGGGCATCCGTACTACGCCACCGCCCGCCTGTGGGACGACGGGGTGGTCGATCCGGCGCAGACCCGCCGGGTGCTCGGCCTGTCCCTGTCGGCCAGCCTCAACGCACCCATCCAGCCGACCCGCTTCGGCCTGTTCCGGATGTAAGGGGGCGCCATGTACGAGACCCTCGAAATCACCCGCGACGCGGGTGTTGCCACCCTGTGGATGAACCGCCCGGATGTGCATAACGCCTTCAACGAGCAGCTCATCGCCGAACTGACCGTGGCCTGCCGCGAACTGGATGCCGACGACAGCGTGCGTGTGATGGTGCTGGCCGGCCGTGGCAAGAGCTTCTCTGCGGGAGCTGACCTCAACTGGATGCGCCGCGCTGCCGATGCTTCGGTGGAGGAGAACCTGCACGATGCGCGCAAGCTCGCCGGCATGCTACGCACCCTCGCCGAGATGCAGAAACCCACCATTGCCCGTGTCCATGGTGCGGCCCTGGGCGGTGGCATGGGCCTGGCGTCCGCCTGCGACATCTGCATCGCTGGCGAAGGGGCGGTGTTTGCCACCTCCGAAGTGAAGTTCGGGATCATTCCGTCGGCGATCAGCCCCTACGTGATCCGCGCCATCGGCGCGCGCCAGGCCCACCGCTATTTCCAGACCGCCGAGCGGATCTCCGCCGCGCGGGCGGCCGACCTCGGGCTGGCCCATGAGGCGGTGCCCGCCGACCAGCTGGATGTGACGGTCCAGGGGGTGGTGACTGCTCTGCTGCAGGGCGGCCCCCGGTCGCAGGCTGCGGCCAAGGATCTGATCCGTGCGGTGGCTGACCGTCCGGTCAGCGACGAGGTCGTCGAGGACACCGCCCGCCGCATTGCCACCCTGCGCGCCACGCCCGAAGCGAAGGAGGGCCTCGCCGCCTTCCTCGACAAGCGTCCGGCGGCCTGGGTGCCGGTCTAGGCCTGTAGGGGCGGCTTCAGCCGCCCAACCTGAATCGACGTCCGCGGGCGACTGAAGTCGTCCCTACAAGAAAGCGGGAGACAAGCATGTTCCACAAGATTCTGATTGCGAACCGGGGCGAGATCGCCTGCCGGGTCATCAAGACGGCCCGTCGCCTGGGCATCAAGACGGTAGCGGTGTACTCCGAGGCCGATGCCGGCGCCCGCCATGTGCGGCTGGCCGACGAGGCCGTCTTCATCGGCCCGGCCGCGGCCCGGGAGAGTTATCTCGTCATCGACAAGATCATCGCCGCCGCGAAGCAGACGGGTGCCCAGGCCATCCATCCGGGCTATGGCTTTCTGTCCGAGAACGAGGACTTCTGCGAGGCCTGTGAGCAGGCCGGTATCGTCTTCATCGGCCCGCCGGTGTCCGCCATCCGTGCCATGGGCTCCAAGTCCGAAGCCAAGAAGCTGATGGAGAAGGCTCGTGTTCCGCTGACGCCGGGTTATCACGGCGACAATCAGGAGCCCGGCTTCCTCAATGTGCAGGCCGATGCCATCGGCTACCCGGTGCTGATCAAGGCGGCGGCGGGGGGCGGCGGCAAGGGTATGCGTCTGGTGGAGAAGAGCGGTGATTTCCTCGAGGCACTGGCCTCCTGCAAGCGCGAGGCTGCCTCCAGCTTTGGCAGCGACCACGTGCTGGTCGAGAAATATCTGACCCGCCCGCGCCACATCGAGATCCAGGTGTTCGGCGACACCCACGGCAACTACGTGTATCTCTTCGAGCGCGACTGCTCGGTGCAGCGCCGCCACCAGAAGGTGCTGGAAGAGGCGCCGGCGCCGGGCATGACCCTCGAGCGCCGCGCCGCGATGGGCAAGGCCGCGGTGGACGCGGCCCGCGCGGTGGGCTACGTGGGGGCGGGTACGGTGGAGTTCATCGCCAACCAGGACGGCACCTTCTACTTCATGGAGATGAACACCCGCCTGCAGGTGGAGCACCCGGTGACCGAGATGATCACCGGTCTCGACCTGGTCGAGTGGCAGCTCCGCGTGGCCTCCGGCGAGCCCTTGCCGCTGGCTCAGGAACAACTGGCGATCAACGGCCATGCCCTTGAAGCGCGCATCTACGCCGAGGATCCGTCCAAGGGCTTCCTGCCCTCCACCGGGCGCCTGGTGCACCTGGCGCCGCCGGAAGAAGGCATGCACGTGCGTGTCGATACCGGCGTGGAGGAGGGCGACGAGATCTCGCCCTTCTACGATCCGATGATCGCCAAGCTGATCGTCTGGGATGTGAACCGTGATCGGGCCCTGGCGCGCATGCTGCAGGCGCTGGCCGAGTATCGGGTGGTCGGCGTCGCCAACAACATCGAGTTCCTGTCCCGCCTCACCGCCTGCCCGGCCTTTGCCAATGCCGACCTCGACACCGGCCTGATCGAGCGGGAGAAGGACTATCTCTCCCCCGAGGATACCGGCGCCAGCCGTGAAGCCTGGCTGGCCGTGGCCCTGGCCGAGCTGCTGCGCGAGCAGGCGCGGGCCGGCCAGGTGGCCGAGCAGCATCCGGAGCCGGCCTCCCCGTGGCATCTGCGGGATGGCTGGCGCCTCAATGCGGCGGCCCGGCGGACCCTGATCTTCCGCCTTGGCGAGGCGCAGAAGCCGCTGGTCGTCGACAACCGGGGGAGCAGCTTTGCCATCACCCTCGATGGGGTGACCAGCGTCGCCAGCGGCCAGCTCAATCCGCGCGGCCTGCTGCGTGCCGAGTTCGACGGAGTGCGTACCACCGCCACTGTGGTGGTGGCCGGCGAGCGCCGCCATGTGTTCGGCCATGGCCGGGCCTGGCAGTTTGCCGCCGTCGATCCGCTGCACCATAGCGGCGAGGGCGGCGGTGCCGAGGGCGGCCTGCTGGCGCCCATGCCGGGCAAGGTGATCGCGTTGATTGCCGCCGAGGGCGCCGTGGTGGAGAAGGGCGCCCCGCTGCTGATCCTGGAGGCCATGAAGATGGAGCACACCATCACTGCGCCGGCGGCCGGCACGGTGAAGGGCTTCCGCTTCGGGGTGGGCGACCAGGTGGGCGACGGCGCCGAGCTGGTCGATTTCGAGCCGACGCCGGCCTGACGGCCGAGTGCCTGCATTCACAGGGAAAGACGACATCCGCAAGGAAACACGGCCAGGCAGTCCGCGCAGACGGGCGCCGGCCACTTTTCATCTCGAGAGCGAGTGAGAGGAGACAGCATGAGCGAACTGAGTTACGTCCACGGCGCATCCGACAAGCGCCTGATCGGCCAGACCATCGGCCGCTACTTCGATGAGGCCTGTGCGCGCCACGGCGCCCGGGAGGCTCTGGTGGTGCGTCACCAGAGTGTCCGCCTGAGCTATGCCGAGCTGCGGCTCAAGGTGGACGCGCTGGCCTGCAGCCTGATCCGCCTGGGGCTTAAGCCCGGAGAGCGCATCGGCATCTGGTCCCAGAACAATCTGGAGTGGACCCTGACCCAGTTCGCCACGGCCAAGGCGGGGCTGGTGCTGGTGAACATCAACCCGGCCTACCGGCGTAGCGAGCTGGAATACGCCCTCAACAAGGTGGGCTGCCGGGCGCTGATCCTGTCGCCGGCCTTCAAGAGCAGTGACTATCTGGCCATGCTGGGCGATCTGGCGCCCGAATTGGGGCATTGCGAGCCCGGTCTGTTGCGCGCCCATGCCTTGCCCAGCCTGGAGATCGTGATCCGTATGGGGGCGGGGCGAACGCCCGGCATGCTCAATTTCGACGATCTGCTGGCCGCCCCGTCCCGCGACGAGCTGGGCGAGCTGGAGCTGCTGGGGGACACGCTGCAGTTCGACGATCCCATCAACATCCAGTTCACTTCCGGCACCACCGGTAACCCCAAGGGCGCCACGCTGTCCCACCACAACATCCTCAACAACGGCTTCTTTGTGGGCGAGGCGATCCGCCTGGTGCCCGGAGACCGGGTGTGCATCCCGGTCCCGCTGTACCACTGCTTCGGCATGGTGATGGGCAACCTGGGCTGCCTGACCCACGGCGCCACCATGGTCTATCCGGCAGAGGCCTTCGAGCCGCTGGCCGTGCTCCAGACCGTGGCCGAGGAGAAGTGCACTGCCAGCTACGGGGTGCCCACCATGTTCATCGCCCAGCTGGATCATCCGGAATTCAGCCGCTTTGACCTGTCCAGCCTGCGTACCGGCATCATGGCCGGTAGCCCCTGCCCCATCGAGGTGATGAAGCGCGTCATCGACAAGATGCACATGGGCGAGGTGACCATCGCCTACGGCATGACCGAGACCTCCCCGGTGAGTTTCCAGAGCGGTACCGATGATTCCATCGAGCGGCGGGTGTCCACGGTGGGGCGGGTCCAGCCTCACTGCGAGGTCAAGATCGTTGACACCGATGGGCGCATCGTCCCGCGGGGCACGCCCGGCGAACTGTGCACCCGCGGCTATTCGGTGATGCTCGGCTACTGGGGTGACGAGGCCAAGACCGCGGAAGCCATCGATCGGGCGGGCTGGATGCATACCGGCGACATCGCCGTGATCGACGAGGAGGGCTTCTGCAACATCGTCGGACGCATCAAGGACATGGTCATCCGTGGTGGCGAGAACATCTACCCTCGGGAGATCGAGGAGTTCCTGTATCGGCATCCGAAGATCCTCGATGTACAGGTTGTGGGCGTGCCCGACAAGAAATACGGCGAGGAGCTCTGTGCCTGGATCATCGTGCGCGAGGGCGAAAAGCTCTCCGAGGACGAGGTGCGCGCCTTCTGCCAGGGGCAGATCGCCCACTACAAGATCCCGCGCTACATCAGCTTCGTGGACAGCTTCCCGATGACCGTGACCGGCAAGATCCAGAAGTTCCAGATCCGCGAGAAAATGAAGCAGACTCTCGGCCTTCAGGATTCGGCCACCGCCTAAAGGAAGGAAACATCACGCCATGGATCTGCCGCGACGCGTCCGCATCGTCGAAGTCGGCCCCCGCGATGGGCTGCAGAACGAAAAGCAACTTGTCAGCACCGATGTCAAGGTCGAGCTGATCGCCCGCCTGGGTGCCGCCGGCCTGCCGGCCATCGAGGCCACCTCCTTCGTGTCGCCCAAGTGGGTGCCGCAGATGGGTGACAACGCCGAGGTGATGGCGCGTATCCAGCGCTTGCCCGGTGTCGATTACCCGGTCCTCACGCCCAACCTCCAGGGTTTCCAGTCTGCCCTGGCGGCCGGTGCGCAGGAGGTGGCCGTGTTCGCTGCGGCCTCCGAGTCCTTCAGCCGCAAGAATATCAACTGCTCCATTGCCGAATCGCTGGCCCGCTTCGAGCCGGTGATGGACGCGGCCAAGGCGGCGGGTGTCCGGGTGCGCGGCTACGTGTCCTGCGTGCTCGGCTGCCCCTACGAAGGTGAGATTGCTCCGGAGGCGGTGGCCGACGTGGCGGCGACCTTGTTCGGCATGGGTTGCTACGAGGTCAGCTTGGGCGACACCATCGGTGTCGGCACGCCGGGCAAGACCCGTCGCATGCTCGACGCGGTGGCGCGCCGGGTGCCGATCGACAAGCTTGCCGGTCACTACCATGACACCTACGGACAGGCGCTGGTGAATATCTACGCGTCGCTGGAGGCGGGGGTTGCCACCTTCGATGCGTCCATCGCCGGCCTGGGCGGCTGCCCCTACGCAGCAGGGGCGTCAGGCAATGTGGCGACCGAGGACGTGGTGTACATGCTCGACGGGCTGGGTATCGAGACAGGCATCAACCTGGATGCGCTGGTCGAGACCTCCGGCTGGGTCTGCGCACAGATTGGCCGGACCTGTGGCTCCCGGGTCAGCCTGGCGAAGGGGGCGTGCACCCGCTGAGCGGCACGGCCTTGTTTTTCCTGGAGGGTTGTGCCACTATCACCGGCTCGCCCGTCTGAGTCCAGTCGGGCGGTCCGTTTTTTACCTTGCCCTACCGTTCGCATGACGGAGGGTTTTGATCCAGAAGGAGATCTCATGCGGCATTACGAAGTCGTATTCATCGTTCACCCCGATCAAAGCGAGCAAGTGCCCGCCATGATCGAGCGTTACCGCTCCCTCGTGACCTCCCAGGGCGGCCAGGTGCATCGCCTGGAAGACTGGGGCCGTCGTCAGCTGGCCTACCCGATCCAGAAGATCCACAAGGCCCACTACGTGCTGATGAACATCGAATGTGATCAGCCCACCATCGCCGAACTGGAGCATGGCTTCAAGTTCAACGATGCCGTGCTGCGTCATCTGTCCATCCGCATGAAGGCTGCCGTGACCGCTCCGTCCCCGATGATGAAGGAAGAAAAGGCGCGCTCCCTGACTTCCGCCTCCGGTGAAGAGGGCAAGCCGGCTGCCGAGCAGCCCGCCGCCTGAGTTGCAGGAACAGGGTCTCAACAGTTTTCAGATTGATGGCGTCCTGAGCGAGCTCGGGGTTCTGCGCTACTCTCCCGGCGGTGTGCCGGTGATGTCAGGGCGTATCGAGCACCGTTCGCGGCAGGTCGAAGCAGGCGTCCCGCGGGAAGTGGGGCTGGAGTTGTCGGTGGTGGCCGTGGGTGACAAGGCGAAATTGCTCGCCGCAGTCCGTCTCGGTTCCCATGTCCGGCTGGCCGGCTTCCTTGCGGCGAGAAGCCTCAAGAGCAGGGCGCCTGTATTGCACATCGATACGATCGAATTTTTGGAAGGAACGAATCATGGCATTCAAGCCAGCAATGAAGCGTAAGGACGACCGTGGCGGTCGCAGCCTCTTCAAGCGTCGCAAGTTCTGCCGTTTCAGCGCAGAGAAGATCGAAGAGATCGATTACAAGGATGTGGACATCCTGAAGGATTTCATCACCGAAAACGC
Organism: Zoogloea sp.; assembly: GCA_017309145.1. Taxonomy (GTDB): domain Bacteria; phylum Pseudomonadota; class Gammaproteobacteria; order Burkholderiales; family Rhodocyclaceae; genus Zoogloea. Next base: position 143 of record JAFLDU010000044.1, on the reverse strand, counting down.
CAAGATCATGCCGGCGCGCATCACCGGCACCAAGTCCGGCTACCAGCGTCAGCTGTCCACCGCGATCAAGCGTGCGCGTTTCCTCGCGCTCCTGCCGTACACCGATCTGCACCAGTAATCCCGGAGAGACAGCATGCAAATCA
>JAFLDU010000416.1 GCA_017309145.1 Zoogloea sp. | reverse complement strand
GCTTGCGTAGTTCGCGGCGGTCACACAGGAAGAGCACCCGCTTGGCCCAGCGCGCGTTGATGAGCTGCTTGGCGAGCGCAATGGCGACGCGGGTCTTGCCCGTGCCGGTTGCCTGGACGATCAGTGCCTTGCGGTGGCGTGCGGCGAAGCGCTCGGTAACCCGACGCAGGGTTTCGAGTTGGTAAAGCCGGCCGGCGATATTTTTGTCCGGCATGACCTGGGTGAGATCCATCCGGGCGACCCGCTGGAAGGCACAGCGGTATTGCAAAGTATCCTTGGCAAAGAAGCCATAGATCTTGCGCGGCGGATAGCCTTGGGCGTCGTCCCACACCCAGAGTTCGTGGCCATTGCCGAAGAAGATCATCGGACGCTTGCCGGTCATCTTCTCCAGGCCATCCGCGTAGTCCTTTGCCTGGGCCTGTCCCGTGCGAGCGTCCTTTGAGGTCTTTTTGACTTCAATGACGGCCAACGGCTTGTTGTTGTCGTCCCAAAGCACGTAGTCGGCATAGCCCGTTCCGGTGCTGGTCGCCTGGTGCAGGATCTCCACCTCCTGGCCGACCTGATCAGTGCTGGCGCCGTTGGTTCCTACCGTCCATCCCGCGATGCGTAGATCCCGGTCGATGAGCCATTTGCGGGTGTCGTCTTCAGAAAAGTGGAGTTGGTTCGCCGTGGCAAGGGAGATTTGAGCCAAAGCTTCCAGTTCTGGCCCGACAACTGGTTGCTGTGTAGCGTTGATCTGGTCGCGGAGTGCCTTCTCTGTGGCACGCAGTGCTTCGAGTTCTTCAAGGGCAGCCTTTAGGCGTGCCTCTTTGGCAGCGTTCTGTTCAGCCAGGGCCTTGACCTTGCGCTTGATCTCCGCCTTGCTGTCCTCAGGCCGAGCCGGTGGCTCCAGGTAATCGGCGAAGTCCTGAACCTTTCCCCCGAGGAAACCAACATGCATCCAGCGCGCGAGTTGCCAGGCTTCCCTCACGGCGCGCAAACCGTCCGCCACGGAGACCGTTTCGCCGTGTGCGGCGCGGTTGCCGAGTTTGCGGAGTGCATGCAGCTTATCCAGTACGAGCGAGTCGGCCACCATGGCCAGGCTGCTGTTGTTCAGCAGGTCGATGAAACTGGATTGGGGGGCTCGGGGCAGGCGCAGACGGTTGTACAGGTAGTCCACCATCCGTTCGGCAAAACTGCGGAGCTTGACCAAGGCGCTTTCCGGGTCGGCATGCACGTAGTGCTCCGCGTAGCCACCCAGATTCGCCAGGTCGGCATGGGTCGGCCTGAGGGGCTCGAAGTTCAGCGATTTTTGTTCCTGCATCTCCATCGATGGCGGTCTCGCAAGGGGTCTTGTACAGATCCCAGCCAGAATCGTGCCATGCTCCTCTTATTCGTTTTTGTCACCGGACGGTAGCCCCAGGCGAGTCAGCTTGTTGGTCAGCGTCTGGTAGTTGGAAATCCCCAGAAGTTCTGCGGCATGTTTTTTCCTGTTGCCGGCTTGCGCCATCGCCCGGCTCAGGTAATGTCGCGTCACTTCGTCCAATAAGGCCTGCAAATCAAAGCCTTTGGCGAGGGTCCGGCCAAGGATCTGGCCTTCAGCTCTGCCCGTTGTGAGCAGCGCAGAGCGGATGTCGTCTGCCGTGAGCGTTTCTCCAATTGACCATATCGTCGCCCGCAGCAGCGTGTGGTAGAGCTCGCGGACATTTCCTGGCCAAGGGTGCTGGTTTAGAAAATTTCTTGTTTCCTGAGAAAATTTTTTCTCCTGTCCTTCTGGGCGATTCTGCGTGTCGGCATTGAAGCCGTCCAGGAAGTGGTCCGCCAGAAAATCGATGTCGCCGGCTCTCTCACGCAGCGGAGGGAGGTGGATAATCCCTACCGCAAGGCGGTGGAAGAGATCTTCCCGAAAGCGTCCGGCCGCCACGTCTGCCATCAAATCCCGGTGGGTTGCCGCCAGGATGCGAACATCCACCTTGACCGGAGTGGATTCACCTACAGGCGTTACTTCCTTCTGCTGGATTGCCCGCAAGAGTTTGGCTTGGGCATCCAGCGGTAGGTCGCCCACCTCGTCCAGGAACAGGGTGCCGCCCTCAGCCTCGCGAAAGTGCCCCTTCCGGTTGCTGTCCGCGCCGGTGAACGCGCCTTTTCGGTGGCCAAACAACTCGGAGTTCACCAACTCCCGGGGAATGGCGCCGCAGTTGATGGCGAGAAATGACTTTTCCGATCGCCGGCTCGCCTTGTGGATAGCTTCCGCGACCAGCTCCTTCCCGGTGCCAGTCTCGCCCAGGATGAGCGTTGGAACATCATAGGCGGCCACCCTTCGAGCGCGCTCGATCTGCCGAGCCATGGTGTCACTTCTATGAAGGATCTTCTCGAATCCGGGAGCGGACTGCAGCGGGGCGCTGGCGAGTCGCTCTGCGCGCTCATCACCCCGCCTGAGAAACTCCGGAAGGAAGTCGCTGGCGAGGTCGAAGATGAAGTTGACTGGCTCCAGTCCCCTCTGTTGTGAGGTCTGGATCAGGTT
>JAFLDU010000415.1 GCA_017309145.1 Zoogloea sp. | reverse complement strand
CGGCAATGACCCGGCCGTGCCGGTCCACCACCAGAGCGGCGAACGGATGCTTGCCGCGTCGGCGTACCTCGTCCGACAGCGCGATGGCCTGGCGCAGAAAATGCTCGTCCTGAGGGGAGAAGGAGGGCATGACAAGACTCCGTGATGGGGATGAGAGGGATTATCCCGCCGCCCCGCCGGGGGCTTGGTGCCCTGATCCATATACCGTTCATAACGGAACCGGGATGGGTTGCAGGCGGCCCGGTTGCTACAGTGAAGCCACCCACCCAAAACCGTGTCCATGGAGAACCCCATGTCCCTGTCCCGATTCAAGACCGCAGCGTGCCGCGTCGCCACCCTCGTCGTGACGCTGGGGCTCGCTTCCCAGGCGCTGGCCGCCGACCCCGCCAAGATCGGCTTCGTGTATATCGGCCCCACCGGCGATCACGGCTGGACCTACGCCCATGATCAGGGGCGCAAGGAGGTCGAGGCCAAGTTCGGCGACAAGGTAAAGACCACCTTCGTCGAGAACGTGCCCGAGACGGCCGACGCCGAGCGGGTCTTCCGCGATCTGGCCCAGCAGGGCTACAAGATGATCTTCGCCACCTCCTTCGGCTACATGAACCAGCAGCTCAAGGTGGCCAAGGCCTTCCCCAAGACCGCCTTCATGCACGCCACCGGCTACAAGACCGCACCGAACCTCGGCGTCTATGACGTGCGCACCTACGAAGGGGCCTACATGCTCGGCGTGGTGGCCGGCAAGATGAGCAAGTCCGGCAAGCTGGGCGTGGTGGCTTCCATCCCCATTCCCGAGGTGATCCGCAACATCAACGCCTTCACCATCGGGGCACGCAGCGTCAATCCCAAGGCCACCACCCGGGCCATCTGGGTGAACAGCTGGTTCGACCCGGGCAAGGAGCGTGAGGCCGCCCTGACCCTGATCGCCCAGGGCGCCGACGTGCTCATGCAGAACACCGATTCGCCGGCCGTGGTGCAGGCGGCCCAGGAGAAGGGCGTGCTGGCCTTCGGCTGGGATTCGGACATGAGCAAGTTCGGTGGCAAGGCCCACCTGGCCGCCTCCGTGCTGCACTGGGGTGTGATCTACAACAAGGTGGTCGGCGAAGTGCTGGAAGGCGGCTGGAAGCCGGGCGACATCTGGTGGGGCGTCAAGGAAGGCGCGGTGAATATCGAGTCCTTCGGCCCGGCCGTGCCTGCCGACGTGAAGAAGCTCGCCGAGGAGCGCCGCGACGCCATCAAGGCCGGCAAGCTGCATCCCTTCACCGGCCCGCTCAAGGCCCAGGACGGCAAGGAGATCCTCGCCGCCGGCGTGAGCATGGGCGACCCGGACCTGCGCAAGATCAACTACTACGTGGAGGGCGTGGAAGGCGCCATCCCGAAGTAAGGCCGGTTATCTCCTCGCAACGTGGCAACTTGGGCGCGGCTTCGGCTGCGCCTTTTTTCATGGAGTCCTACTATGTGCCTCTGCGCACCTTTCCGGGAGACCCGACCATGACCGCACGCAATTCCGCCGATCCCCTGGCGCTCGCCCTCGGCATGCCCAAGGCCGAGCTGCACGTCCATATAGAGGGCACTCTGGAGCCGGAGCTGGCCTTCGCCCTGGCCCGCCGCAACGGGATCACCCTGCCCTATGCCGACGAGTCCGCCCTTAAGGCGGCCTACGCCTTCGACAGCCTGCAGAGTTTTCTCGATCTGTACTACGCCTGCGCTGACGTGTTGCGGACCCGCGAGGATTTCCGTGACCTGATGCTGGCCTACCTGGAACGGGCCAGCGCTGATGGGGTGGTGCATGCGGAGATCTTCTTCGACCCCCAGACCCACACCGCGCGGGGCATCCCTTTCCGGACGGTGCTCGAAGGCCTGGAGGACGGCCTCGCCGAAGGGGCCCGCCGCTGGGGCATCGGCGGCCGGCTGATCCTGTGCTTTCTGCGCCATCTGAGCGAGGACGAGTGCCTCGCGGCGCTGGACGAGGCGGAGCCGTATATCGGGCGCATCCACGGTTTCGGGCTGGATTCATCGGAGCGGGGGCATCCGCCCGCCAAGTTCGCCCGCCTGTTCGCCCGTTGCCGGGCTCTGGGCAAGCCGGTGGTGGCCCATGCCGGCGAGGAGGGGCCGCCCGAGTACATCACCGAGGCCCTGGACATCCTTGGCGCCCGGCGCATCGACCACGGCGTGCGGGCGGTGGACGACCCGGCGGTGCTGGCCCGCCTGGCCCGCGAAGGCGTGGCCCTGACGGTCTGCCCGCTGTCCAACACCCGCCTCTGCGTGTTCTCGACGATGGGCGAGCACAGCCTGCCCCAGCTCCTCGCGGCAGGTGTCCGTGTGACCCTGAACAGTGACGATCCGGCCTACTTCGGCGGCTATCTCAACGACAACATCCGGGCCGTGCAGGCGGCTTTCGGGCTGGATGCGGCCACTTGGTACCGGCTGGCCCGCAACAGCTTCGAGGCGAGTTTCGTGACGGATGCGGAAAAGGCCGACCTGATCGGGCGGCTCGATGCGTTCTTTGCCGCGGCAGGGGTGTCCGTG
>JAFLDU010000414.1 GCA_017309145.1 Zoogloea sp. | reverse complement strand
GGCCAGCAGGTCGGCGCAGTTGCGCAGGCTGTGGAGACTGTCGGTGAGCGCCTGGGGATCAAGCCCGTCGGGGACCAGGCAGGTGGTGGCGGGCAGGCTGGCGCAATCCATGCTGTCCAGGTCCACCGACACGCCGAAACCGGCGGTGCCCTCGCGGGCAATGGCCAGGGCGTCGGCGAGTACGGCGGACAGGCCGCGCCGTTTGACTTCGGGCATGTAGAAGATGCGCACGCCCAGACGTTCCAGCAGGGCCTTCTCTTCGGGCTCCCAGGAGCGGGCGCCGACGATGGCCACGTGGGCCGGGTCCAGATGGGGGCCGGGCAGGCCTGTGAGGCTGTCATCTCCCGCGCCCAGCAGGGCCGCCATGGGCATGCCGTGGATGTTGCCGCTGTGGGTGGTCCGGTCGGTATGGGCGTCCAGGTGGGCATCGATCCAGACCAGGCCCAGCTTGCCGCCTGCTCCCAGGGTGCGGGAGACACCGCGCCAGGTACCGGCGGCAACGGCGTGATCCCCGCCGAGGACCAGGGGGACATGTCCCGCCTGGCAGATCGCGGCGACCTCATCGGCAAGGTCGTGGAGCAGGGCACTCATGGTGCCGAGGCGTTCCTGCAGGGGAGGCTGGGGCGGCTTCGGAGCAGAGGGTTCCAGCAGACTTTGCCACTCCGCGGGGATGCCGAGCCTGCGTAGCTGATCGTCGATGTGGCCCTCTTTGAGGGCCCGGGGGCCGGCGGCGGGGCCGAAGATCGGTGCGCCGAGGCAGGAGCCGACACCGACGATGCGTACCGGACGGGGGGGCGCGAACGGGGCGGGCATGATCATTCCTTAGAAGCTGGGCGGGGCCGCAGTGGCGGCGGGCTCATGACACTTGGAGCAGGGCGCGCCCGGCTTCGTTCAGTGCAGCCAGCGCCAGGCTTCGAGCGTCGCGAGGCCACCGAGCAAAACCGCACAAACGGCCAGCCAGAGGCGGGTGAGCCGGGCCTCGGCGGCGAGGCGGGCGAGCTCGTCCCGGGTGCCATCGTCCCGCGGGGTGGCCAGGGCCTGGTGCACCAGGCGCGGCAACTGCGGCAGGGTGGCCGCCCAGGAGGGCGCCTCGTCGCGGGCATGGCGGAGGAAGGCGCGCCAGCCGATCTGGTCGTTCATCCAGCGTTCGAGGAAGGGCTTGGCGGTTTTCCACAGGTCGAGGTCCGGGTCCAGCTGGCGGCCGAGGCCCTCGATGTTGAGCAGGGTTTTTTGCAGCAGTACGAGCTGGGGCTGAACTTCCATCTCGAAGCGGCGGGCCGTCTGGAACAGGCGCAGCAGGGTCTTGCCGAAGGAGATGTCCTTCAGTGGCCGGTCGAAGATGGGTTCGCAGACGGCGCGGATGGCGCCCTCGAACTCGTCCACCCGCGTGTGCGGCGGCACCCAGCCGGCCTCGATGTGGGCCAGGGCGACGCGCCGGTAGTCGCGCTGGAAGAAGGCCAGAAAGTTGGTGGCCAGGTACTTCTTGTCGGAGTCGTTGAGGCTGCCGATGATGCCGAAGTCGAGGGCGATGTAGCGCCCCCGGGTCGGGCCTTCGGTGGCTACGAAGATGTTGCCCGGGTGCATGTCGGCATGGAAGAAGCCGTCCCGGAACACCTGCGTGAAGAAGATCTCCACCCCGGCCCTGGAGAGGGCCTTGAGGTCCACGCCGTGGGCCTTGAGCGCGTCGAGCTGGGAGATCGGCACCCCCTTCATGCGCTCCATGACCATCACGCCGGTGGTGCAGAAGTCCCAATGCACCTCGGGCACCACGAGCAGCTCGGAATCCTTGAAGTTGCGCCGCAGCTGGGAGCAGTTGGCGGCTTCGCGCATCAGGTCGAGTTCGTCGCGGAGGTACTTGGAGAACTCGGCGACGACCTCTCGGGGCTTCAGGCGGCGACCCTCCGGCCAGACTTTCTCGAGCACGGTGGCGGCTGCGTCGAGCAGGGCCAGATCGTGGGCGATGATCGGGGCGATGCCAGGGCGCAGGATCTTGACCGCCACCTCGGTGCCGTCGGGCAACTGGGCGAAGTGCACCTGGGCGATCGACGCCGAGGCGACGGGCTCCCGGTCGAAGCGGGCGAACACTTCATCGGCAGGGCGGCCATAGGCTTCCTGCAACTGGGCCAGGGCCTCCGCGCTGGAGAACGGGGGGACCCGGTCCTGCAGGCGTGCGAGTTCCTCGGCGATGGCCGGGGGTAGCAGGTCACGGCGGGTGGACAGCATCTGCCCGAACTTGACGAAGATCGGGCCGAGGGATTCGAGGGCCTGGCGCAGGCGGGCGCCGGAGGGCTCATTGAAGGTCCGGCGGAAGCGCGTCAGCCGCGCCAGCCAGGCCAGGCGGCCGGACGGCTCGTTGGTGAGAATCATCTGGTCGAGCCCGTATTTCAGGCTGACGGAAATGATCTTGACGAGTCGGAAGAGGCGCACGGCGGCTGGTAAAAAGCAAAACGCGGATTGTGCCCTTAAAGGGCGGTGGCGCAAAGCAGGGTGCCGGAATCGGGCCGGGCCCGGGTCAGGGCTTGCGACGCGGGCGGGCGGG
>JAFLDU010000043.1 GCA_017309145.1 Zoogloea sp. | reverse complement strand
CACCATGCCCGGGGCGGCAAGCTGCCCATCAACACCCATGGCGGCCAGCTTGGCGAGGCCTACATCCACGGTATGAACGGTGTTGCCGAAGCGGTGCGCCAGGTGCGCGGCACGGCGGCCAACCAGGTGGCGGATGTGGAGAACGTGCTGGTCACCGCCGGTACCGGCGTGCCCACCAGCGGCCTGATCCTGGGTTGCGCCTGAGGAGGATGCCATGTTCGTCGATCTGACCCCCGAGCAGCACGCCCTGCGCCTCAAGGTGCGGGACTACTTCCAGAACCTGATGACCCCCGAGCTGCGTGCCGCCCTGCGCGGCATGGAGGGCGGCGAGCTGTACCGCGACACCATCCGCCGGATGGGCCGCGACGGCTGGCTGGCCCTCGGCTGGCCGAAAGCCCACGGCGGCCAGGGCTACAGCGCCACCGAGCAGCTGATCTTCTTCGAGGAGGCCAACATCGCCGGGGCGCCGCTGCCCTTCGTGACCATCAGCACCGTCGGCCCGGCCCTCATGGAGTTCGGCACCGACAAGCAGAAGGCGCAGTTCCTGCAGGGCATCGCCGCCGGCGAGATCCTGTTCTCCATCGGCTACTCGGAGCCGGGCGCCGGCTCCGACCTGGCGGCCCTCAAGACCACCGCCCGGCTGGAAGGCGACCACTTCCTGGTCAATGGCAACAAGCTGTGGACCTCCGGTGCCGAGGCCGCCGACTACATCTGGCTGGCCGCCCGCACCGACCCGGCCCTGCCGCGCCACAAGGGCATCTCGATCCTGATCCTGGACACGCGGGAGGCCGGCTTCTCCCATACCGTGATCCCGACCTGCAGCAACCCGACTGCGGCCACCTACTACGACAATGTGCGCGTGCCGGCCGACATGCTGGTGGGCAAGCTCAACGGCGGCTGGCAGCTGGTGACCTCCCAGCTCAACCACGAGCGCCTCGGGCTGGGGGCCTGGTCCGACAAGGTGGCGGGCCTGTTCCGGCGGGTTTTCCTGTGGGCCCGGGCCCAGGACGAGAGCGGCCAGCGTGCCGTCGACAGCCCCTGGGTGCGTAGCCTGCTGGCCGAGTGCTATGCCCGCCTGGAGGCCATGCGCCTGATCAACTTCCGCATCGCCGCCGACCTCGAGCAGGGCCGCATGGACGTGGCCCTGGCCTCCAGTACCAAGGTGTATGGTTCCGAGTCGGCCATCGAGGTCCTGCGCAAGCTGTCGGAGATCGTCGGCGCGGCCGGCCTGGTGCGTTCAGGCTCCGCGGCGGCCGTGCTGCTGGGTGAGCTGGAGTACGAGCTGCGCGCCTCGGTGACCCTCACCTTCGGCGGCGGCACCAACGAGATCCAGCGCGGGCTGATCGCCCAGTTCGGCCTGGGCATGCCCCGGGCCATGTAGGCCCGGGACCACAAGGATGACGCAATGAGCACGATTGACGAGTTCCGCAAGGAAGTCCGCGCCTGGCTGGAGGCCAACTGCCCGCCCGCCATGCGCACCCCGACGCCGGATGGCGCGCTGATCTTCGGCGGCCGGCAGATCAGCTTCCAGTCCGAAGAGCAGCGGCTGTGGTTCGAGCGCATGCGCGACAAGGGCTGGTTCGCCCCGGACTGGCCCGCTGAGTATGGCGGCGGCGGCCTGAGCGCCGAGCAGACCGCGGTGCTGGAGGCCGAGATGCGCCGCCTCCACTGCCGTCCGGCGCAGATCAACCTGGGCATCTGGATGCTCGGCCCGGTGATCCTGGAGTTCGGCACGGAAGAACAGAAGCAGGCCCTGCTCAGGCCCATGACCCGCGGCGAGATCCGCTGGTGCCAGGGTTTTTCCGAGCCCAATGCAGGCTCCGACCTGGCCAGCCTGAAGACCTCGGCGGTGGATCAGGGCGATCACTTCCTGGTGAATGGCACCAAGATCTGGACCTCCTACGGCGACAAGTCCGACTGGATGTACGCGCTGGTGCGCACCGATCCGGCGGCGCCCAAGCATCGCGGCATCAGCCTGATCGTGCTGGACATGCAGTCGCCCGGCATCACCGTCACGCCCATCGACCTGATCAGCGGCAAGTCGTCCTTCTGTCAGGTCTTCTTCGACAACGTCAAGGTGCCCAAGGGGCAGCTGATCGGCCCGCTGCATGGGGGCTGGACCCTGGCCAAGGCGCTGCTCCAGCACGAGCGACGGGCCATGTCCAAGTTCGGGGAGTTCAGCCTGCCGACCCACTTCGACCTGATGAGCCTGGCGGAGCGCTACCTGCCGCCTGCCACGTCCGCCGCACCGGCGGACATCGCCCTGCGCGCCCGCGCCGTGGCGATGTCCATGGAGGAGCACAGCTACACCCTCACCGTGCAGCGCATGGGTGAGGAGATGCGCGCCCGCCAGAACGTGTCGGGGCTGATGTCCATCATGAAGCTGGTGCACTCCGAGCAGGAGAAGGACAAGTTCGAGATCCTCCTTGATCTGATGGGCCACCGCGCCCTGGGCTGGGAAGGGGATGAATTCACCGAACAGGAGCGGGCCCTGACCAAGGCCTGGCTGGGCAGCTTTGCCCAGACCATTGCCGGCGGCTCGTCCGAGGTGCAGCTGAACGTCATCGCCAAGCGGGTGCTCGCGCTGCCCGAAGGCAAAGAGAGCAAGTGAGGAGGCGCCGATCATGAGTCTGGTTTATTCCGAAGAGCAGCGCCTGCTGGCCGACACCGCCAGCGAGTTCCTGGCCGCCCGAAGCCCGGTCAGCGCCCAGCGCCGGCTGCGCGACGAGGGGGCGGCCGAAGGTTTCGATGCGGCCCTGTGGCAGGAGATGGTGAACCTGGGGTGGAGTGCCATCCCCTTTCCCGAGTCGCTCGGCGGCCTGGCCTTCGGTTGCAAGGGCCTGGGTGCCGTCTTCGAGCAGCTCGGCACCAGGCTGAGCGCTGCGCCGCTGCTCTCCAGCATCGTGCTGGGCGGCTCGGCAGTGGAGCTGGCCGGTTCACCCGCGCAGCAGGCCGAATGGCTGCCGGCCCTGATCGCCGGGGACCGGCGCATCGCCCTGGCCGTGGACGAGCAGCCCCGCCACGCTCCGGCCGACACCGCCCTGGCGGCCCGTCGCGAAGGGCTGCGCTGGGTGCTGACGGGTGACAAGCTGTGCGTGGTGGACGGCATCGGCGCCGACGCCTTCGTGGTGGTGGCCCGCACGGCCGGAAAGCCCGGCGACACCGCCGGGCTGAGCCTCTTCCTGGTGCCCGCCGATGCCGCCGGCCTGTGCGTCTCGCCGGTGAAGCTGGTGGATTCCCGCAACCACGCCCGGCTGCGCCTCGACGCGGTGCAGGTGGACGCCGCCGCGCTGCTGGGCACCGTGGGCGCAGCCTGGGCGGCCCTGGATGCGGCCCTCGACCGGGGCCGCGTGTGCCTGGCCGCCGAGCTGCTGGGGGCATCCCAGGCGCTGTTCGACACCACGGTGGAGTACCTGAAGACGCGGGTCCAGTTCGACGTGCCGATCGGCTCCTTCCAGGCCCTGCAGCACCGGGCCGCCTGGTGCTACACCCACCTGCAGCTGGCGCGCAGCACAGTGATGGCCGGGCTCGCTGCCCTCGACGACCCGTCGCTGGATGCGGCCGGCCGTGCCCGCCTGGCCAGCCTGGCCAAATGGAAGGCCGGCGAGGTCGCCCACCTGGTCAGCCGCGAGGCGGTGCAGATGCATGGCGGCATGGGGGTCACCGACGAGCTGGACGTGGGCCTGTTCCTGAAACGCATCCGGGTGGCCCAGGCCTGCCTCGGCGATGGGGATTTCCATTGCCAGCGCTATGCCGGCGCCGGCCGGGAGGGCTGAGGTGGCGCGGGGCGTCGGCTTCCTGCCACTCCTCGCAGGCCCCGGCCTGATGCGGCCATGCTGAGCCTGCTGATGCCGGCCGCGCCCAGCCGTGACGAGCTGTTCGCCCGCCACGGCGAACGCTATCGCTGGCTGGCGCTGCTCACCGTGGCCATCGGGGTGATCGCCGCGGTGCTCGCCACCACAAGCTTCAGCGTGGCCGTACCGGCGATGGGCGCCTACTGGGGCATGGGCCAGGACCGGGTCCAGTGGGTCATCACCGGCTACATGGCGGCCATGACCGTCGCCATGCTGCCCACGCCCTGGCTGCTGGAGCGCTACGGCTTCCGGCGGGTCTTCCTGGGGACGGTGCTGTTCCTCGGGCTGACCAGTCTGGCCGGCGCCCTGGTCAGCGACTTCACCGGTACCGTGGCGATCCGCCTGCTGCAGGGGGCCGCTGCCGGTGTGCAGCAACCCCTGTCGATGGTGGTGGTGATGCGCCTCTTCCCGCCGGGCCGGCAGGGCAGGGCGACGGGCTTGCTGAGCTTCGGCATCGTGCTGGCCCCGGCGGTGGCGCCGACCCTGGCCGGCGTGCTGCTGGAGCACTTCGGCTGGCAGTCGATCTTCCTGCTGAGCGTGCCCTTCTGCCTGCTCGCCGGTGTGCTGGCGGCCCATCTTCTGCCCCGGGCGGACGACCTCCAGCGGCGTCCCTTCGACTGGTATGGCGTGGCGCTGCTGAGCGTCATGACCCTGGTGCTCATCGAGTGGGTGGCCAGCCTGCGCGAGGCGGGCCCGCTGGCCACCTGGAGCCTGGTGCAGGCGGGCATCGCGCTGCTGTCGGCCGGCCTCTTCGTCCGCCATGCCGGGCGCGCCGCCGCACCGATCTTCTCCCTGGAGCTGTTTCACGAGCGCGCCTTTGCGATGGGCATCCTGGTGTCCTTCGCCTACGGGGTCGGGGTGTATGCCTCGAGCTACCTGATTCCGGTCTTCCTGCAGAACGCCCTGGGCTTCGGTGCCACGCCCGCCGGCCTGGCCCTGATGCCCTCCGGCTTCGTGCTGGCCGTCACCATCCCGCTGGCCGGCATGGTGGCCGATCGGCACTCGCCCCGTTGGATCACCGTGGCCGGGCTGCTGCTCTTCGGTCTGTCCTTCCTCTACTTCGGCTTGCGCGGCAGCGCGGTGAGCTATGCCGAGATCCTGTGGGACACGATGATCGGGCGCGTCGGCCTGGGCCTGATCATCCCGGCCCTGACCCTCGCCACCCTGCGCCACCTGCAGCCCCGCCTGATGGGCGAGGCCTCGATGGTCAATAACTACGTCCGCCAGCTCGGCGGGGTGCTGGGCATCGCCATCGTGGCGGTTTTCGTGGAGTGGCGTATCACCATTCATGGCGGCACGCCGCAGGGCATCGATGCAGCCTATTCGGAAGCCTTCCTGCTCCTCACCGCCACCTTCCTGCTCGCTACGGTGGCGGCGCTGCGGATGAAACCGCGGGGGTGAGGCAGGGAGGGGCAGATGGCCCTCCCTGTTCAGGCGCTTATGTCAGGGCTGTGCATCCACGCCGGGATGTCCCGTTGGCCATGAAGCACGCGCCAGACGTCGACATGGTCGGGCCGTTCCATGTAGAACACCAGGTGCGGGTATCGGCTCAACGGCCAGATACGCAGGCCCTGCAGATTGAGTTCATGAGCGTAACGTGGGGAGCCCGTAGCCGGATGGCGGCCGATGTGGGTGTAGGCCGTCTCCAGCGCATCGATGAAGCCCAGGGCCGCTTGTTCTGCGCCTTCATTCAGGTAGAAGGCAACCGTCTCATCGACGTCCCGGCGAGCCTGCTCGCGCGGAACGACCGGCTTGGTCTTCATCCTTGAGTGCTGGCCTTGCGCAGGCGGTTTCGCAACTCTTCAAAGTAAGCGTCATCTGCCGGCGCTGTGGGTTCAGAGGATGCTCCTGCCAGGAGCAGGCCGCGCAGATGCACCCGATCCTGGTCCTTGCGGATCAACTCGCGTACGTACTCGCTGCTCGTGCCATAGCCGCGCTGGCTGACCTGCTCGTCGACAAAGGATTTCAGGGCGTCGGGAAGGGAAATGTTCATCGTGCTCATGGCTGCAGGCTAGAGGGTCTGCCAAAAATTGGCAAGCCGGTCTTCCCGATTCAGACGACGACGGGATGAAGGGTAGGGTGGGCCCGGCGGTATCCCGAACCAGGATCCGCCCGAACCGTCATCTGACACATTACATGCCCTGCCCGGGCCTGGCCCTCACACCTGGTTGCCCGCCGCGAAGCCGGACGCCAGGGCGCCTTCGATGTAGCCGATGGCGGCGCCGTCGCCGGAGGTGATCACCGGCACCCTGACGCTTTCCAGCTCCCGTGCCAAGCGGTCGTCCGGGCGGGCGCCGATGGCCAGCACCACGGAATCCGCGGGCAGGCTGCGGGTTTCGCCGTCCGGGGTGGTGTAGCTCACCGCCTTGCTGCCGATCCCGGTCACGGTGGCCTGGGTCAACAATTCGGCCTTGTGCTGGCGCAGGCTGTCGAGCACCCGCCAGCGCCGCACGATCGACAGCTCCCGGCCGAGGCTGGGGCCTTCCTCCAGCACGGTGACCTGCCGGCCGCGGTCCACCAGGAACTCGGCAAGTTCGAGGCCGACCAGCCCGCCGCCGACGATCGCCACGCGCTTGCCCAGGGGCATCCACAGGCGCGACAGGTTCTGGATGGCGTCGCTGCTGTCGGTGACGCCAGCCAGGCTGCCGGCCTTCATCAGCGCGCGCTGGCCGAAGGACAGCTTGCGCTTGGCGATCTCCTCGGCCCGGTCGTCGGTCATCAGGCGGCGCAGTTCGTCGCCGGACCACACGTGGTCCTGCTCTGCGCCGGGGATGGCCGGGGCGCTGCGTTCGGCGCCGGTGGCGACGATCACCGCATCGGCCTTGAGCTCGCGGATCAGTGCTGGAGTGGCGGCCGTATCGAGCATCAGCTGGATCGGCAGCTTCTTCACCTGGCGCACCAGGTGGTCGAGCAGGGTGCCGTTCTCGGCGTAGGCCAGACCGGCGAAGAACAGGGTGCCGCCGAGCCGGCCGCTGCGCTCGACCAGGGTCACCCGGTGGCCACGCAGTGCGGCGACCCGCGCCGCCTCCAGGCCGGCCGGGCCACCACCCACCACTACGATGTGGGCAGGGCTGGCCACGGGGTTCAGGCGGGTCTCGAACTCATGGCCAGTGAGCGGATTCACCGCGCATTTGACGCGCTGGTTGATGAAGATCTGGCTTACGCAAGCGTAGCAGTAGATGCACGGCCGGATGTCTTCCGGGCGGTTCTCGATGAGCTTGCGGGGCAGTTCCGGGTCGGCGAGCAGCTTGCGCGCCATCGCCACGAAGTCGCACTGGCCGGCGCCGATGGCGGTGTCGGCCACCTCCGGCTCCAGGCGCCCGACGGCGATCACCGGGATGCGCAGCCCGGCCTTGATCTCCGCAGCCCAGGGCAGGAAGCCCGCCTTCTGCTGGACCAGGGGGGCCTCGGTGAAGGCCACCCCGGTGCTGGTGTTGGCATAGGCCGACACGCTCACCGCGTCCACGCCGGCTGCTTCGGCCATGCGTGCCACGGCCTTGGCGTCGTCCAGGGTGATGCCGCCGGGGGTGCGGAGCTCCTCCGCGTCCAGGCGCAGCCACACCGGGAAGTCGGCGCCGACCCGCGCGCGTACCGCGGCGATCACCTCCAGCAGCATCCGCGCCCGGTTCTCCAGGGAGCCGCCGTACTCATCGTCGCGGGTGTTGTAATAGGCGGACAGGAAGCCGGCAATGATGTAGCTGTGGGCGGCGTGGAGCTCCACCCCGTCGAAGCCGGCGCGCCGGGCCCGTTCGGCAGCGGCGGCGAACCATTCGGCCATCTGGGCGATGTCGGCCTTGTCCATCACCCGGATCTTCACGCCGGCCTTCTCGCGCCCCTTGCTGGAGCTGATGAAGGCGCCCAGCTCTTCGCGGGTCAGGGCCTGCATCATGTCGGTCTTGAGCGGCGGTGGCATCGACGGCACCCACAGTTCGCGGCCTTCGGCCAGATCCCGCACCGCCGTCTTGCCGGCGTGCTGCAGTTGCATCGCCACCTTGGCGCCGTGGCGGTGCACCCGCTCGGCCAGCGCCGCCAGGCCGGGGACGAAGCGCTCCTCGGAGACGCCCACCTGGAAGGGCTCGGCGGTGCCGGCCGGATAGGCGATGGCGCAGACGCCCATGATCAGCAGCCCGGCGCCACCGGCGGCACGGGCCTCGTAATAGGCCTGGATGCGCTCGCCGCAGGTTCCGTCGGCTTCGGCGAAGTTGGAGCCCATCGGGGCCATCACGATGCGGTTGCGCAGTTCCATCCGGCCGATGCGGCCGGGGCGCAGCAGATTGTCGAAAGTGCCCATGGTGGTCAGCCCTGCTTCAGGAAGTCGATACAGCTGCGGTTGAACAGGTCGGTGTGCTCCACCTGCACCCAGTGGCCGCAGCGGTTGAGCATGATGAATCGGGCCTGCGGTGCGTGCTCGAGGATCTTCATGGCGCCGCTGGCCGGGTTGAAATTGTCGTTGATGCCCCAGAAGCCGAGGATCGGGCACTGCAGCTCGTGCAGGCGCTCCGTCATGTCGGGCACCATCATCGTCGAGAACAGGTTGGCCGGCTGGGTGGCCGCCACCGCCGCGCGTTCGGCCAGCAGGGCATCGTCCAGCAGGGACGCATCGTAGAGCTGGAGTGCCATCACGTGGCGCATCTGCTCCACGCCCATCGGGCCGGCGGCGTAGGTGTCCACCATGCGCCGGATGCCCTTCATGCGGAAGTAGGTCTCCCGTTCCTCCACACCGCCGGGGGCCATCAGGATCAGGCGCTCCACCAGCTCAGGGCGGGCCAGGGCCTGGCCCAGGGCGATCGCGCCGCCCAGGGAGTTGCCCAGCAGGGTACAGCGGCTCACCCCGATCACCTCCAGGAAGGCCGTCAGCCGCGACACGAAGAAGTCCAGGTTGTACTGGGCGTCCGCCGGCTTGTCGGAGCGTCCGAAGCCGGGCAGGTCGAGCACGATGTTGCGGAAGCCCGCAGCGGCAAAGGCCGGATGGTTGGTCTTGAAGTTGCTGTGGCCGCTGGCGCCCGGGCCGCTGCCGTGCAGCCACACCACCACCGGTCCCTCGCCCGAGTCCAGGTAGTGCAGGCGCATGCCGTCCGGCAGTTCGGCCATGCGGTCGAGGGGAAGGGGAAGGTCCTGCAGGGTCATCGCTCATCTCTCCTGGTTGGTGTGCTTTCGCCCGAGGGACGGGCGCCACCGTCGATCCTCTCCGGTGCGCCCCGCCGCGGCATCGTCCGTTCAGACCAGCCCGGCCGGTCCTGCCTGACTCGCTGCCGGGAATCCCCGCGTACTTAGTCTTTCCGGACGATGTTGCCGGGCCCGGCCAGGCGAATGATGGGCAGCGAGAACGCGACAGCCAAAGCCGCGAAAGGGGCGTCCACAGCCCCGCCCACCGCAACCTGCAGCACAGACCGGGGAGACATGTGCATGAGCGCAAACGATGCACCACCGAACTTGATGGATCCGAACCAGGGCTGCGTGCCCCGGGAAGTCACCCAGGCGCGCCTGGACCGCCGGGCCGCCGCCAGCGCCCTGATCAAGCCGGGCGACCTGTACACCCTGGCCGACCGGGTCGAGGAGATGGCCGTCCGCCAGGGGGAGCGTCCCTTCCTGCTGTATGGCGTGCAGCGCTACAGCTACGCCGAGCTGGATGCCAGGGCCAACCAGGTGGCTCATGCCGCCTTCGCCCGTGGCCTGCGCCCTGGCGACGTGTGCGGCCTGGCCATGGAGAACCGGCCCGAGTTCTTCTTCACCTGGTTCGGGCTGGTCAAGCTGGGCGTGGTGGTGGCCTTCATCAACACCCAGGTCAGCGGCCGCCCGCTGGTGCATGCCCTGGAGACCACCGGCGCCCGCGCCGTGGTGGTGGGGGAAGAGTGTCTGGCCAACTTCGCCGCCACCGAAGGCCTGCCGGCGCTGCCCTTGTGGTGGCTGGCCGATGCCGAGAAGCCCTACACCGGCCCGGGCGGCGACATCGCCGACCGGCGCTTCGACGCCGATGTGGCGGGCGCACCGCGCAGCGCCTTTCCGCGCAGCCACCGTGCCGCCATCACCGCCGAGACGCCGACTCTGCTGATCTTCACCTCCGGCACCACCGGCCTGCCCAAGGCGGCCCGCTACAGCCACATGCGCTGGCTCAGCTCCGGCGACGTGATGGAGGTGACCATCGGGGCCACCCAGGACGACGTGTTCTATTGCTGCCTGCCGCTCTACCACGGCGCCGCCGCCACCTCCGTCACCTCCACCGCCCTGCGTGCCGGTGCCGCCATCGCCCTGCGGCGCAAGTTCAGCACCCGGGAGTTCTGGAAGGATGTGCGCGACAAGGGCATCACCGTGTGCCAGTACATCGGTGAGATCTGCCGCTACCTGATGAACCAGCCGGCCGGCCCCGACGACCAGCGCCACGGCTTGCGCTGCATGATGGGCGCCGGCCTGACGCCGGAGATCTGGCAGCGCTGGATCGAGCGCTTCGGCGAGGTGCAGATCTTCGAAGGCTGGGGCTCCACCGAGGCCAACACCGCCCTGATCAACGTGGACAACCGCATCGGCTCCTGCGGCCGGGTGCCCTACTGGGAGAAGACCAACTTCCGCCTGGTGCGCTACGACATCGAGAGCGACACCCATCCGCGCGACGACCGCGGCTTCTACCTGCTGTGCAAGCCCGGCGAGGTGGGGGAGGGGCTGGGCTACATCGTCAATCACCCGCAGATCGGCGGCGGCCGCTTCGAGGGTTACACCTCCGCCGAGGCCACCGAGAAGAAGATCCTGCGCAACGTCTTCCAGGAAGGCGACGCCTTCTGGAGCTCCGGCGACCTGCTGCGCTACGACGAGGACGGCTACTTCTACTTTGTAGACCGCATCGGCGACACCTTCCGCTGGAAGAGCGAGAACGTGTCCACCCAGGAGGTGGCCGATGCCTTGTCCGACTGCCCGGGGGTCGAGCTCATCAACATCTACGGCGTGCAGGTGCCGGCGCATGAAGGCCGCGCCGGCATGGCCGCCGTCGTCATGCAGCCGGGCCGCGTCTTCGACCCGGCGGCCTTCTACGCCCTCACCGAAGCCCGCCTGCCGCGTTACGCGGCGCCCCAGTTCGTGCGGGTCTCGCGGGAGGCCGACATGACCGCCTCCTTCAAGCTGCGCAAGGTGGACCTGCAGCGCCAGGGCTACGACCCGACGGCTTTCGACGATCCGCTGTATGTGCGGGACGAAACACAGGGCAGCTATGTGCCCTGGTCCCTGGAGGTGCTGGCCCGGGTCGGTTATGCCCCTTTCCAGGCGCGGAGTGCGGCGGAGCAGGGCGCCTGAGGGGCGGGCCGATGGCCTAGTCCGTTTGGACGATGTCGCGCAGCGCGCCCCGTCGCAACCTGCCAATACGCCCATCCAGGCGAAACCACACAAGAGTGCCCTCAAGGGGCCGGAGGAGATCACATCATGTTCATCAAAGCCTGCGCCATCAGCATTGCCCTCAGCTGCCTGGGCATCAGCGTCTTCGACAAGAAACCCGAGGCCGGGACCGAATGCAAGGGGAGTGAGCTGCAGTGCCCGCCCGTCCACGTGGTGGTCACCGGCAGCAACCACATGTATGCGGCGCTGATGGCACGCTGAGCGCGCCTGCGCGGCAGGAGGGAGGCGGGCGGCTTCGGCTGCCCGTTCTTTTTGGGGTTTCGGCCAGACATGGCCCTACAGCCCGCCGGCCTAGTCGATTTGAACGATTTCCGTCGCATCGCCCTGTGGCATCGTGCCGCCATGGACCGGCCGATGCCGGAAACACAACAGAGGTGATGCACACATGGCACTCAAGGGAAACGCCGCAATCGTCGGCGCGGCACAGTACAGGCCGGAGAAGTACCAGACGGCACCGCGCATGTTCCACCTGGAGCAGGTCGCCGACCTGGCCTCACGGGCACTGGCGGATGCCGGCCTGAAGGCCGATGACATCGACGGGCTGGTCATCAATGGCCCTCAGTTTCACGAGGCCTCGGTCTTCGTGCCGGCGATGGCCGCCGAATACCTGGGCCTCAACCTGAATTTCGCCGAGGTGGTGGACCTGGGCGGCTGCACTTCGGTGGCGATGGTGTGGCGTGCCGCGATGGCCATCGAGATGGGGCTGTGCCAGGCCGTGCTGTGCGTGCTGCCGGCCCGCATGGCACCACTGGGGCCGGACGAGGACCCGGCCTGGATGGCCCGGGCGATGCGCTACGGCGGCCATAGCACGGCCTTCGGCGCCCCCGAGGCAGAGTTCGATCTACCCTACGGCCACATGGGCCAGAACACCGGCTACGCCATGATCGCCCAGCGCTATGCCGCCCAGTACGGCTATGACCCGCTGGCCATGGCCAAGATCGCGGTGGACCAACGCAGCAACGCCCTGGCCAACCCGGACGCCATGTTCTTCGGCAAGCCCCTCAGCGCCGAGGAGGTCCTGGCGAGCAAGATGGTGGCCGATCCGCTGCACGTGCTCGAGATCGTCATGCCGGTGGCCGGCGGTGCGGCGGTGATCGTTGCCTCGAAGGAGCTGGCCGCCAAGGCCCGCCACCGTGGCGCGGCGATCAAGGGCTTCGGCGAGCACCTGAGCTTCAAGTCGCCCACCTACGCCGCCGACATGACCCGCACCCCCATCGGCCCCGCCGCCGCCCGGGCCTTTGCGATGGCCGGCCTGAAGCCCGCCGACGTGGATGCGGCGCAGATCTACGACTGCTACACCATCACCGTGCTGCTGACCCTCGAGGACGCCGGCTTCGCCCCCAAGGGCGAGGGCATGCGCTGGGTGCGCGAGCACGACCTGACCTGGCGGGGCAACTTCCCGATGAACACCCATGGCGGCCAGTTGAGCTTCGGCCAGGCTGGCAGCGCCGGGGGCATGTCCCAGGTCATCGAGGCATTCACCCAGATCTCCGGCCGTGCCGGTGAGCGCCAGCTCAAGCGCTGCGACACGGTCTTCGTATCCGGCACCGGCGGCGTGATGAGCGAGCAGGGCGCATTGATTCTCCAGGGAGCTTGAAGCATGTCCACCAACAAACCGATGCCTGTGCAGACCGACATCTCGGCCCCCTTTTGGGACGGCCTCAAGCGCGGCAGCCTGACCATTCCCCGCTGCAACAGTTGCGGCCACTGGATCTTCTACCCGCGCCGGCACTGCGACAAATGCTGGTCCCACGATCTGGCCTGGCAGGAGGTGAGCGGTGAGGGCAGCCTGTACACCTACACCCTGACCCGCATTCCCACCCTGCCGGACTTCGCCGATGAGATGCCCCAGGCCCTGGCCGTGGTCGAGCTGGATGAAGGGGTGCGCATCAACACCACCCTGGTCGGCCTCACCGAGGACGAGATACAGGTCGGCATGCGTCTCAAGCCGGTGTTCGACACGGTGCGTAACGACGGCAGCACGCTGCTGCGCTTCACGGGCGTCGACAAGACCATCACGCCCAGGGGGCAGACGCCCGCCACCGCGCAGCCGGAGACCCCGGCGCCCGCTGTCTCCGTGGTCAAGGTGCCGGTCGGTGACGAGGCGGCCATGCAGGCCCTGGTCAGCGAGCATTTCACCCCTTGGAGCAACGAGGTGGTGGTCGACCAGGCCCTGATCGACGAGTTCGCCCGCCTGTCCGGCGACGACTACTGGATCCACACCGACCCGGACAAGGCCCGCAAGCAGGGCCCCTTCGGCGGCACCATCGCCCACGGCGCGCTGGTCCAGGTGCTGCAGTCACGCCTGAAGATCCCGCTCGGCTTCGAGGTCACCGGTTTCACCAACATGGTCAACTATGGCTCCGACCGCCTGCGCTTCCCGTCCCCCGTACCGGCCGGTTCCCGCATCCAGGCCCGGGCCCGGGTCAAGCGCGTGGAACGGCTGAAGAGCGGCACCCAGCTCACCCTCGAGGTGCATACCCACGTGCTCGGCGCCGAACGGCCCAGCGTGATCAATGATCTGGTGATTCTCTACATGTAAGGTCCGGCTGCCTCCTTGGTTTCCCCCGTTGTTGTTCAGTTGTCCTCCAACTTTGCGCCAGCCTTCTCAAGGCTGGCGTTTTTTTCGGGCCGGTTGCAGGGGGCTGGGTCGGGGCCTGGGTCGGGGCCTGTGTAGGGGCGGCTTCAGCCGCCCGCGGACTTCGATTGTGAACTCCGCCGTGATTCAACTTCCGCGGGCGGCTGAAGCCGCCCCTGCACCGGCACGCAGATCCGCCTGCTCCGGGCCTTGATGGCGGTGCGTCGCTAGTCTCAACGGACGATGAGGCCCGCGCGCCCAGTTCGCACAATGCTCTCCACACATCCGAGAACCCTAGGGGAGCAGACATGATCGATATTCGCGGCCTGGCCTATTTCGTGGCAGAGATCGAGCAACTGGACGAATGGCGGCGCTATGCCGAGGACGTGCTGGGCATGATGACCGCGCCGGCTCCGGGCGGTGGGCTCTACGTCAAGATGGACGAGCGGCCTTTCCGCATGCTGGTGCTGGAGGGCGGGCAGCGCCGCTATGTGGCCTCCGGCTGGGAGCTGGCCGGCGAGGCTGCCTTCAAGGACGCGCTGGCCACCCTCGGCAACGCGGGTGTCGGCTACGAGCTGGCGGGGCCCGAGTTGTGCCGTCAGCGCGGCATGCAGGCCATCGCGCTGGTCACCGACCCGTCGGGCAACCGCCACGAACTGGGCTGGGGGCATCTCTCCGACTGCCAGCCCTTCGTCTCGCCCCAGGGCGTGCCGCGCTTCCTCACCGGTGAGATGGGCATGGGCCACACGGTGCTGCCGTCCCCCAACTTCGATGCGTCGGTGGCCTTCTTCCGGGATGTGCTCGGCTTCGGTCTCTCCGACATCTTCAACTTCCGCCCGGACCCGAACGGCCCGGCCATCCGCATCCACTTCCTCCACTGCAACAACGCCCGCCACCACAGCCTGGCGATCGCCGAGTACCCGGTGCCCAGCGGCTGCGTGCATGTGATGGTGGAGGTGGATTCGATGACCGAGGTGGGCCGCGCCCACGACCGCATGAGCGCCCGCCAGGTGCCCATCTCGGCCACCCTCGGCCAGCACCTCAACGACCGGATGACCTCCTTCTACATGAAGACCCCGTCCGGCTTCGACCTGGAGTTCGGCTGCGGCGGCCTGCAGGTGGACTGGGACCGGCACAGCCCCTTCGAATTCACCCGCGTCAGCATCTGGGGCCACGACTTCAGCGCCGGCCAGCAGCAACAGGCCTGACCCGGCCTCCCCATCCAAGCAAGGACCCGACATGAACAAACAGATGACGGCGGCGGAAGTCGTCGCCCGCCTGCGCGACGGCATGACCCTCGGTTTCGGCGGCTGGGGCCCCCGGCGCAAGCCGATGGCCATCGTCCGCGAGATCCTGCGTTCCCCACTCAAGGACCTCACCGTGGTGGCCTACGGCGGCCCCGAGGTGGGCATGCTGTGCGCCGCCGGCAAGGTGAAGAAGCTGGTCTTCGGTTTCGCCACCCTGGACGCGATCCCCCTCGAGCCGTGGTACCGCAAGATCCGCGAGAGCGGCAGCCTGGAGTTGATGGAGCTGGACGAGGGCATGTTCCAGTGGGGCCTGCGCGCCGCCGGCATGCGCCTGCCCTTTCTGCCGACCCGCTGCGGCCTGGCCACCGACGTGACCCGTCTCAACCCGGAGATCCGGACCATCCGTTCGCCCTATGAAGATGGCGAGACCCTGCTCGCCATGCCGGCCCTCAAGCTGGACGCGGCGCTTATCCACGTCAATGTGGCCGACCGCCTCGGCAACACCCTGGTGACCGGCCCCGACCCGTACTTCGACCATCTCTTCGCCCGCGCTGCCGAGGCCTGCTACGTGTCCGCCGAGAGGGTTGAAGAGCGCCTGCAACTGGACGCCGCCCAGGCCCGCTTCAATACCTTCGAGCGCTACCTGGTCAGCGGCGTGGTGGAGGCCCCCTGCGGCGCCCACCCCACCTCCTGTCCCTCCGATTACGGCTGGGACATGAGCCACTTCAAGCGCTATGTGGCCAGCGCCGCCGAACCCGGCGGCTGGCAGGCCTACATGGAGGAATTCGTGCAGCCCGGCGAAGCCACCTATCAGAGCCGCAACGGCGGCATCGAACGCATGGCCGGGCTGCCCCTGCCGGTGTTCTGAGGAGACCAGACATGAACGAAAACACGCCCTTCACCCTGGCCGAGCTGATGATCGTCGCCGCCTCGGAAGCCTGGCGCGACAATGGCGAGGTACTGGCCTCCGGCCTTGGCATCATTCCCCGCCTGGGCGCCGGCCTGGCCAAGCTGAGCCACAGCCCCGAGCTGCTGATGACCGACAGCGAGGCCTTCCTGGTCGAGGAGCCCATCCCCGTCGGCCCGCGCGGCGACTACGTGCCGAAGTACAGCGGCTACATGTCCTTCGAGCGGGTCTTCGAGTGCGTGTGGGGCGGTCGCCGCCACGCCATGGTCGGCCCCACCCAGATCGACCGCTGGGCCCAGACCAACCTGTCCTGCGTGGGCGACTACCACCAGCCCAAGGCGGCCATGCTGGGGGTGCGCGGCCTGCCCGGCAACAGCATCAACCACATCAACTCTTTCTTCGTGCCCAGCCACAGCCCGCGCGTCTTCGTGGCCGGCGAGGTGGACATGGTGTCCGGCGTCGGTTTCAAGCCGGAGCGCTGGGACGACGGTGTGCGCCGCGACCTGATGGACATCCGTATCGCCGTCACCGACCTGTGTGTGATGGACTGGCAGGGGCCGGGCAACAGCGCCCGGGTGCGCAGCCTGCATCCCGGGGTGAGCTTCGAGGAGGTGCAGGAAAAGACCGGCTTCCCGCTGCTGAAGGCCGAGGGTCTGGGCGAGACCCTCCATCCCACCGAGGCCCAGCTGGAGATCATCCGCCGCCTCGATCCCCACGACCTGCGTGCCGCCCAGCTCAAGGGCAACCCGCCGGGCATCCGTCCGGTGGCCTGAGGCCGGCACGATCAGGAGACAGTCATGAACGCCCCCAGCAGCGCCGAAGGCTTCGTGTCCCGCCAGGACACGGCCGACTACGAGACCGGCGAGCCGGTGAAATATGCCGTCGCCGACGGCATCGCCACCCTCACCATGAGCCGGCCGGACTTCAATAACGCCCAGAACTCTCAGATGACCTACGCCCTGGACGCCGCCTTCCGGCTGGCGGTGGACGACGATGCGGTGAAGGTCATCGTGCTGCGCGGGGAGGGCCGCCACTTCTCGGCCGGGCACGACATCGGCACCCCGGGCCGCGACATCAACAAGCCCTTCGAGCGGGTGCACCTGTGGTGGGACCACACCAACAAGCCGGGTGGTGAATACCTCTACGCCCGCGAGCAGGAGGTCTACCTCAACATGTGCCGGCGCTGGCGCGAGCTGCCCAAGCCCACCATCGCCATGGTGCAGGGTGCCTGCGTGGCGGGTGGGTTGATGCTGGCCTGGGTGTGCGATCTGATCGTCGCCAGTGACGACGCCTTCTTCCAGGATCCGGTGGTGCGCATGGGCATCCCGGGGGTGGAGTACTTCGCCCACCCCTATGAGCTCAATCCCCGCATCGCCAAGGAGTTCCTGATGACCGGCGAGCGCATGGGCGCGGACCGGGCTTACCAGATGGGCATGGTGAACCGGGTCGTACCGCGGGCCGGGCTGGAAGAGGCGACCTATGCCCTGGCCGCCCGCCTCGCCAGCCAGCCGCGCATGGGCCTGGCCCTCACCAAGCAGGCCATCAACCACGTGGAAGACCTGCAGGGCAAGCGCAGCGCCATGGACGCCACCTTTGCCTGGCACCACTTCGCCCACACCCACAACGAGCTCGTCTCCGGCGATCGCCTCGGCGGCTTCGACGGCAAGGCCATGGCCGCCGCCAACAAGCGCGCGGCCGGGGAGGGTGCATGAGCCCGGAAAGCACCGACATGAGCCCCCTGCTGCGTACCGTCCTCACCGACAGGCTGGGCTGCCGCTACCCCATCGTGCAGACGGCGATGGGCTGGGTGGCCGATGCCAATCTGGTGATCGCCACCACCCGGGCCGGCGGCTTCGGTTTCCTGGCCGGCGCGACCATCGCCGCCGACCGGCTGGAGGCGGAGATCAGGAAGGTCATCGACGCCACCGGCGGCAGCAACTTCGGCCTCAACTTCCACATGTTCCAGGACAACGCCGCCCAGTGCGTGGACCTGGCCATCCAGTACCGCCTCAAGGCCGTCAGCTACGGCCGCGGGCCCGACAAGAAGACCATCGCCCGCTTCAAGGCCGCCGACGTGCTGTGCATCCCCACCGTGGGAGCGGTCAAGCACGCGCTGAAGGCCGTGGAGCTGGGCGCCGACATGATCACCATCCAGGGCGGGGAGGGGGGCGGCCACACCGGCGGCGTGCCCTCCAGCATTCTGCTGCCCCAGGTGCTCGATGCGGTGAAGGTGCCGGTCATCGCCGCCGGCGGCTATTCCACCGGGCGCGGCCTGGCCGGTGCCCTGGCGGCCGGTGCGGCCGGCATCGCCATGGGCACCCGCTTCATGATGACCACCGATTCGCCCACCCCGCCGGTCACCCTGGCTCGCTACGTGAAGGTGGACGACCCCCAGCAGATCCGCGTGACCCTGGCGGTGGACGGCATGCGCCACCGCATGATCGACAACCCCTTCATCCGCCGCCTGGAGGCCGCCAGCCCGCTGGGACGCCTGCGCATCGCCCTGAAGAGCGCGTGGCAGTGGAAGCAGCAGACCGGCATGAGCCTAGGCCATATGGTCGATGTGCTGCGCCGGGCCATCCGCGAGGATGCGGGGGCCGTGTCCCAGACGGTGATGTCCGCCAACCAGCCGGTGCTGCTGCAGCGCTCGATGGTCGAGGGCTTTCCCGACGAGGGCATCCTGCCCAGCGGCCAGGTGGCCGCCGCCATCGGCGAGCTGAAGAGCGCCCGGCAGGTGATCGAGGAGATCGCCACCGAGGCCCAGGCCTGCCTGGCGGCCCTGTACGGACGCCTGGACAGGGGCGGCGATAGAGACGACGACAGACACGGCGACAGCACCCCCCGACAAACACCATCCTCCCTGGAGACCGCAACGTGACGCAGGCCTTCCGCATTTCCATCGACGCCGGCATTGCCGAGCTCGTCATCGACAAACCGCCGGTCAACGCCCTCGACAGCGTGGAGTGGTTCGCCCTGGCCGGCCACATCGACGCCCTCGGCGCCAACCCGGAAGTCCGCGTCATCGTGATCCGCGCCGAAGGGCGGGGCTTCTGCGCAGGCGTGGACATCAAGGAACTGGACGCCCACCCGGAGCGCATCGTGGCCGTGAATGGCGGCAACTACGCCACCTTCAAGGCGGTGCACCGCAGCCCGGTGCCGGTCATCGTGGCCGTGCATGGCTTCGTGCTGGGGGGCGGCATCGGCATCACCGGAGCGGCCGACATCGTGGTGGCCGCCGACTGCGCCACCTTCGCCCTGCCCGAGGTGGACCGCGGCGCAATGGGCGGCGGCGCCCACCTGCAGCGCCTGTTTCCGGTGCAGAAGGTGCGCTACCTGTTCTTCACCGGCGACAAGATCGGCGCCCGCGAAGCCGAGCGCTACGGCTTCATCGAGCGCGTCGTGCCGAAGGCGGCCCTGCGCGATGCCGCGCTGGAGATCGCCCGCAAGATCGCCGCCAAGAGTCCGGCCATGATCCGCATCGCCAAGGAGGCCCTCAACGGCATCGAGGACGGCAACCTGGAAGACAAGTACCGCTGGGAGCAGGGCTTCACCCTGCAGGCCTACACCAGCCCGGATTCCGCTGAAACCCGCCGCGCCTTCGTCGAGAAGCGCGACGCCACCTTCTGAGGCGCAGCCATGGATCTTGCCTACACCCCCAAGCAGAAGGCCTTTCGCGCCGAGGTGCGGGACTGGCTGGCGCGCAATGTGCCCAAGGCGCCGCTGGCCAGCTACGACACCCGCGAGGGCTTCGAGCAGCACCGGGAATGGGAGCGCCGCCTGTTCGAGAACCGCCTGTCCATGGTGATGTGGCCGGAGCATCTGGGCGGCCGCGGCTGCGACCTGATCGAATGGCTGATCTTCGAGGAGGAGTACTACGCCGCCGGCGCCCCGATGCGGGTCAACCAGAACGGCCAGCTACTGCTCGGCCCGACCCTCATGGAGTTCGGCACCGAGGCCCAGAAGCAGCGCTTCCTGCCGCGCATGGCGGCCAGCGACGACATGTGGGCGCAGGGCTGGTCCGAGCCCAACGCCGGCTCCGACATGGCCGCCATCACCAGCAAGGCGACCCTCTCCGGGGACGGCAGCCACTACGTCCTGAATGGCCAGAAGACCTGGTCCACCCGGGCCATCTTCGCCGACTGGATGTTCGGCCTGTTCCGCAGCGAGGCAGGCTCCAGCCGCCATCACGGCCTGTCCTACCTGCTGGTGCCCCTGGACACGCCGGGGGTGACGATCCGCCCGATCCTCGCCCTCAACGGCAAGCAGGCCTTCGCCGAGATCTTCTTCGACGACGTCAAGGTGCCGGTGGACAACCGCATCGGTGACGAAGGGCAGGGCTGGCACGTGGCGATGGCCACCGCCGGTTTCGAACGCGGCCTGCTGCTGCGCTCGCCGGCCCGCTTCCAGGCCACCGCCCGCCGCCTGGTGGCCCTGTACCAGGCCCACCGCGACAGCGCCGACCGGGATCCGTCCATCCGCGAGGCCGTCTGCGAAGCCTGGATGGGCGCCGAGGCCTATGCCCTGTCGGCGTACCACACGGTGGGCCGGCTGGCGAAGGGGGCGCGGATCGGCGCCGAGGCCAGCACCAACAAGATCGTGTGGTCCGAGCTGGACCTGAAGATGCACGAGACCGCCATGCGCATCCTCGGCGCCCGCGGCGAACTGCTCGCCGAAGCCCCCGACGCGGGGGGCGATGCGGCGGGCTGGCTGGACGGCTTCCTGTTCGCCCAGGCCGGGCCGATCTATGCCGGCACCAACGAGATCCAGCGCAACATCATCGCCGAGCGGATGCTCGGCTTGCCCAAATCCTGAGGCCGGCCATGGACTTCACCTTCAACGACGATCAGCTCACCTTCCGGGAGGCGATGAGCCGCTTCCTGATGACCGAAGCCGCCCCCGAGATGCTGCGGGAGATCTGGGAGACCGACCCCGGCCGCTCCCCCGAGTTGCGCGGAAAGCTCGCCGAGCAGGGCCTCACCGCCCTATCGGTGCCCGAAGACTGCGGCGGACTGGGCATGGACGACGTGGCCTGGTCGCTGATGACCCAGGAGCTGGGCTACTACGCCATCCCCGACTCCCTGGCCGACACCGCCTACGTGTCGGCCGGCCTGATCGCGGCGCTGCCCGCCGGCAGCCACGACCGGGAAGCGCTCCTCGGGCGCATTGCCGACGGCAGCGTGCGCATCGCCATCGGCCATCCGGTCAACCCGCTGGTGGCCGATGCCGCCACCGCCGACCTGTTGCTGCTGCCCAACGGCGACGAGGTGCACCTGGTACCCCGCGCCCTGGTGGATGTCACCCCCAACCCCAGCATCGACCTATCGCGCCGCCTGGCCAGCCTGAGCTGGGAGCCCAGCTCGGCCACCCGCGTGGCGGCTGGCGAGGCCGGGCGGCAGTTGTGGGCCCAGGCCCTGGATCGCGGCACCCTGTCGGTGGCCGGCCAGCTCCTTGGCCTGGCCCAGCGCATGCTGGACCTGGCGGTGGACTACGCCGCCCAGCGCAAGCAGTTCGGCAAGCCCATCGGCAGTTTCCAGGCGGTCAAGCACCATCTGGCCGACGTGGCCACCCGCATCGAGTTCGCCAAGCCTGTGCTGTACCGGGCCGCCCACGCCCTGGCCCAGGGCCGGGCCGACGCCCCGGTGCATGCCTCCCACGCCAAGCTGGCCTGCGGCGAGGCTGCCTGGCTGGCGGCCCGCCACGGCATCCAGGTGCATGGCGCCATGGGCTACACCTGGGAGGTGGATCTGCAGATGTTCATGAAGCGGACCTGGGCCCTCGACGCGTCCTGGGGTGACCGCGGTTTCCACAAGTCACGGGTGGCCGCCGCCATCCTCGCCGACGGCGCCGCCATCGGCCCCGGCCATACTTTCGAGGTGCAAGCATGACCCACGCCCCCACCCCTCAGGCCTCCACGAACCAGGCCTATATCGTCGATGCCTTGCGCAGCCCCACCGGCAAGCGCAAGGGGGGCCTGTCCCACGTCCATGCCATCGACCTGGGCGCCCACGTGCTCAAGGCCCTGGTGGAGCGCAACGCCATCCCCGCCGAGGACTACGACGACGTGATCTTCGGCTGTGTGGATACCATCGGTTCCCAGGCCGGCGACATCGCCCGCACCGCCTGGCTGGCCGCCGGCCTGCCGCTCAACGTGCCCGGCACCACCGTGGACCGCCAGTGCGGATCGAGCCAGCAGGCCATCCACTTCGCCGCCCAGGCGGTGATGAGCGGTACCCAGCACGTGGTGGCCGTGGGCGGCGTGCAGACCATGACCCAGATCCCCATCTCCTCGGCCATGCTGGCCGGCCAGCCGCTGGGCTTCCCCGATCCCTTTTCGGGCAGCCAGGGCTGGCAGGCCCGCTTCGGCGGCCAGCCGGTCAACCAGTTCTACGCCGCCCAGCGCATCGCCGATCATTGGGGCATCAGCCGTGCCGACATGGAAGCCTTTGCCCTGGAGAGCCATCGCCGCGCGCTGGCGGCCATCGAGGCCGGCCACTTCGTGCGGGAGATCGTACCCCTCGAAGGGGTCGAGCGGGACGAGACGCCCCGTGCCACGACCCTCGCCAAGATGGCCGAACTGGAGCCCGTGGGCGCCGACTACCCGTCCATCACCGCCGCCGTGTCGAGCCAGACCTGCGACGCTTCGGCCGCCCTGCTGGTGGTGTCGGAGGCCGCCCTCAAGCGCTACGGGCTGACCCCGCGGGCGCGCATCCACCACCTGAGCGTGCTCGGCGACGACCCCATCTGGCACCTCACCGCGCCGATCCCGGCCACCCGGGCCGCCCTCAGGAAGGCGGGCATGAGCCTGTCGGACATCGACTGCGTGGAGATCAACGAGGCCTTCGCCTCGGTGGTGATGGCCTGGCTCAAGGAGACCGGCTACGACCACGCCCGCACCAACCCCAACGGCGGCGCCATCGCCCTCGGTCACCCCCTGGGGGCCACCGGCGCGCGCCTGATGACCAGCCTGCTCCACGAACTCGAACGCACGGGTGGCCGCTTCGGCCTGCAGACCATGTGCGAGGGCGGCGGGCAGGCCAATGTGACGATCATCGAGCGCCTTTGAGGCGGCGCATGCGGCTACTGCGCGGCCTGCACCACCTCGACCAGTAGGGGCGACTTCAGTCGCCCGCGGACTTTGTTCAACGGCGTGCCTGTGATTCAACGTGGGGATGGGCGACTGAAGTCGCCCCTACATGGAAATTCAATATCGATTACGCCTCAGCCCGAATCGCGGTGAGTGAATCAAGAGGCCGGGTAAATCGATCAGACTGGAGTCAGCAAATGGGTATTTGTGAAGGACGTACCGTCATCATCACCGGCGCGGGCGGCGGGCTTGGGCGGGCGTATGCGCTGGCCTTCGCCGCCGAGGGCGCGAACGTGGTGGTGAATGACATCCGCCAGGCCGCCGCCGAGGCGGTGGTGGCCGAGATCGCCGCCGCGGGTGGCCAGGCCATCGCCAGCAGCGACGACATCACCCGCGTGGACAGCGCCCAGCGCATCGTCAATGCCGCCGTCGCCGCCTTCGGCGAGGTGCATGTGGTGGTCAACAACGCCGGCATCCTGCGCGACCGCATGTTCATCGGCCTGTCCGAAGAGGACTGGGACGAGGTGATGCGGGTGCACCTGAAGGGGCACTTCTGCCTCTCCAACATCCTCGGCAAGCGCTGGCGCGACCAGGCCAAGGCCGGCAAGCCTGTGGATGCGCGCATCATCAACACCAGCTCCGGCGCCGGCCTGCAGGGATCGGTGGGGCAGTCCAATTACTCTGCGGCAAAGGGCGGCATCGCCGCGCTGACCCTGGTGCAGGCCGCCGAGTTGGCCCGCTACGGCGTCACCGCCAATGCCCTCGCCCCCGCCGCCCGTACGTCCATGACCGAGAGCGCCATGCCCGACGTGGTGAAGGCGCCCGAATCCGGATTCGACGCCTGGGCCGCCGAGAACGTGGCGCCCCTGGTGGTGTGGCTGGGCAGCAGCCGCTCCGCCCACGTCACCGGTCAGGTCTTCGAGAGCCAGGGCGGGCGCATCTCCGTGTGCGACGGCTGGCGTACCGGCCCCCAGAAGGACAAGGGCGCGCGCCTCAACGTGGCCGAGGTGGAGGACGTGGTGGCCACCCTGCTGGCCCAGGCGGTGCCGGCCCAGAAAGTCTGGGGGACCTGAACATGGTCGAGGGACACGTGGACACGGGCCGGCGCGGCTTCCTGCAAGGCGCG
>JAFLDU010000413.1 GCA_017309145.1 Zoogloea sp. | reverse complement strand
TTGGGAATGGCTGCTTCTGGCGCGCCACACGCACTGGTTGCTGGTATTTGCCGCCAATCGTCCGAAGATGCCCGGCGGGGAGTGACATGGCGTAGGGCATGCGCAGCACCGGGGTCATCAGCGCGAGGATGGCGTGCGCGAATGTGCGGCCCAGGCGCGACCAGGAAAACACCGCGTCGGCCCGGTAGTTGCGGCGATGCGCGTACCACGCCACGGTGGCCATCATGGTCAGGCCCATGATGAGGCCGGGCACCACGCCGGCCAGGAACATCGTGTTGATGGGCACTCGGGCGATGATCGCGTACATGATCAGCGGCACCGAAGGGGCCAGCAGCACCCCCAGCGCGCTGGCGCTGGTCACCAGGCTGATGCCCTTGCGTTCGGGTACGCCAGCCTGGGTCAGCAGGGGCAGCAGCAGGCCGCCCAGGGCCAGGATGGTGACCCCGCTGCCGCCGGTGAAGGCGGTGAAGAAGGAGCACAGCAAGGCGGCCGCCACCACGGTGCCGAAGGTGCCGCCGCCGAAGCAGGCAGTAAACAAGCGCCCCAGGCGGCTGGCCGCACCACTGCGGGCGAACACCAGGCCGGCCAGGGTGAACAGCGGTAGCGCGGGCAGTGAGGGATTCACCGTGATCTGGTAGTGGGACAAGGGCACCGACGCCAGCGGCTGGCCTTCCGACCAGAACAGCGCCAGCGCCAGCCCCCCCAGCACCGCGAAGATCGGGCCCCCGGCCAGCAGCACGGCCAGCAGGAAGATCGCCAGCGGTGCGAGGGGCAGGGTGCTGCCATCGAAATGGTGGGCCAGCAGGAAGCCGGTGGCGGTGAGGGCGACACCCATCCCGTGGCGGAGCAGCGGCTGTGCTGTGCAGCGGCTGCCCAGCTTGATGCCGATGATCAGGAAGCCGATGGGCATCAAGGCCTGCACGGCCCACACCGGCAGCCCGTAGGCCAGCGTCCGGCCGGCCTCCAGCTCGCTGCTGACGAAGGCCCAGCTGGCCGCCGCCAGCATGCCGGCCAGCAGCGCCGAGCCGCCTTTGGCCAGGTAAGCCGCGGCGGCGCGCAGGCCCGGGTTGAGGGATCCGGACAGGCCGCTGCCGAGGGTCGTCAGGTGGCCGCCCCGCTCTGCCAGGATGGCGCCGAACATGGCCAGCGCCAGCCCGAGGTGCTGCACCAGCAGCGGTGCGTTGTCGATGCCCTTGCCGTGCAGGGGGCGCAAGGCAATCTCCACCAGCGGAATGAGGGTCATCAGGGCCAGGGCGCAGGAGGCGATGGCTTCGTCGAAGGCGGTCAGGCGGCGCATGGGTTTCGGACGGTGGAGGGGCTTAGCGCTGGCCGGCGCGATAGGCCTTGAGCAGGGCGAAGACTTCGTCGAAGGTCTCGGCGGGGACCATGCGGCCGCGGATCCGCGGATAGAGCTTGTCGGCAAGCTCGTTCCATTCCTTCATCTGCTCGGGGGTCGGGCGGTGTACCTGCAGGCCGCGCTTCTTCATGGCCTCGACGGCTTCATCGACCTCCTGGCGGGCCCGGGTGCGCATCTGCAGGCCGGCCTTCTCGCCGGCGCTGCGCAGGGCCTCGCGGGCGGCCGGGCTCATCTCGTCCCAGCTCTTCTTGGTGACCACCAGGGCCCCGACGATGGGCGCCCAGTTGATGTCGAGCATGTGCGGAGCGGTGTTGTAGACCTGGCTGGCCAGGGCGAAGTAGGGCGTGGCGGGCACGGCGTTGATCATGCCGGTCTGGATCGAGGGCAGGATGTCGCTGGTCTCCAGGGGCACCGGCGTATAGCCGAGGCTCTTCATGATCTCCTGCTGCTCGCTCTCACCGGCCCAGGCGAAGAACTTCATCCTGCGGAAATCGTCGGGCCGCTGGGCCGCCTCTTTCGAGAAGAAGCGCACCCACCCGGCATCGCCCCAGGCCAGCACCACAAAGCCCTTGTCGAGGAACTTCCTTTCCATCGCCGGGCGCATCTTCTCACGCACGTAGTCCACTTCCTCCCAACTGCGGAAGAGCAAGGGCATGCTCTGCAGGGCGGCGATGGAAGGCTCGATCTCGCGCAGGCCCACCACCGACAGCAAGGCGCCCTGGAGCTGGCCGATGCGCATCCGGCGGGCCATGTCGGTCTCGCCGCCCTGGCTGCCGTCCGGGTAGATGAGGTATTTGGCGCCGTCGCCCTCGGCATTGCGCCAGGCCTCGCCCACCTCCATCAGCTGGCGGTGGTACAGGGAGTTCTTGGGGGCCAGGGTGCCAATGCGCAGCTGACCGGCGGCCAGGGCCGGGGAGGACGCGAGCAGGCTGAGGGTGAGGGTGGCGAGGGCGGCGATGCGGCCGATAGCGATCATGGCGTCTTCCTGGAGGCGGGCGGAAACAACGGTCGGGTGGGGCAGGCTCAGAACAGGTCGTCGGCGTTGTCGATCAGCCAGCGTGCGCGGCGACGCATCACCTCGTTGGCCAGACTGCGCGGGCTGCCAGGTTCGTCGCGGACGGCCTCGGCCTGGCGCAGCAGGGCCAGGAAGGCCTCCTTGTCGCCGGCGGGCTGGGCGATGCTCTC
>JAFLDU010000412.1 GCA_017309145.1 Zoogloea sp. | reverse complement strand
GGCGCAGCAAGGTCGCCTTGTCGATCAACCTGACCGGTGGCGTCTTCGTCAATCAGTCGGCGGCCTTCTCCGACTACCACGGTACCGGCGGCAACCCGGCGGCCAACGCGTCCTACGCCGATTCGGCCTTCGTCGCCAACCGCTTCCGCGTGATCCAGCGCCGTTACCACGTTTGAACCCGCGCATAAATCTACTGCGCCCGCCCATCCCGGCCCTGCAATGCTCGCCATACATGAGTACGGCTGCGCTTCTCGAACCGGCCTGAACGGGCTCGCTACGATTTCTGCACGAGTTCAGGAGATTTGAATGACATTCAAGAACATTCTGTTCGAGATCACCGAGGGCGTCGCTCGCCTGACCCTCAACCGCCCCGACAAGCTCAACAGCTTCACCGGCGAGATGCACGCCGAACTGCGCGACGCGCTGGATCGCATCCAGGAGGACAAGTCTGTCCGTGTGCTGGTCCTGACCGGCGCCGGTCGTGCCTTCTGTGCCGGCCAGGATCTGGCCGACCCGGACATGGCCCGCACCCCCAGCGGGGGCATGCCGGACATCGGCAACGTGGTCGAGAAGAACTACAAGCCCCTGGTACTGCGCCTGCAGAACCTGCGGGTGCCCACCATCGCCGCGGTGAATGGCATCGCGGCAGGAGCGGGGGCCAGCGTGGCCCTGGCCTGTGACCTGGTGGTGGCCAGCAAGTCCGCCTCCTTCCTGCAGGCCTTCAGCAAGATCGGCCTGGTGCCCGACACCGGCGGCACCTGGTTCCTGCCCCAGCGCGTCGGCATGGCCCGCGCCATGGGCCTGGCCCTGCTGGCCGACAAGCTGCCCGCCGAGAAGGCCGCCGAGTGGGGCCTGATCTGGGCTGCCTACGACGACGCCGAGTTCGCCGCCAAGGTCGATGCGATGGCAGGCCAGCTTGCCAGCATGCCCACCAAGGCCCTGGTGCGGACCCGCCAGGCCATGCATGCCGCGGCCGGCCATACCCTGGAGCAGCAGCTCTCCTTCGAGGGCGGCTTCATGCGCGAACTGGGCTGGAGCCCCGACTACGCCGAAGGCGTGGCGGCCTTCATGGAAAAGCGCGCTCCGAAGTTCACCGGGGAATGACCGTGAGCCAGGCCCTTTCAACCCAATCCGTGATCGCCGTGGTCGGCACCGGCGCCATGGGCGCTGGCATCGCCCAGGTGGCCGCCGCCGCAGGCCATGTGGTGAAGCTCCTCGACAACCGTCCCGAGGCGGCCGCCAAGGCCGTGGCCGGCATCCAGGCCCAGTTCGCCAAGCTGGCCGACAAGGGCAAGATGAGTTCCGAGGCCGCGCAGGCCGCTGGCGCCCGTCTGATCGCCGTCGAGCAGCTCACCGACCTGGCCGACGCCGCCCTGGTGGTCGAGGCCATCGTCGAAAACCTGGAGGCCAAGCAGAAGCTCTACCGCGACCTGGAAGACATCGTCACGCCAGACTGCATCTTCGGCACCAACACCTCGTCCATCTCGGTCACCGCCATCGGTGCCGCGCTGAAGCGCCCCGAGCGCCTGGCCGGCCTGCACTTCTTCAACCCGGCCCCGCTGATGGCCCTGGTGGAGATCGTCTCCGGCCTGGCCACCGACAAGGCCGTGGCCGACACCCTGTTCGCCACCGCCGCGGCCTGGGGCAAGACACCGGTGCATGCCCGCTCCACGCCGGGCTTCATCGTCAATCGGGTGGCCCGGCCGTATTACGCCGAGGCCCTGCGCATCCTCAACGAAGGGGGCGCCGACTGCGCCACCCTCGACGCGGTGATGCGCGAGGCGGGCGGCTTCCGCATGGGGCCCTTCGAGCTGATGGACATGATCGGCCACGACGTGAACTTCGCCGTGACCCGCTCGGTGTGGAACGCCTTCTACAACGATGCCCGCTTCACCCCGTCGCTGATCCAGCAGGAGCTGGTGGACGCCGGCTTCTACGGTCGCAAGTCCGGGCGCGGCTTCTACGATTACCGGGAAGGTGCCGAGAAGCCCCAGCCGAAGAGCATGGTCGCCCAGCCCGCGCCGACCGACATCCATCTCTATGGTGAAAGTGCCGCCGCCCTGGCCCTGGCCGACCGCCTGCACGAACGGGGCGTGGCCTATGCCTGGGGTGATACCGGCGACGAGCGTATCGCCCGGGTCGGGGACGCCGTGCTCTTCGTCACCGACGGGCGCACCGCCACCCAGCGTGCCGCGGAGAGCGGTATTCCCAACACTGTGCTGATCGACCTGGCCCTCGACTACACCAGCGCTACCCGGGTGGCCGTCAGCGCGGCCCAGGGCTGCTTCGCCCCGGCGGTGGGGGCTGTGGTCGGGCTGCTGCAGGCGGCCGGCTTCACGGTGTCACGCCTGGGCGATGTGCCGGGGCTCGCGGTGATGCGCACCGTGGCCATGCTCGCCAACGAGGCCGCCGATGCGGTGAATCAGGGCGTCTGCGACGCCACCGGCGCCGACAACGCCATGCGTCTGGGGGTCAATTACCCCCGTGGCCCGCTGGCCTGGGCCGATCTCGCCGGGCTGCCGCAGATCAGTCAGGTGCTCTCCAACCTGGCCCGCTTCTATGGCGAAGACCGCT
>JAFLDU010000411.1 GCA_017309145.1 Zoogloea sp. | reverse complement strand
ATTCTTAAGTGTATTATCTTATTTTTAAGGGCGATATAATGCCGAGTATGCGAAGCTCGCTCATCAACGAACACTTGAATTTTCCCCCGCCGGAAAGCCGGCGCACATGCCTGGCGCCAGGCGGGTCGTGCCAGCGTCGGTCACCAGGGCAGGGCAGCCCTCCAACACATAGATGAACTCATCCTGGGTAAGGTGGGCATGACGCAGCGCCGACCTGGCGCCGGGTGGCAGGCGGGTCAGGTTCACGCCGAAATTGCGCAGCCCGAAGGCATCGCCCAGGGGGCGCTTCACCCGCCCGGCCAGGCGCTGCACAAACTCGGGGGGATAGGACGACGGGGTGCAGCGCGGCGGCATCTCGGCGGCAGTCAGGGCCAGAGGGCGAAGGGGTGAGGTCATGGGCTGGGCTCCTTTCTCGGCGGGCGAAGCGCTGGGTGCGCTCCGCAGGAGCCGCCATTCTCGCGCCTCTCCGGCGGAGCCCCTAGCCCGCCCGGACCGGAATCTGTGCCGGAACAGTCAGCCAGCCTCGCGCAAACGGGACGGTGCAAATCCGAAGCGGGCCCGGAAGGCCGCCGTGAACCGGCTGTGGGAATCGTAACCACAACGGGCGGCGATCTCCCCCACCGGCAGCCCGGTGGTCTGGAGCAAGCCCAGCCCGAGCTCCAGACGCACCTCGCGCACCAGGGCGGCGCAGCTCAGGCCCTGATCGGCCAGACGCCGGCGGAGGGTGCTGGCACTGACCTGGCAGACTTCGGCAATGGCCTCGACCGTCCACACCGCATGGGGCCGGCCAAGGATCAGGCGACGCACCCGCTCGGGCCAGTCGGGCGCGCCGCGGGGCTGCAGCAGACAGCCAGCTTCCGCCAGCATCAGCAGGACTTCCTCGACCCGGTGCTGGCGCAGTGCCGGGGACACCCCAGACTCGGCCAGGCCGTCCAGGGTCCGCGTCAGGCAGGCAGTCAGCCCGCCCGCCGGGCTCAGCACCTGGCAGCCGCGCAGGGGCGCGAGGGGAAAGTCTCCGCCGTGGCGCGCGGCGAAGCGGCTCAAGGCCGCGTCGCCGAACTGCAGGATGTGCGCCTCGTAGCTTCCATCGGGGCGGGGGTCGTTGATCACGTCCCAGCAACTGCCGCGGGCCAGCACCACCACCTGCCCGGCCCCGACCTCGCGGGGCCCGTCGGCACCGAGCAGCGTCTTGCTGCCCTTGCGGACCCAGACCAATGCATCGTCGCGCACGGTGAGCGTGCGGACGCGGTGCAGGGCCCGCACCGAGATGCAGCCCGTCGCGGGGTCATCGAAGCGGTTCATGAAGCGCGCCGTCCATTCAGGCCACGGGTGCCTCCAGCCATTTCAGCAGGGTGCTGAACAGCAGCTCGGGCCGCACCGGCTTGCCGATGTGATCATTCATGCCGGCCTCGATGCACACCAGCCGATCCTCGTTGAAGGCATTGGCAGTCATCGCCAGGATGGGGACGTCGGCATAGCCGTCCAGGGCGCGGATCGCACGGGTCGCATCCACGCCGTTCATGTTCGGCATCTGCATGTCCATCAGGATCAGCGCGTAGCGGTGCATGCGAGCCAGCTCGACCGCCGCCAGGCCGTCCTCGGCCAGATCCACCACCAGGCCGGCCCCCTCCAGCATGTCTCGGGAGACCTCCTGGTTGATCGGTTCATCCTCGGCCAGCAGGATGCGGGTGCCGGCATGGCGGGCGTGCAGCAGCCCGGCCGACGCGCCCTGCCCCTCCAACTGCAGCCTGGACATGCCCTCCGGGCTTCTCTCCAGCAGCACGGTGCACCAAAAGGTGCTGCCCTCACCCAGGGTGCTCTCCAGGCCGACCGTGCCTCCCATCAGCTGGGCCAGCCGTTTGCTGATGGCCAAGCCCAGGCCGGTCCCACCGTAAGCGCGGGTCATCGAGCTGTCGGCCTGCTCGAAGGGCGTGAACAGACGCTGCTGATCCACGTCGCTGATGCCGATGCCGGTATCCTGCACCTCGAAACGCAGGAGCACGCCGGCGGAGCCCTCCTCGACGAGCCGGGCCCGCACGGTGATCGTGCCGCGGGGTGTGAACTTGATGGCGTTGCTGACGAAGTTGAGCAGGATCTGCCCCAGACGCAGGGAATCACCGAGGAAGACCCCCCGCGCGAGCTCCGGCGCCAGATCCACACGCAGCTCGAGGCCCTTGCGGCGGGCCTTGTGGCCCATCAGGCTCAGCAGGTTCTCCACCACCTCGCCGAGCTGAAAGCTCACCGGATTCAGGGACAACCGCTCGGCCTCGATCTTGGAGATGTCGAGGATGTCGTTGATGACGTGCAGCAGGTGCCGCGAGGCCTGATCGATCTTGCCGAGCTGATCCTGCAGCGGAACATCCTCGGGCACGTTACGCAGGGCGATGTTGGTCATGCCGATGATGGCACTCATCGGCGTCCGCAGCTCGTGGCTCATGTTGGCCAGGAAGGTGCTCTTGGCCCGGCTCGCCGCCTCCGCGACCTCCTTGGCCTGAGACAGGGATACGTTGATCTCGTTGATCTCGCGGATCTTCTGGGTCACCGCATCGTTCATCGCCAGAAAACTGCGGGTCAGCTCGCCCAGCTCA
>JAFLDU010000410.1 GCA_017309145.1 Zoogloea sp. | reverse complement strand
AGAGAGAGAGAGAGAGAGAGAGAGAGAGAGAGCAGCAACTCCAACAAAACGCTTACAGGTGATGAACTTGCGCCAGGATTTCTTGGAATACTTTCCAAGTAATCCGTCGTAGTGGGGGTCGAGGGTGACGGTGTAGTGGTTGCGCAGGCCCAGCGAGACCGGAAAGATCACCCCGAGCTTGAACTTGATGGCGACGCTGTCGACGCAATCCTCGATCTTGGCCTTGTCGCCAAAGCTGCTGGCGCTCAGGGTGAGCATGTTGCCCTCAATGGGAAACTCGATGCCGAAGGCCTGCTGGCCGAGGGA
Organism: Zoogloea sp.; assembly: GCA_017309145.1. Taxonomy (GTDB): domain Bacteria; phylum Pseudomonadota; class Gammaproteobacteria; order Burkholderiales; family Rhodocyclaceae; genus Zoogloea. The sequence goes on along the minus strand of JAFLDU010000410.1, from coordinate 2,316 downwards.
CAGCGGATTGACGCCCTCGAGGAAGCTCTTCTTGCGGAACCACCGCACCTTCACCTTCATCTCGCCGCGGGTGGCGACCGCCGGGCCGCGGGCCATGTCGTTGTAGGCATCGAGGAAGCGCTTTGCCATCTTGTCGTAGTCGGGGTTGCCCACGCAGCCTTCATCGCAGGGCAGCAGCGTGAGGCGCGGCAGGGTCACCAGCACCGCTTCGCTGCGGGCCAGCTGGCGGTTGAGGGTGGCGGCCTTCTCTTCCGACAGGGTGTCGTTGATCAGCTCGGCGTTGATGATCTCGGGGAGGTTGAGGTTGGGGCGGAAGTGGGCGACGCGCCACGGCGCTGCAGCCATCGCGCGATGCACGCCGGGGTGTTGCGAACTGACGATCTTCTGGGTGTCCAGCGGCGCGCCGGCCGGTATTTCATGGCCAAAGGCACTGCGCTGGGCCTGTTCGGGCACCGGGTTGCGCTTCGCGACATTGGTGGCGCAGCCGGCCAGGGCCGCGGAGATCATCATCAGGCAGGCAGTCTTCTTCATGCTTCTCATGCTTTCGGGTGGATGTGCGTGGTCGGGCATTGCGGGGGAGTCGGATCAGAACGAATCGCCGGCGTGGCCGCCGCCGGAGAAATCGTAGGTGGCACCACCGCTGAAATCTGTGCCGATGCCGGGGTCGCACCACAGCGTGCCGCCCACATCGATGCCGCCGGGCATGTCGCCCAGCATCGGCAGGCCGGTGGCGGGGTTGAACCACTGCATCGCCGGCGCATGATCAAACTCGATGTCGCCGGCGGCGTAGCTGGCCGCAGCGGCGGCCGCGGCTGCCGTCATCACGGCACCCACGTGGGTTGGATTGGAGAGCAGCTCGGTCTGGTTGAAGCGGGGAATCCCCTGCGCGTCGGCCTTCCCGTCACGCCGTAGCGCGGGCGAGGCAACAAACAGGGGCGCGTGGCCCGGGCTGACGATCGCCGCGCCCTGCGTGCTGAGTTTGACCACTTGCACCTTGCCACGCCGCCATTCGGGAAAGCGCCGCCGGATGAGGAAGTTGTTGAGTACGCACAGTAGCCAGACGAGCGGCAGGGACAACAGCCAGCCGGGCAGCAGGCACAGGCTGGGCACCAACCGGACAGCCAGCTCGGCAAACATGTTGATGAACATGCCCGCGACGTAGCCCCCGACGCCGCCCGCCGCACCGTAGATCAGCGCGTACATCACGGCGTCGGCCTCGCGGGTGCCGAGCAGCGCCCCGACGATGAGGCACAGCGCCGCCAGCAGCGTGGCGACGGTGACGCCAACCCGATTGAGGGCATTGAGCGCAACGCGGTCAAAGACGTCGCGGTAGCGCGACAACAGGATCAGCGCGGGCAGCAGCCCCATGCCGGTCGCGATGAGCCACTGGCCGCGCAGCCCGCCTGCGGCGGCAATGCCCGTCCAGAACAGCGCGGCAAACAGGCCGCCGAGCCCGGCGCATAACCACGCCCAGCGCCGGAGGGTGCGCACCATCCGGTCGTGCCCGGGCAGGTCGATGTGCTCTACGAGTTTGATCAGGGAGTCTGTTGTCCAGCCCATTGCCGCTCCTTCCGGAAAGATTCATCGGTTCCCAAGCAAAAGGAAGCGATCGGAAGGGGACGGGCAGACGTGGCCATGGCCTCATGGCGATGATGACTGGCAACCTGGCAACCTTTCCGCGTGCGGTGAAGGCCCATGGCTTTGCGTCCCGTCGTTTCCGAACGGTTTGCCTTTTGACGAGCGAATGATAGCAGCAGCGGATCGCGGGCGCCTCACCCATCAATCCGCTGAAACGCAGCAATGATGCGCGTCTCCGCAAGATGACGCCCTGACGACGGGCAAGAAAAAAGGGCGTGCACCTTTCGATGCACGCCCCTGCGTCTGCGACTGGAGCCCGCTTACTTCACGTCGAGCACGCTGTCGTCCCACTTGGCGTGCTTCTCGAGCCCGACCAGATTGGCGACGGTGGCGGCGATGTTGGAGAGGCCGGCGGTTTCCGTCTGCTTGAGGCCCAGCTTGCCGCCGGTCACCTTGTCGAACAGCACCAGCGGCACCGGGTTGAGGGTGTGCGCCGTCTTGGCCTTGAAGCTGCCGTCCTTGTTCTGGGCGGGCTGCTTGGTCTTTTTATCCAGTTCGAACATCTCGTCGGCGTTGCCGTGGTCGGCGGTGATGAGGGCCACGCCGCCGGCCGCCTCGATGGCGGGCAGCAGGCGCGCGAGGGCCAGATCGACGGCCTCGACGGCCATGGTGGCGGCGCGGAAGTTGCCGGTGTGGCCGACCATGTCGCCGTTGGCGAAGTTGCAGCGGAGCACCTTG
>JAFLDU010000409.1 GCA_017309145.1 Zoogloea sp. | reverse complement strand
GGGTAGCTAGAATACAAGAATCCTTGTATCGGTTAATTGATTTATCTGATCGACTTGCCTTCCGGCCAGGTCGACCGGGCCTTCCGCCAAGTGGATCCCCTTCCGGATCGCAGTGGCGCGCCCGCGACGCGCCAGGGGCGCATTGTTGAGGCGTGGGCCAACAGAGTGTTCAGGTTGGGCCGCCTGATCGGCGCTAACCGTTCTGGGACAATGGCGACCTGCTGCCTCTCTCTGCAAGGACCCGGCGGGGCCCCGTGCCGTGGTCATAGCCGCGCCGGGCTACCTGACCTGGCACCCGGGGGGCCCCCTCAACGACTTCTCCCGAGCCTGCCATGAGTCCTGCCGTCACCCTGTTCACCCTGGCCATCGGGGCCTTTGCCATCGGGACCACCGAGTTCACACCGATGGGCTTGATCACCGTCATTGCCGATGACATGCGGGTCAGCATCCCCACTGCGGGCATGCTGGTCTCCGCCTATGCCGTCGGTGTCATGCTCGGGGCGCCGGTCATGACCCTGCTGCTGGCCCGCATCGGCAAGCGGGCGGCCTTGATGCTGCTGATGCTGATTTTCACCCTTGGCAACCTGCTGTCGGCGCTGGCGCCGGGTTACGAGACGCTGCTGCTGTCGCGGCTGGTGACCAGCCTCAGTCATGGTGCCTTCTTCGGGATCGGGGCCGTGGTGGCGGCCAGCGTGGTGCCCCGGGAGAAGCAGGGCAGCGCCATCGCGGCCATGTTCATGGGGCTGACCATCGCCAATGTCGGCGGTGTACCGGCGGCCACCTGGATCGGTCAGCAGCTGGGCTGGCGCCTGGCGATGGGCGGTACCGCCGTCCTTGGCCTGCTCACCATCGTCGCCCTGTGGTTGGCCCTGCCCCCCGGTAAGCCGGGTAACCGCCCTGCGGTGCGCCGCGAACTGGCCGTGCTGAGCCGGCGGCCGGTGTTGCTGGCGTTGGCGACCACCGTGCTCGGGTCGGGAGCGATGTTCACCCTCTATACCTACGTGGCTGCCATCCTGGCCGACATCACTCGGGCAAGTCCCGGCTTCGTGGCCTTTACCCTGGTGTTGATCGGCATCGGCTTCACGCTGGGCAACAGTATTGGCGGCCGCCTGGCCAACTGGTCGCTGGACGGGGCCAGCAAGCTGATCCTGACGGTGCAGGTCATCGTGATGGCCGGCCTGCCTCTGGTGCTCCACACGCAGATGGGGGCCGCCATCGGTTTGGTGGTGTGGGGCGCCGCGGCCTTCGGCATTGCGCCGTCCGTGCAGATGCGCGTGATGCAGGCCGCCAGTCAGGCGCCCGGCCTGGCCTCGTCGGTCAATATCGGTGCCTTCAATCTGGGCAACGCCCTGGGAGCCGCACTGGGCGGCCTGGTGATCGACCTCGGTCTCGGCTACGCCGCCATTCCCGTTGCCGGTGCGGTACTGGCCGCGGCTGCGCTGGGCGTAGTCTTCCTCGGCCAGGGGGCTGCCCGGAGGGACTGCGTGCAGGGCATCTGACGCGGCCCGGCGGGCCACGCCCCTAGCGTTCCGCCACCACCATGAGGTTGCGGGGCGTCAGGCTGCGTTCGCAGAAGGTGCCGAGGCGGGCCTGGAAGCCTGCCTCCTCCAGACCCAGCGCCACGTCCAGGGCGAGCCAGATCTCCAGCGGGCGGCGGAAGGCGTGGCGGACCAGCTCCAGGCGACGCACTTCCCGGTAGCGCTGTTCGCCAGCGGCAAGCCAGCGGGCCGCGTCGAGCCCGTTCTCCAGGGGCAGGCCTTCCCGTGCGGCGAGACGCCGGCAGTAGTCGGTGAAGTCGCCCGACAGCCAGCTGCCCGGCACCGGCTTGAAAGGGCGGACAGCTTCCCCGAGGATGGCGTTGCGCAGGGCGACGAAGCCGAGCTTCCAGGCCTGGTCGCGGGCATGCCGGTCGCGGATGCGCCGGGCTGCGGTGACGGTCTCGGTGACGGCCAGGCGCAGGGCGTTGCCGTCCAGCGGCAGGTCGGCGTACCGGTTGAGCGGGCGGTAGCCGTCCTGGGCGCCGCGGTAATAGCAGCAGGGAGCGAGGCGGTAGGCGTGGGCCTCGTCATGGGCGGCATGGCGCACCAGGGTCCGGTGCAGTTCGCCGCAGGCATGCAGGGCCAGCACGCTGCGCCCCTTCAGCAGGGGGCGGGAGCCTGCCGCCAGGGCGTCGGCGCAGACCACCGTCTGCTCGATGCGCGCCCGCCGGGCCAGGCGCAGGGCATCCTCGCAGAGGGCGGCGTCGATCTCCAGGGAGCTCACCGGCTGCTGGTCGCTGACGGCCAGGCGCCGGCCCAGGTGGCCCTTGCCGGCGCACCACTCCAGCAGGGGGGCGGACGAGGCCGGGGCATGCCGGGCGAAGGCTTCGATCTGCTGGCGTTTGCGCTGCGGGATCTCCCAGTCGAAATGCGGGCTGGTGGGGGCCAGCTCGCGGGCGGGCAGGGCGGGCAGGTCGCACAGGGCGGCCAGCCGCGGGGCGTCCGGGAAGTGGCGGGTCAGCCAGGCATACAGCGCGTCCGGGTGGTCGGCCAGGGTGGCCAGGGAAGCGTCGTCCAGTGCCAGGGCCGCTTCGGCGAGGGCCGGCCATTGCTCGCACCAGGCTGGCCTGCGCAGGTAGAAGGGCG
>JAFLDU010000408.1 GCA_017309145.1 Zoogloea sp. | reverse complement strand
ACCGCTTCGAGACCTTCTCCGGAGGCTACGACTTCTACCCCGATCACCAGCCCCTCACCTGGACCTTCGAAGAGGTCGGCACCGGGATCTTCTACCACGACCGCAAGCTCAACGAGCGCTTCCTCTCCGTGGTGAGCTGAGCACACCCCACCCCGCAAGCACTCCCTCCCCACGAAAAGGACACCACGACAATGCAAAAAGAGATCCTCAACTTCATCAATGGCGAGTACGTCTCCACCGACCGCTGGTTCGAGAACCGCAACCCGATCAACAACGCCGTGATCGGCCAGGTCGCCGAAGCCGGCAAGGCCGAAGTGGATGCGGCGGTCGCAGCCGCCCAGGCCGCCCTGAAGGGCCCCTGGGGCAAGATGACCCTGGCACAGCGTGTTGAACTGCTGGAAGCCCTGGTCGTCGAGATCAACAACCGTTTTGAAGAATTTCTGGAAGCGGAGTGCGCGGACACGGGCAAGCCCCGCAGCCTCGCCTCCCACATCGACATCCCCCGCGGCGCCGCCAACTTCAAGGTCTTCGCCGACATGGTGAAGAACGTCTCCGGCGAATTCTTCGAGACGGCCACCCCCGACGGCAGCACCGCCATCAACTACACCTACCGCTCGCCGGTCGGTGTCATCGGCGTGATCTGCCCCTGGAACCTGCCCCTGCTGCTGATGACCTGGAAGGTCGGCCCGGCGCTGGCCTGCGGCAACACCGTGGTGGTCAAGCCTTCCGAGGAGACCCCCCGCACTGCCGCACTGCTCGGCGAAGTGATGAACAAAGTCGGGATCCCCAAGGGGGTCTACAACGTGGTGCACGGCTTCGGACCGAACTCTGCGGGTGAGTTCCTGACCACCCATCCGGGCGTCAATGCCCTGACCTTCACCGGCGAAACCCGTACCGGCGAGATCATCATGAAGGCCGCGGCCAACGGCTCCCGGCCGGTGTCCCTGGAGATGGGCGGCAAGAACGCAGCGATCGTGTTCGCCGACGCCGACTTCGACGCAGCCATCGAAGGCACCCTGCGCTCCTGCTTCGCCAACTGTGGCCAGGTCTGCTTGGGCACCGAGCGGGTGTATGTCGAACGCCCGATCTTCGACAAGTTCGTGGCGGCCATGAAGGCCGGTGCCGAAAACCTCAAGATCGGCGTGCCCGAAGACCCCAGCACCAACATGGGCCCCCTGGTCAGCAAGGAACACCAGAACAAGGTCCTGTCCTACATGCGCATCGCCGCCGAAGAGGGTGCCACCGTGGTGACCGGCGGCGGCATTCCCGACATGCCGGAGCACCTCAGGGACGGCTGCTGGGTCCAGCCCACCATCTGGACGGGTCTCCCCGAAACAGCCCGCGTCATCAAGGAGGAGATCTTCGGGCCGTGCTGCCACATCGCCCCCTTCGACACTGAGGAAGAGGTACTGGCCAAGGCGAATGACAACGTCTATGGCCTGGCCACCGCCATCTGGACGAGCAATGTCTCCCGCGCCAACCGCGTCGCCCAACAGATGGAAGTGGGCATCGCCTGGGTGAATAGCTGGTTCCTGCGCGATCTGCGTACCGCCTTCGGCGGCGCCAAGCAATCCGGCATCGGCCGCGAGGGCGGCGTCCATTCCCTTGAGTTCTACACCGAACTCAAGAACATCTGCATCAAGCTGTGATCCGGCGGAGCGAATCCATGGATAAAAGCACCCTGGACGCCCTGGGCGACGCGCTTTACGAAGCCCTGCGCACGCGCCGCCCGATTCCCCCTCTGACCCGCAGCCACCCCGAGATGAGCCTGGCCGACGCCTATCAGGTCCAGCAGCGGATGATCGCCCGCCGGATCGAACGCGGCGAACGGATCATCGGCAGCAAGATCGGCGTCACCAGCAAGGCCGTGATGAACATGCTCGGCGTGGGCCAGCCCGACTTTGGCTACCTGCTCGACGGCATGGTTTACAACGAGGGGGAGTCGATCCCCATCGACACCCTCATCCAGCCCAAGGCAGAGGGCGAGATCGCCTTTCTGCTCAATCGCGAGCTGAAGGGACCCGGCGTCACAGCCGCCGATGTCCTGGCGGCCACCGAGGGGGTGATGGCCTGTTTCGAGATCGTCGATTCACGTATCGAGAACTGGCAGATCAAGATCCAGGACACGGTGGCAGACAACGCCTCCTGCGGCGTTTTCGTGCTGGGCGACCAACTCGTCGATATCCGCGACCTGGACCTGAGCCTGTGCGGCATGGCCATGGAGAAGAACGGCGATGTCGTGGTGACCGGCGCTGGCGCCGCCACCATGGCCTCTCCCATCAACGCCGTGGTCTGGCTCGCCAACACCCTTGGTAGCCTGGGCATTTCCCTGAAGGCCGGCGACATCGTGCTCTCCGGCGCCCTCGGCGCCATGGTGCCGGTTGCAGCCGGCGACAACCTGCGCATTGCCATCGGCGACATCGGCGGCTGTTCCGTCCGCTTCGTCTGAACAAGGATCCAAGCACATGAACCTCAATGAAAAGACCATCGCCGACCTGGCGGAACTGCTCGAGAACGCCGAACTGGAGGCCCGTGAGGTCACCAAGATCACCGAGGCCCACCCCGACATGGACTGGGATGACGCCTATGCGATCCAGGCCGAGATCCTGCGCCGCAAACTGGCCCGCGGCAGCCGGGTGGTGGGCCTCAAGGCAGGCCTCACCTCCCACGGCAAGAT
>JAFLDU010000407.1 GCA_017309145.1 Zoogloea sp. | reverse complement strand
GGCGACGAAGGCCGAATCGGCGTAGGACGCGTTGGCCGCCGGGTTGCCGCCGGTACCGTGGTAGTCGGAGAAGGCCGCTGACTGATTGACGAAGACGCCGCCGGTGAGGTTGATCGACAGGGCGACCTTGCTGCGCCAGGTGGCTTCGGTCATCGCGTCGATGACGTCCTGCTTGGTGGAATAGACGCCGGCGGTCAGGGCGCCGTGCGTGCTCACCACGCGCTCGGACAGGGCGATGCCGGCCGCCGTGTCGGCCACCTTGACGATGAAGCTGATCGGGCCGAAGCGCTCTTCCATGTAGGCCTTTTCGTCAGCCGCGTCGCAGGCCAGCAGCACCGGGGTACGCACCTTGGCGGCCGGAAAGTCGGGGTTGGCGAGGGCCGTGGAGGCCAGCACCACCTTGCCCAGGGCGCCGCTGTTGGCGAGCTCGACGCGCTCGGCGGTGTCAGCGGACTGGATCGCACCCAGCACGGCGTGGGCAACCTCGGGCTTGGACAGGAAACGCTCGATGGCCTTGGCCAGGTCGGCGCAGAACTCGTCGTAGCTCTTCGGGCCGTCCTCGGTCTGGATCCCGCCGGCCGGCACGAAGAGGGCCTGGGAGGTGGTGCACATCTGGCCCGAGTACAGGGACAGGGTGAAGGCCAGGTTACCCAGCATCGCCTTGTAGCTGTCGGTGGAGTCGATGACGATGTTGTTCACACCGGCCAGTTCGGCATACACCTGGGCCTGGCGGCAGTTGTCGATCAGCCACTGGCCGAACACGTTGCCGCCGGTGAAGTCGACCGACTTGACCGCCGGATGGGTGGCCAGCGCCTGGGTGGTGGCGCGCTTGTCGGTGACGCACAGGCTCACCAGGTTGGGGTCGATGCCGTTCTCGGCCAGCACGGCGCGGATCGTGCGCACGGTGATGGCGGCCGGCAGGATGGCGTTGCTGTGGGGCTTGACGATCACCGCGTTGCCGGTGGACAGCGCCGCGAAGAGGCCCGGATAGGTGTTCCAGGTCGGGAAGGTGCCGCAGCCGATCACCAGGCCGATGCCACGACCGACGATCTGGAAGTGCTTCTTCATGACCAGCGCCGGGTTCTTGCCCTGGGGCTTCTCCCAGACCGTCTCGGCGGGCACGAAGCTCTGCTCGCGCCAGGCATAGGCGACGGCCTCGAGGCCGCGGTCCTGGGCGTGGGGCGCGCCGGCCTGGAAGGCCATCATCCAGCCCTGGCCGGTGGTCATCATCACCGCATGAGCCAGCTCGAAGCTTTGCTTGTTGAGGCGCTCGAGGATCTCGAGACAGATGCCGGTGCGCCCCTCTGCGCCCACCGCCTGCCAGCCCTTCATGGCCTCGAGGCCGGCGGCAATGAGCGCCTCCGGATCACACACGGGGTAGCTCACGCCCAGCTCGATGCCATAGGGCGAGGATTCACCGCCATGCCAGCCCCCCTGCCCCGGCTGCCCCAGCTCGAACGGCTTGCCCAGATGCGCCTCGAAGGCGCGCTTGCCGTCATCGGGGGCGGTCTCGCCGTAGAGCTTTGGGCTGGGCATCTCCGGGAAAGCCGACCAGTAGGAACGGGTGGCGATGGCACCGAGGGCGCCCTCCAGGGTTGCACGGTGCTTTTCGAACAGGGGATGCGTCATGCGTCTGTCTCCGGTTGGGTTTGTTCTACTGGAGCAAACGTTACAAATTCATCTGATCTATGTCAATGCTTGGTATCAATTTTTTCTGCTAGCTTCTCAGAAAATTTCTTTATGAGGAATTTGTTTACCATTTTCAAAGTCAAATAAAACAATAAGTTAGGTGGTTTTTGATCTCGATTTTTGGATAATTCGATGGTGCACAGCAGAAAAACGCCAATCCAGCCAAACTTAAAAGCGATACAAAATTGTTGACGTTAATGTTTAACTTGTATCATTATTAACCTCACAAACCGTATGGGTTTGCACGCCAACCGCATTCAGACGGATCAACCAAAGGAGGAGTCACATGGCCAGCCACAAGGAACGTTTTGCCGACAAGATGGAGTTCCCGCCGGAAACCCCGCAGCCCAACATCTATCCCCTGTCCTGGAACAGCAAGACGAAGAAGCTGCAGGAAGTGTGGGAAGCCTCCCTGCGCGAGAACTGGGATCCAGAGAAACTGCCCTGGGACACCCTCGACCTGGACAGCTACACCTGGGAAGAGCGCGAATCCATCGCCTACTGGTGGAGCCTGCTGTCGGTCTTCGACGCGTCCGCCCCCCCGGTGTTTGCCGAAGCCCTGATCAAGACTTATGAGGTCCATGAGGAAGATCCGGTGCGCAAGTGTTTCTTCTCGGTGACCCGCGACGAGCAGAACCACGAGATCATGTGCGGCCTGGCCATCACCAAGCTGCTCGGCCACCCGGACCCGCTGACCTACGAACCCAAGACCGAGCTCGGCAAGCGCCTGCAGAAGAACGTGCGCTGGCTGTACTTCAACGGCGGCCGCTACTGGACTGGTTACAAGCAGGCCGTGCCCAAGTACGACCTGGCCGTGCTGTTCAGCTCCTTCCTGATGGGTGAGATCGCCGCCGCCACGATCTTCAAGCAGATGTACGAAAACTCCCGCGAGGCGGTGTTCAAGGAAGGCTTCAAGAACATCGGCCGCGACGAAGGCCGCCACATGGCGATCTGCATGGCGGTGATGGAGCGCGACTACCCGGGCCTGAAGGAAGAG
>JAFLDU010000406.1 GCA_017309145.1 Zoogloea sp. | reverse complement strand
CACCCCCAGGAACAGCAGGAGTCCGAGGACTCCCGCAAACAGGACTTTCAGGCGCTGGCCGGCCTCGCTCATGGCTGTCTCCTCGTCTCGTCTTGTGATGTGTGCCGACGGTCTCAAGCCGCGGTCAGCGCGCCAGTATCCGGGCCGGAAGAGACGTGCCACAAGCGCATAAAACTCATCACCCCATGCGCCGTGCGCATGAGTCAGGTCGGCGGCGGAGCAGGGGAGGCGTCCTCTTCCAGACTGCGGTCGAAACGATGGGTGAGGCGGAACACCCTCTCGCCGCACACATCCACGCATCGGCCACAGGTGGTGCAGTTGGAATCCAGGATCACCGGTGTCCCCTTGCCCTTGAGGGCCGGGCGGATCACCTGGGGTTCGGGACAGGCGGTGAAACAGTCCATGCAGTCCGTACATGCGCTGCGGCGCGGAGCACTCACCCGCAGCACAGCGACCTTGCCGAGCAGGCCGTAGAAGGCACCCATCGGACAGACATGTCCGCACCAACCGCGCTGCACCACGAACAGGTCGAACAGGAAGATCGCCCCCACCAGCCCGCCGGTCCACCCCAGCCCGAAGGCCAGCCCACGCATCAGTCCGGTGACCGGATTGACATACTCCCAGGCCAGGCTGCCCGTCAGCCACGCCGTCAGCAGGCAGGCCGGCAACAAGGCCAGGCGGAAATTGCGGGACGGCGTGAAGCCCGACTTGATGCCCAGGCGACGGCGCAGCCAGCCGGCCAGGTCGGTCAGCGGATTGATCGGACAGGCCCAGGCACAGAAGGCACGCCCCCCCACCAGCAGATAGCCTCCCGCCACGAGAGCCGCACCGAGCATCGCCCGGAGCACCGGGGTGTGCCCCGCAGCGAGGGACTGCACGAAGGTGAACGGGTCGGCCAAGGGCACCTGACCCAACAGCAGGCTGGACGCCAGATTGCCCTCGAGGATCCACACCCCGCAGCAGGGTCCGGCCAGGAAGCCGGCCAGCACCAGCCCCTGCGACAGGCGCCGCAGGATCAACCAGCGATAGCTGAGCCAGCGCCCCTTGCGGGCCAGGGCGTCGGCCAGGAAGGGACGGGCGCTCATCGCGTTTTGGGCCGGGGCGGCGCACTGACCGCCGGACTGTCGGCGACGGGCATGCCCAGGGCGGCCTCGCTGCGCCGCCGGCCGCGCTCCAGTTCGCCACGCACCTGGGCCTCGGGCATCACGCGGATCACCGCCACCTGAGGCACGCAGTCGTGCTCGCATTTGCCACAGCCGGTGCAGGCGGCATGCACCGAGGGCATGAAGACAGTCTTCCCGCCGGGTCGGGTCAGGCGCTCCATGGTGATCGCCTTGCCCTTGATGGGGCAGGCCTGGAAGCAGGCGTCGCAGCGCATGCCCTGCAGGCTCAGGCAACGCTCCGGGTCGGCCAGCACGGCCACCCCCATCCGCGCCTGGGCGATATCGTCCAGCCCGGGCGCCAGGGCACCGGTCGGGCAGGCCGCCTTGCAGGGAATGTCGGAACACATCTCGCAGGGCACGCTGCGAGCCTCGAAGTAGGGCGTACCGACGGGGATGCCACCCCCCGCCGGTGCCAGGTTGAGGGTGGCAAAAGGGCAGGCCCGCACGCACAGGCCGCAGCGCACACAAGCACTGTCGAACGCGGCCTCGGGCAAGGCACCGGGCGGCCGCAGGGCCTGGGCGGGCAGAGCCCTGGCGGATCGCACATGGGCCATCAGGCCCAGGCTGACCGCGCCCGCAGCACAGGCGCTGCCCGCTCCCTGCATCAGGAACTTGCGGCGTCCGGCATCCAGAAAGCCCTTGGACACGCTGCTGTCGTTTCCCCTATCGTCCATGTCCGCCCCCACCTGGTCCGTAGCGACGGACCCATGGCTACACCATAGCCAGCGCCAGACGGGACGTGTTATCCGGAAACGGCAAACCTCCTGGGAACAGCTTCAGTGGGATGTGCCGGAGAAGTTGTCGAGGAAGGTGGCACGATCCACCGGGCGGCCGAACAGATAGCCCTGCAGGTGCTCGCACCCCATATTGCGCAGGGTGACGGCCTGCAGATCATTCTCCACCCCTTCGGCGACGACCTTCAGGTTCAGGCTCTTGGCCATGGCCACGATCGCCTTGGTCAGCTCCAGGCTGGGCGGATGGTCGGGGAGGCGCGAGACGAAGGCCCGATCGATCTTGAGGGTGTCGAAGGGGAAGCGGGTCAGGTAGGAGAGAGACGAATAGCCGGTTCCAAAATCATCCAGTGCAAGGCTGATGCCCAGCTGCTTGGCCCCATCAATCCGCATATTGACGGCTTCGATATGGGACACCAGCACACTCTCGGTCATCTCCAGCTCGAGCTCCTCGGCCGTGATGCCAGCCTGCCGCAGCGCCCGGTCGACGATGCGGGGAAGGTCGGAGTCCTTGAACTGGGCGGCCGACACGTTGACCGACACCCGGAGGGGACGGCCACTGCGGGCCTTGAACTCGCGGGACAGGTTGCAGGCCTCCTGCAATACCCATGCACCCAGATCGAGGATGCTGCCGTTCTCCTCAGCAATGGCGATGAACTCGTCCGGCCGTACCGCACCGAGGGTCGGATGATTCCAGCGCAGAAGGGCCTCGGCCTTCACCACCTCGCCACTTCGGGCATCGACGATGGGCTGG
>JAFLDU010000405.1 GCA_017309145.1 Zoogloea sp. | reverse complement strand
CGCGTTACCTGCCGGACGACTGGAAGGGCGGTTTCCTGCTGCTGGTGATGGTCTTCGTGATCTCCAGCTTCCTCGACAACATCGCCGCGGCCTTGATCGGCGGCGCGATGGCCCACTCGTTGTTCCGCGCGAAGGTGCACGTGGGCTATCTTGCGGCGATCGTCGCGGCGTCCAACGCCGGCGGTTCGGGCAGCGTGGTGGGCGACACCACCACCACCATGATGTGGATCGCTGGGGTGAGCCCGCTGGCGGTGGTCGAAGCCTTCGTGGGTGCGGCGGTCGCGCTGGTGATCTTCGGCATTCCCGCCGCGCGGCTCCAGCACCGGCACTCGCCGATCATCCGCCATGCCCACGAGCACACCCACGTGGACATCCCGCGGGTCGGCATCGTGGTGCTGATTCTCGCCGCGGCGGTCACGATGAACGTAGTGGTGAATGTCAATTTCACCGCGCTGGCCGACAGCTTCCCCTTCCTGGGCGTGGCCGTGTGGGCGGCGATCCTGCTCACCGTCGGCATCCGCCGGCCCGACTGGGAGGTGCTGCCCGAAACCTTCATGGGCACCATCTTCCTGCTGTCGCTGGTGAGCTGCGCCTCGATGATGCCGGTCGAGAAGCTGCCCGCCGCCTCGTGGCAGACGGCCTTCGGGCTGGGCTTCGTGTCGGCGGTGTTCGACAACATCCCGCTCACTGCGCTGGCGCTCAAGCAGGGCGGCTACGACTGGGGCTTCCTGGCCTACGCGGTGGGCTTTGGTGGTTCGATGCTGTGGTTCGGCTCGTCGGCGGGCGTGGCGCTGTCCAACATGTTCCCGGAGGCCAAGTCAGTGGGTAACTGGCTGCGCCACGGCTGGTTCGTGCCGGTGGCCTACGTGGCGGGGTTTGCGGTGATGGTGCTGCTGGTGGGCTGGCATCCCGAGGGCGACCTGAAGGCCGCGCTGGCGCACTGATTTCCGTCGCCCGCGCCGGCCCTCACGTCCGGTGCGGGGCGACAAAATGCACGGCAGCTACCCGAATCGGGAGCAAGCTGTGCAAGAATAAGACTCATTTGTGGCCCGCCGGGCCTTCGACCGGGAGGCGCCCATGGGGCTGCGGTTCAAGTTCAATCTGGTTCTGCTGGCGGTATTTCTGGCCGGCTTCGGTGTGGCGGGCTACATCTCCCACGATCTGCTGCACCGCCAGGCCCGCGAGCGCGTGCTGGGCGAGGCGCGGCTGGTGATGGAGGCCGCGCTGGCGATCCGTGGTTATACCGTCGGGCAGGTCAAGCCGCACCTGATCGACCGCATGGAATCCACCTTCCTGCCCCAGACCATCCCGGCCTACGCGGCCACCGAAACCCTGGCCGAGCTCCACAAGAAGTACCCGGATTACGACTACAAGGAAGCCACCCTCAACCCCACCAACCCCCGCGACCGGGCGGCGGACTGGGAGGCGGATCTGGTCAATGTCTTCCGCAATCGCGCCGACAGTCACGAGATCAGCGGCCAGCGCGACACCCCCACCGGCCCGGCGCTCTACATCGCCCACCCGATCCGCATCGAATCCGCCGCCTGCCTCACCTGCCACAGTACCCCGGACGCCGCGCCGGCCAGCATGCTCAAGGTGTACGGCTCGGCCAACGGCTTTGGCTGGAAGCTCGACGAGGTGGTCGGCGCCCAGGTGGTGTCGGTGCCCATGTCGGTGCCGCTGGCCAGCGCCGACCAGGCCTTCCGCACCTTCATGCTGTCGCTGGCGGCGGTGTTCGCGGCGGTCTTCGTGGCTCTCAACCTGATGCTCTCATGGCTCATCGTGGGGCCGGTGTCGCGCATGTCCGAGGCCGCCGACAAGATCAGCACCGGCGATTTCGACCAGCCCGAGTTCCCCGAACAGGGCCGTGACGAGGTGGCCGTGCTGGCCAGTTCCTTCAACCGCATGCGCCGCAGTCTCGAGAAGGCCATGCAGATGATCGACGGCTGAGGGCCGCGATGACCGACCAGCCGGCGCTGCCCGCAGGGCATCTGCTCAACGAGTACCGCATCGAGCGGGTGCTCGGGGGCGGCGGCTTCGGCCTCACCTACCTGGCCCACGATTCCAACCTTGATTGCCCGGTGGCGATCAAGGAATACCTGCCCAAGGATGCCGCGGTGCGCCGGCCGGATTTTGGCGTCGAGCCCCGCTCCGACGAAGCCCGGCGCGCCTTCGAGTGGGGCCTGCAGCGCTTTCTGCTCGAATCCCGGGCGCTGGCGAGCTTCCACCACTCGGGCATCGTCCGGGTGCTGCGCTACTTCCTGGCCAACGACACCGCCTACATGGTGATGGCCTACGAGACAGGCCAGCCCCTGCAGCGCTGGCTGGTGGGCCGGCTGCCGCTCGACCGGGCCAGCCTGCTGCGCATCGTGCGCCCGCTGCTCGACGGCCTGGAGGCCGTGCATGGCGCCGGCTTCCTGCACCGGGACATCAAGCCCGGCAACATCTACATCCGCGACGACGGCTCGCCGGTGCTGCTGGATTTTGGCTCCGCCCGGCGGGTGGAGGCCGACAACGTGGACCAGTCGCTCACCGCGGTGGTGAGCCCCGGCTTTGCGCCGGCCGAGCAATACCACCGCCACGGCAAGCAGGGGCCATGGACCGACCTCTACGCCCTGGCCGGAGTGATGTACTGGATGGTCACCGGCCACCTGCCGATGGAATCCCTTGCCCGCATGCGCGAGGACACCATGCCGGCTGCGGCGCGGATCGGCAACGCGGCGGT
>JAFLDU010000404.1 GCA_017309145.1 Zoogloea sp. | reverse complement strand
ATCGACACCGCCGCCGCGCCCAAAGCCATCGGCCCTTACGCCCAGGCCGTGCTCATCGACGGCTGGCTGTTCAGCTCCGGCCAGATTCCCCTCACCGCCGACGGCCAGCTGGCCGGCCCCGACATCGAGGCGCAGACCGAGCAGGTCTTCGACAACCTCGAGGCGGTGCTGGCCGCGGCCGGGGCGTCCCTCGCCCAGGTCGTCAAAGCCACGGTCTTCGTGAAGGATCTGGAGGATTTCGCCCGCCTCAACAGTGTGTATGCCCGCCGCTTCGGCGCGCACACGCCGGCCCGGTCCACCGTCGAGGTCGCGCGGCTGCCGCGGGACGTGAAGGTCGAGATCGAAGTGGTGGCCCGACTGGCCTGATTGCTTTTCCCATCTTTGACGGCCCGCATCTTGCCCGGGCCGTGATGAAAGGATCTTGTCATGACAGATGTAAAAGCAATGCTGGCCGAGGAGGCTGCCCACGAGGCGCGTGATCTCCATCGTGGCCTCAAGGACCGGCACATTCAGATGATTGCCCTCGGGGGCGCGATCGGCGTGGGCCTGTTCCTGGGGGCCGGCCGGGCGATCTCGGTGGCCGGGCCCGGCCTGCTGCTGAGTTATGCGGTGGGGGGATTGATCATCTTCTTCATCATGCGGGCGCTCGGCGAGCTCCTGCTGTACCGCCCGGTGGCCGGCTCGTTCGCGTCCTACGCCGAGGAGTTCATCGGCCCCTTCGCCGGCTTTGCCACCGGCTGGTCGTACTGGTTCACCTGGGTGACGATCGGCATGGCCGAGATCACCGCGGTGGCGGTGTATGTCAATTACTGGTTTCCAGACGTGCCCCAGTGGATACCGGCGCTCGTCACGCTTGCGGTGCTGTATTCGGCCAACCGGATCTCGGTGGCGCTGTTTGGTGAGCTGGAGTTCTGGTTCGCGCTGATCAAGGTGGTCACCATCGTCGGGATGATCCTCCTCGGCCTGGCGATCATCTGTTTCGACATCACCCCGCTCGGCAAGACGGCCAGCTTCTCCAACCTGTGGAGCCACGGCGGTTTCATGCCCTTCGGCATCCTCGGCGTGGTGATGACCCTGCAGATCGTGATGTTCGCCTACCAGGGCGTCGAGCTGATCGGCGTGACGGCCGGCGAGGCCCAGAACCCCGAGCGGGTGCTGCCCAGCGCCACCAACAGCATCATCTGGCGGATCCTCGCCTTCTACGTGGGGGCGCTGGTCATCATGATGGCGCTGGTGCCCTGGAGCGAGCTGCGGCCGGGCGTCAGCCCCTTCGTGTTCGTGTTTGAACGCATCGGCATCCCCGGTGCCGCCGGCCTCATCAACTTCGTGGTCATCACCGCGGCGGCCTCGTCGTGCAACAGCGGCATCTTCAGCACCGGGCGCATGCTCTACACCCTGGCTCAGTTCCGTCAGGCGCCCCAGGCCCTCGGCCGGGTGAATCGCCACCATCTGCCGGCCAACGCCATCACCCTCTCGACCCTGGTGATGAGCATCGGCGTGGTGCTCAACTATCTGGTGCCGGAGCAGGTGTTCGTGTGGGTGACCAGCATCTCGCTCATCGGCGCCTTGTGGACCTGGACGATCATCGTCCTCGCCCACCTCGGCTACCGCCGGGCCGTGGCGGCCGGCACCGTCAAGGCGGTGTCCTTCCGGATGCCCGGCGCGCCGTACATGAACTGGGTCGTGGTGGCCTTCATGGTGGCGGTGTGCGGGCTCCTGGCCCTCGACCCCAGCACTCGCGTGGCGCTCTACGTGGCGCCGGTGTGGTTCGCCCTGCTGGGCATCGGCTATCGCCTCTGCGCCAACGGCAACGGGGCTTCTGCCCCCACAGTGGTGCCCGCCCGGTTCCAACCTGAATCCAAATCCTGAAAGACCCCAAGCATGATCGACTCGAACGTGACCAGGGCCGGCGCCGTGCTGACCATTGATCTCGATGCCCTGTGCGACAACTGGCGCCTGCTCCGGCGCCGGGCCGAGGGCGCCGAGTGCGCCGCCGTCGTCAAGGCCGATGCCTACGGCCTCGGTGCCGACCGCGTCGCCCCCGCGCTGTATCGCGCCGGCTGCCGCAGCTTTTTCGTGGCCCACCTGACCGAGGGCATCCGCCTGCGTGCGGTGCTGCCCGACGAGGCCGCGATGATCTACGTGCTGCACGGGCCGCACCCCGGCGCCGAGCGCGAGTTTGTCCGTAGCCGGCTCATTCCCGTGCTCAACAGCCTGCCCCAGGTGAAGGCCTGGCAGACCCTCGCCCAGTGGGAGGACGGCGTGCTCCCCGCCGTGCTGCAGGTGGATACCGGGATGGCCCGGCTCGGGCTGGGTGAGGACGAGTTCGCCAGCCTGATCGCGCATCCGGCCCTGCTCGAGGGCCTGGCCCTGCAGTTCGTGATGAGCCATCTGGTCAGCGCCGAAGCGCAGGACGACCCGATCAATCGCCGGCAGCTGGCGCGCTTTCAGGCGGCGCTGGCGCGGTTGCCGGGGATGCGCGGCAGCCTCGCCAACTCGTCCGGGGTCTTCCTGGGCGGCGAGTACCACTTCGGGCTGGTCCGCCCGGGCGCCGCGCTGTACGGCGTCGCCCCGGTGGCGGGGCAGGCCAACCCCATGCGGCCGGTGATCCGCCTGCAGGGCAAGGTGCTGCAGACCCGGCGCATCGACGCCGGCACGGCGGTGGGCTACGGCCACAGCTGGACGGCCAGTCGGCCGTCGCGGCTGGCCACCGTGGCGGTGGGTTATGCG
>JAFLDU010000042.1 GCA_017309145.1 Zoogloea sp. | reverse complement strand
GAAATCGTTGGAGGCACCAGTCGTCATCTGATTCATGAACAGCTCTTCTGCAATCCGGCCACCAAACAGCACGGCGATGGTCTGCAGCAACCGCTCTCGGTCCTGGCTGTAACGGTCCTGCTCCGGCAACTGCATGGTAACCCCCAGAGCACGACCACGCGGAATGATCGTCACCTTGTGCACTGGATCCGTCTTGGTCAGGCTCTTGGCAACCACCGCATGACCCGACTCATGATAGGCGGTGTTACGGCGTTCCTCCTCGGGCATCACCATGGACCGCCGCTCCGCGCCCATCATGATCTTGTCCTTGGCACGCTCGAAGTCGTCCATATCAACCAGACGCTTGTTGCCGCGAGCGGCAAACAACGCAGCCTCATTGACGAGGTTGGCGAGATCGGCACCCGCGAAGCCCGGGCAACCACGCGCCAGAACCAATGCATCCACATCCGGCGCGATGGGCACCTTGCGCATGTGAACCCGCAGGATCTGCTCACGCCCGCGAATGTCGGGCAAGGGCACCACAACCTGGCGGTCGAAGCGGCCCGGCCGCAGCAGGGCCGGATCCAGCACATCAGGCCGGTTGGTCGCCGCGATGACGATCACGCCGGAGACCCCCTCGAAACCGTCCATCTCGACCAGCAGCTGATTCAGGGTCTGTTCCCGCTCGTCATTGCCACCGCCAAGGCCGGCGCCACGCTGACGGCCGACGGCGTCGATCTCATCGATGAAGATGATGCAGGGCGCGTGCTTCTTGGCCTGCTCGAACATGTCGCGCACACGGGCCGCACCGACACCGACGAACATCTCGACGAAGTCGGAACCGGAGATCGAGAAGAAAGGTACCTTCGCCTCACCGGCGATGGCCTTGGCAAGCAGGGTCTTACCGGTACCCGGCGAGCCGACCATCAGCACCCCCTTGGGGATATGGCCGCCCAACTTCTGGAACTTGGTCGGGTCGCGCAGGAATTCAACCAGCTCGCTGACCTCCTCCTTGGCCTCATCGCAGCCCGCCACGTCAGCAAAGGTGACGGTGTTGGCGCTTTCGTCGAGCATCTTTGCCTTGGACTTGCCGAATGAAAACGCGCCTCCACGACCACCACCCTGCATCTGGCGCATGAAGAACACCCAGACGCCGATGAGCAGGATCATCGGGAACCAGGAGACAAAGATGTTCATCAGGAAGGACTGTTCTTCCTCGGGCTTGGCCGCCGTGACCTTGACGCCATACTTCATCAGATCGCCAACCATCCAGATGTCCTGGACACCCGGGGTGTACACGGTGACTTGACGGCCATCCTGCGTCGTGGCGCGCACGGTGCGGCCGTCGACGACCGCCTTGGCAATCTTGCCCTGCTTGGCGTCCTCCATGAACTGGGAGTATTCGACCGAGTTCTGGGCGGTCTGCCGACTGTTGAACTGATTGAAGACGGTCATCAGCACCACGCCGATAACCAACCAGATCGCAAGATTCTTGAAGAGATTGTTCAAAACGATTCCTTGAATGCCCGTCAGGGGCAACAGCCTAATGGACCGATTCTATGTCTGATCGTTCGCTGGATCAAATGATGATGACCATAGTGAAGTCCAATCGGACGCGAAAATCGATCTTGCACTGCAACAATCTCACCGCCGCCCCACCCCAAGCAGGTAAACCTCTGAACTTCGATCCCGCGAGGCCTGGGGCTTCCGGACGATCACCGACTTGAACTCGGCGCTGATTGCTTTACGGAACGCATCGAAGCCTTCGCCCTGGAACACCTTGACCAAAAAGCGGCCCGTCGGCGCCAGGTGCTGACACGCAAAATCGAGCGCGAGCTCGGCGAGGTGCACGGAGCGCGCCTGATCAACCGATGGGATCCCCGAAATGTTCGGCGCAATGTCCGACATGACCAGGTCGACCCGACGCTCCCCGAGTAGTTCTTCAAAGCTCGCAACGAAGGCTTCGTCGTGAAAATCCCCCTGCATGAACTCCACCCCGTTGATGGGCTCCATCGGGAGTAGATCGAGCGCAAACACCCGCCCGCTGCTTCCGACACGGGAGATCGCCACCTGACTCCACGAGCCGGGCGCAGCCCCCAGATCCACAACCACCATGCCAGGGCGGATCAGCTTGTCCCGGTCGTCGATTTCCATCAGTTTGTAGGCCGCCCTGGCCCTCAGGCCATCGGTCTTTGCACGCTGGACGAAAGGATCATTCACATGCTCCGCCATCCAGGATTTGCTGGTCTTCGAACGCTTCATCGCGGTACAATTACGCCCTTTTTTCAATGGGTTGTAAAATGATTGAACTTACACCAGCCCAGCGGCGGGCGTTTCGTGCGCAAGCCCACCATCTCCACCCCGTGGTCAGCGTGGCCAGCAACGGTCTGACGCCGGCCGTCCTCAAGGAGATAGACCTTGCCCTGCAGGCCCACGAGCTGATCAAGGTGCGTGTGTATGGAGAAGACCGGGCGCAACGCGACACCATCATGGCCACGGTATGCAGTGAGCTGGGCGCCGCCTCGGTGCAGCACATCGGCAAGACGCTGATCTTCTGGCGCGAGAAGCGTGAGGTCGAGGCTAGCACCCGGACTCCTGCCGAAAAGCCGAAGCGCTCAACCGCCACCGCGAAGTCGGCCAAGGCGCTCTCCGCCCGTCGCGGCGTGTCGTCGCTCAACCGGGTCGCCCCCAAGAAAGACCGCTGGTTCCCCGCCCCGTCCAAGACATCCCGCCGCTCCGACGATTGATCCCTCCGGCCTTGCCGCCCCTCGGGACCGGCAGCGCCTCAGCCTTTCAGCGCATCCGGCGGAGAGGACCAGACCTAGCGAAGACCGCGGGACTGAACAGCCACAAGCATCAGTCCCAGCAGGCTTTGCACCAGGTAAATCACACTCGAGACGCCGTGCCATGCGGCAAAGCGGTCCCTCATGGCACTTTCCATCACCTCCCGCGGAAGGGAGTCGGCCTTCAGCTGAGCCATGATCGGCTGAACACCGAAATAGCCTGCCACCGTCAGCAGCAACATGAGGAGCACCAGCCAGAAAACCGGACTCTTGAAGGCCCCGGCATTCTTTCTCAGCGCAACGAAGACCAGCAGGTAAGCCGAGGCCGCCATGCCGATCCACGCGACATAGCCGAACATCTCTCCAGCCACCCTGCCAGCGAGGGCTCGATCACCGAGCACGTGGAACAGCGTGGGGGCCGCGAGGTAGCCAATGGCCCACAGCGCCCCCACCCACAGGGTGATGAAGATGGCGTAGAGATGTTCTGCCAGCCGCTGCATCGTCAGACCGCCTGTTGCCGCACTAGACGTAACGGACGTCGATCAGCTCAAGCTCGCGCACACCGCCCGGAGCCTGCAGCTCGGCGACGTCGCCGGCAAACTTGCCGATCAGGGCCCGCGCGATCGGGGAACTGATCGCGATCTTGCCTTCCTTCACGTCCGCCTCGTCGTCCCCGACGATCTGGTAGGTGACGGTTTCACCGGTATCCAGATCCTCGAGTTCAACGGTTGCACCGAACACGCAGCGGCCGTCCGCATCAAGCAGCTTGGGATCGATGATCTGCGCGTTGGAGAGCTTGCCCTCCACTTCACGGATCCGGCCTTCGATGAAACCCTGACGCT
This sequence comes from Zoogloea sp., assembly GCA_017309145.1. Taxonomy (GTDB): domain Bacteria; phylum Pseudomonadota; class Gammaproteobacteria; order Burkholderiales; family Rhodocyclaceae; genus Zoogloea. Next base: position 20,534 of record JAFLDU010000042.1, on the reverse strand, counting down.
CCTTGGCGGCATCGTACTCGGCGTTCTCGGAGAGGTCGCCGTGGGAGCGAGCCTCGGCGATCGCCGCGATCACATTGGGTCGATCCACCGTCTTCAGGCGCTGCAGCTCCTGACGCAGCTTTTCCGCCCCGGCAACAGTTACTGGAACCTTGTTCATGCCTTGGCCAGCTCCGCGTGAAGCCCCTGGAGGGAATAAGCCTCCAGCCCGGACAGATGACGCATGCCCATGCACGCAGCGCGGGCCCCTTCGATGGTGGTATAGACCGTCACCTTGGCCGCCAGGGCACTGGTACGAATGGAGCGGGAATCAGTCACCGCCTGACGCTTCTCTTCCACCGTATTGATGACGAGGCTGATCTCGTTGTTCTTGATCATGTCCACAATGTGCGGACGACCTTCGTTCACCTTGTTCACCGCGGACACCGGCAGGCCGGCAGCAGAGATCGCAGCGGCAGTGCCGCGGGTCGCCACCACGGAGAAGCCAAGCTCGACGAGTTCGCGGGCCACTTCCACCGCCTTCGGACGGTCGGTGTGCTTGACGCTGATGAAGGCCTTGCCGGAAGTCGGCAGGCGCACGCCGGCACCCAGCTGGCTCTTCACAAAGGCTTCGGCAAACGTGCGACCAACCCCCATCACCTCGCCCGTGGACTTCATCTCGGGCCCCAGGATGGTGTCGACACCGGGGAACTTGACAAAGGGGAACACAGCCTCCTTGACCGAGTAGTACGGCGGCACGACTTCGCCAACGACACCTTGATCATCGAGGCTGCGACCCGCCATGCAACGCGCGGCGATCTTGGCCAGCGGCAGACTGCAGGCCTTGGAGACGAAGGGCACGGTGCGGGAAGCGCGGGGGTTCACCTCGAGCACATACACCACGGCGTCGTCGCCCTCGCCCTGGATGGCGAACTGCACGTTCATCAGGCCGCAGACATTGAGCGCGCGGGCCATCGCTTCGGTCTGGCGACGCAGCTCGTCCTGCAGCTTCTTGGACAGGGTGTAAGGCGGCAGGGAACAGGCGGAATCGCCCGAATGCACGCCAGCCTGCTCGATGTGCTCCATGATGCCGCCGATCATGACGCGCTTGCCGTCGGAGAGGGCATCCACGTCCACCTCGGTGGCGTCGTTGAGGAAGCGGTCGAGGAGCACCGGGGAGTCGTTGGACACCTTGACGGCCTCGCGCATGTAGCGTTCGAGATCCTTCTGCTCGTGGACGATCTCCATCGCCCGGCCGCCCAGCACGTAGGACGGACGCACCACCAGCGGGTAACCGATTTCGGCCGCCAGGCGCACGGCGTCTTCGGGCGTACGGGCGGTACGGTTGGGAGGCTGCTTGAGACCCAGCTCGAACAACAGCTTCTGGAAGCGCTCACGGTCTTCGGCCGCATCGATCATGTCCGGGCTGGTGCCGATGATGGGCACGCCATTGGCTTCCAGGTCACGCGCACGCTTCAGCGGGGTCTGACCGCCGAACTGCACGATCACGCCCACCGGCTTCTCAACCGCGACGATCTCAAGAATGTCCTCGAGGGTCAGGGGCTCGAAGTACAGGCGGTCGGAGGTGTCGTAGTCGGTGGAGACGGTTTCGGGGTTGCAGTTGACCATGATGGTCTCGTACCCGTCCTCGCGCATCGCCATGGCCGCATGAACACAGCAATAGTCGAACTCGATGCCCTGGCCGATCCGGTTCGGGCCACCGCCCAGCACCATGATCTTCTTGTTGCCGGTGGGCTGCGCCTCGCACTCATCCTCGTAGCTCGAATAGAGATACGCGGTGGAGGTGGCGAACTCCGCAGCACAGGTATCGACCCGCTTGAACACCGGGCGCACGCCGGCTGCATGGCGATGCAGGCGCACCGAGGTCTCGTCGGTGCCCAGCAGCTTGGCCAGGCGACGGTCGGCAAAACCCTTGCGCTTGAGCTCGCGCAGCTCGGCAGCGTTGATGCCCTTCAGGGAGCGGCCGGTCAGGGACTTCTCGGTCTTGATGATGTCTTCGATCTGGACCAGGAACCACGGATCGATGCGGGTCAGCGCATGCACCTGCTCCAGGCTCATGCCCTCACGGAAGGCCTGGCCCACGTACCAGATGCGCTGGGCGCCCGGATCGCCGAGCTCACGCTCGAGGTCGTCCTGATCGGCCTCGACCTCATCCAGGCCATAGGCACCCGTTTCGAGGCCGCGCAGCGCCTTCTGGAAGGACTCCTGGAAGGTTCGGCCCATGGCCATCACCTCGCCCACCGACTTCATCTGGGTGGTCAGGCGGTCGTTGGCCATCGGGAACTTCTCGAAGGCAAAGCGCGGGATCTTGGTGACCACGTAGTCGATGGACGGCTCGAAGGACGCCGGGGTCGCGCCGCCGGTGATGTCATTCTTGAGCTCATCCAGAGTGAAGCCCACCGCCAGCTTGGCCGCGACCTTGGCGATCGGGAAGCCGGTGGCCTTGGAGGCCAGCGCGGAGGAACGCGACACCCGCGGATTCATCTCGATGACGATCATGCGACCGTCCACCGGATTGATGGCGAACTGCACGTTGGAGCCGCCCGTATCCACGCCGATCTCGCGCAGCACGGCGATCGAGGCGTTGCGCAGGATCTGGTATTCCTTGTCGGTCAGGGTCTGCGCTGGCGCCACGGTGATGGAGTCACCGGTGTGCACGCCCATCGGATCCAGGTTCTCGATGGAGCACACGATGATGCAATTGTCCGCCTGGTCGCGGACCACTTCCATCTCGTATTCCTTCCAGCCGATCAGGGACTCTTCGATCAGCAGCTCGTTGGTCGGCGAGGCTTCGAGGCCGCGCTTGCAGATCTCGACGAACTCTTCCGAGTTGTAGGCGATGCCACCGCCGGTTCCGCCCAGGGTAAAGGACGGTCGGATGATGACCGGAAAGCCGATCTCGACCTGCGCCTGGTGCGCCTCTTCCATGCTGTGAGCAATGGCGGAACGGGCAGAACCCAGCCCGATCTTGGTCATCGCGTCCTTGAACTTGAGACGGTCTTCGGCTTTGTCGATGGCCTCTTCCTTGGCACCGATCAGCTCGACGTTGTACTTGGCCAGCACGCCATGCCGGGCCAGGTCAAGGGCACAGTTCAGGGCGGTCTGGCCGCCCATCGTCGGCAGCACCGCGTCGGGGCGCTCCTTCTCGATGATGCGCTCGACCACCTGCCAGGTGATGGGCTCGATGTAGGTGACGTCGGCCGTTTCCGGGTCGGTCATGATGGTCGCCGGGTTGGAGTTAACCAGCACGACCTTGTAACCCTCCTCACGCAGGGCCTTGCAGGCCTGGGCGCCGGAGTAGTCGAATTCACAGGCCTGGCCGATGATGATCGGGCCAGCGCCGATGATGAGGATGGTCTTGATGTCTGTACGTTTGGGCATGGTTCTTCAGAGGCTGGAAAGCGGATTGGCGGGGAAAGGCGCGCACTCGCGCGCCCGAACGACGATCTGCTTCAGCCCTTCGCCTCCATCAGCGCAATAAATCGATCGAACAGGTAAGCCACGTCGTGGGGACCGGGGCTGGCTTCCGGGTGACCCTGGAAACAGAAGGCCGGCACATCAGTGCGCGCCAGACCCTGCAGGCTGCCATCGAACAGGGACACGTGGGTGGCCCGCAGGTTGGACGGCAGATTTGCCGTATCCACCGCAAAACCGTGGTTCTGGCTGGTGATCAGCACCTGCCCGGAGTCCAGGTCCTTCACGGGGTGGTTGGCGCCGTGGTGACCGAACTTCATCTTCAGCGTCTTGGCGCCCGAGGCCAGGGCCAGCAACTGATGCCCCAGACAGATGCCGAAAGTCGGGATGCGCTTGGCCAGGATCTCCTGGATCGCCGCAATGGCGTAGTCACAGGGCTCCGGATCGCCGGGGCCGTTGGACAGGAACACGCCATCCGGGTTGAGCGCCAGCACCTCGGCCGCCGGCGTCTGGGCCGGCACGACGGTGAGGCGGCAGCCGCGCTCGGCCAGCATGCGCAGGATGTTGCGCTTGACGCCGAAATCGTAGGCCACCACATGGAAACGCGGATTGGTCTGTTCCACGTAGCCCTTGTCGAGCCGCCACTCACCTTCGGTCCAGGGGTAGGCGGCGCTGGCCGAAACGACCTTGGCCAGATCCATGCCCGCCAGACCGGGGAAAGCGCGCGCCTGAGCCAGAGCGGCCTCGACGTTCAACTCGGCAGCCGTCGCTGCAGTGACGATACAGCCACTCTGGGCACCCTTCTCGCGGAGGATGCGGGTCAACTTGCGGGTATCGATCCCCGCGATGGCGACGATGTTCTCGGACTTCAGATAGGCGTCCAGGCTTTGCTCGCTACGCCAGTTGGACGCCACCAGCGGCAGGTCACGAATCACCAGGCCGGCGGCATGCACCTTGCCGGCTTCGCCGTCCTCGGCGTTGATACCGGTGTTGCCGATATGGGGATAGGTGAGCGTGACGATCTGGCGACAGTAGCTCGGGTCGGTGAGGATTTCCTGATAACCGGACATGGAGGTGTTGAACACCACCTCACCGGTCGTCGCTCCTACCGCCCCGATGCCTTTACCGTAAAACACCGTCCCGTCGGCAAGGGCAAGAATGGCGGGCGGGAAAGCTGACACGGCGAACTCCTCGGATCTTGTGATTGGACGTCAGACATGCGTACCGGACTACGCCGGACTACACATGAAAAACGGGATCAGCCGCTATGGCCATCCCGCTGAGAAACTTTCTAATTATAGCCCGAGACACGCTTTCGGGCAAACCCGACACTACAACACTGACGGGACGCTGACAGCGATGCTCAGGATGTCCTGGCCCTACGCAGCACCCCGGCGAGCCTTCCCAGTTCTTCGAGCAGCACGGGAAACTCGCGACGTACCGCGATCGCATCCGACTCCTTTCCAGCAACCTCTAGTCGCTGCGCCGAGGCTACGACAGCCACCGCATTGAAGACCCCCGCAGCTCCCTTGATGGAATGCGCCACGTTGCGCACGCCCGCAAAATCCTCCGTCCGCACGGCCACGTCCAGAGACTTGCGATTGCGGTCAAGGTCGCCGAAGAACAAACCGATCAACTGCTGAAGCGCCACCTCATCGCCGTCCAGCAATTCCCGCGTCGCCTGCAGATCCGCAACGGCGGCATCCGCACCGAAATCGATCACGGACTCAGGACCCGCTGCCTCATCCGCCTCTTCATCAAGCCCCCCCGTAACCCTGTCGACCACACCATACAACTCCGCGGGCTTGATCGGCTTGGCGATGTAGTCATCCATGCCTGCCATCAGGCAGCGATCACGATCACCCTGCATGGCGTGGGCAGTCATGGCAACGATCGGCGTGGCCCGCCACTGCCCTCCAGCCGCCCAACTTCTACGGGCTTCCCGAGCCCGGATGGCCTGCGTCGCTTCAAGCCCTCCCATCACAGGCATCTGCACATCCATCAAGATAAGGTCGAAACGCTCCCGGTCAAACAGCTCGATCGCCTCCTGCCCGTTGCCGGCCACCGTCACGGTATGACCCACCTTCTCCAGCATCTTCACAGCAACCGTCTGATTGACCGGATTATCCTCGACCAGAAGAATCCTCAAGCGCGGGACGGCCTTAGCCAAGGGCGGACGGGACGCGTGGGTCACCTCCGCCTCAAAGGCCAGGAACCGTGCCTCATCGACGGCAGTACCATGAAGCGACAGATTCAGGGCCTCCACCAATTCGTTGCGGGAGAACGGCTTGATGAGCCGCGCACCCACCTTAAGGCGCTCGCACTTCACCGCATCGCCCCGCTGCGTATTGGCATCCAGCAGCATGATCACCCGATCCAGCCTGGGCCACCCCTGGAAGTACTTTTCTGCCAGAGCATACCCGCCCGGCGCGGGCATCGCGGTCTCCATCAGGATCCAGTCGAAAGGCACATTCGCCCGGCCCGCAGCAACGAGCGCTTCCTCAAGTGCGGTGCCGCTGTCAGACTCCCGGACGTCCAGCCCGACCTCACGCAACTGCCCGGCAAGACAACTTCTCAGCGCGCGGTTTCGAACACCGAGCAAGGCTCGCCGACGCCCCAAGGCCGGAGCTCGGGCGGCCAATCCACTGCCTACGCCCGCGCGAACACTGAAACGGAAGGTACTCCCCTGTCCGGGGGCACTCTCAAGCGAGATCACGCCGCCCATCAACTCGACGATGCGGCGACTGATCGCCAATCCGAGGCCCGTCCCGCCGTACTTCCGGGTTGTGGACTCATCGGCCTGGGAGAACGCATCAAACACAGTGGCATGCTTGTCCGCCGGGATCCCGACACCCGAATCCCGCACGGAGAACTGCAGGGTCAACTCACCGCCGTCTTCGCGGCCACGCTCCACACGGAGCTCGACCTCCCCGCTATCGGTGAACTTCACAGCATTTCCGACAAGATTGGTCATGACCTGCCGGAGCCGGGTCGGGTCGCCGATCAGCACGGGCGGCACGTCGGGCGCGACGGAGTAGAAGCACTCGACGCCCTTCTGGTACGCGCGCAAGGCCAGCGATTTCATCGTGTCACCGAGCAGGTCCGCCAGCGAGAACTCCACCCGCTCGAGGCTGAGATGCCCGGCTTCGATCTTCGAGAAATCAAGAACATCATTGATGATGCGCAAGAGCGAGTCGGCCGAGCGCTTGACCGTCAGCAGATACTCCCTTTGCTCGGAGTCCAGTTGCGTATCAAGGGCCAGCTCGGTCATCCCGATGATGCCGTTCATCGGGGTGCGGATCTCGTGGCTCATGTTGGCCAGAAAATCGCTCTTGGCCCGATTCGCCGCCTCTGCCTGCTCCTTTGCGCTGAGAAGCTCCAGCTCCGACTCCTTGGTGTGGGTAACGTCCCAGTAGGTACCTACCATGCGGCACCATCGCCCACCCGCACCACGACTGGATGCCTTTCCCCGGATCAGCATCCAGCGCCAGCCCCCGGACTTGGGGGCAACCCGGAACTGAGCTTCGAAGTACTCCAGATCACCGTGAAAATGGCGGACCAGCTGCTTGCGGATGTTCGCAAGATCTTCCGGGTGAACCAGTGGCAGCCAGGAGGAAAACTCACTAGAGCGCTCTTCAGGCGAGTAACCGAGACTCCGTCGCCAATAATCGTCAATGACGATTCCACCACCCACCAGATCCCAATCCCACAGGCCGCCTTCCGTATTCTGCAGCGCCAGCTCCAGGCGCTCGCGGGTCTCCCGCAGTGTACGCTCGGTCTTCTCCCGCTCAGCGAGCTGACCCGAGACAAAAGCGATCAGCTCCGCTGGCTCCGCGACCCCGCCCGCAAACGCACTGGGACAACGCCCATCTTCGGCCAGCCCAGCCATGAGGGCTCGCAGGGCTCTACCAAGCTCAGCGTCGGCGGACGAAACAGGATCAGGGGGATTCACTGGAGTTGCCGGACTCAATGGTAAGAATGAAACAAGGCGCGCCAATACCCGGCGCGCCTGCCTGGGGATACCGCATCAACGGCATCACCCAATTCATCTTGAGCGCCCACGAGCACTCCGCAGGGCTCACTTCAAGCCAAGCACATCCTGCATGTCGAACAGGCCAGCTTCCCTCCCCGCCAGGAAACGCGCCGCCCGCAGGCTGCCGGTTGCATAGGACATACGGCTGGAAGACTTGTGGGTGATCTCGATACGCTCGCCGATACCGGCAAAGAGCACCGTGTGATCCCCGACGATGTCACCGCCGCGCACGGTGGCGAATCCGATGGTCTGGCCATCGCGCTCGCCCGTCACGCCCTCGCGGCCGTAAACCGCACAGGACTCAAGATCACGACCCAGCGCTTCGGCCACCACCTCACCCATGCGCAGCGCCGTACCGGACGGGGCATCCACCTTCAGACGGTGGTGCGCCTCGATGATCTCGACGTCGTAGCCCTCATTGAGGATGCGTGCTGCCATGTCGAGCAGCTTGAAGACGGCGTTCACCCCTACCGCCATGTTGGGTGCGAACACCACAGGAATGTCACGGGCCGCCTCGGCGATGGCGGCCTTGCCCTCGGCCGAGAACCCCGTCGTTCCGATCACCACGGCACAGCGGGCCTGACGGGCCAGCGCGAGGTGCTGCAGAGTCCCCTCGGGACGGGTAAAGTCGATCAGGCAGTCCGCCCTGGCCAGGCCCTCGGCCACGTCACTGGTGATAGACACGCCACACTGGGCCCCGGCGAACTCACCGGCATCACGGCCGATGAACGGGCTGTCTGGCTGCTCGAAGGCCGCCACCAGCACCATGTCGTCTGCCTTCATGGTGGTCTCGATGAGCATGCGGCCCATCCGGCCGGAAGCCCCGGCAATCGCAATACGAATCTGACTCATTGATTACCCCGGAATTGATTTTTCAAGGCGTACACGACGCCACCCAAAGCCATCAGGGCTTGGCGGCGGGCGCCTTCGGTGGGTCGGCGGGAGCGGCTTCTTCGGACTGGACATCACCTTCCAGGCGAGCCAGCTTGCCACCCTCGAAAATCACCGCCAACTTGCGCTCCTGCAGATCGCCTTTACCCGGCTGGAAGCGATAGACGTAATCCCAGCGGTCGGCATGGAACACATCCGACAGCAGTGGCGCGCCCAGAACGAATCTCACCTGCTCCCGGCTCATCCCCGGCTTGAGCTGGGACACCATCTCCTGGGTCACAAAATTGCCTTGACGGACGTCGATCCGGTAAGGCTTCACGAAATCGGTTAACGCGGAACAACCGCCAAGGGCGGAGACAAGGATCGCTGCTGAGAAAAGTGTGCGCATGACGTCTCGGGAAGGAGGAACCAGCCGCAGGGGCCGCATTCTCAACGAAGGTCGGAAACTATATCATACGGGGCTGGCCGCACTTTTGGCCTGCTTCTCCAGTTCTTCGGGGCCTTCATGTCCAGTAACTCTCAAAACCTCAAAAGCATCGGCCTCAAGGCAACCTTCCCGCGGCTCAAGATTCTCGACCTCTTCCAGAAGGCCGAGAACCGCCACCTGACTGCGGAAGACGTTTACCGCCTGCTGATCGCCGAGGAAATGGACATCGGGCTGGCCACGGTGTACCGCGTCCTGACCCAGTTCGAGCAAGCCGGCCTGCTCGAGCGCCATTATTTCGAGTCGGGCAAGGCGGTCTTCGAGCTCAACGAAGGCCATCACCACGACCATCTCGTCTGCCTGCAATGCGGTAAGGTGGAAGAGTTCTTCGACCCGGAGATCGAGGAAAGGCAGAACCGCATCGCCGCCGAGCGCGGGTTCAGCGTAAGGGAGCACGCGCTCTACCTGTATGTGGACTGCAAGAAGACCGACTGCCCGGGCAAGCCGGGCAACGGCGCCAGCTAAACGTCCAGACCGAGCATTTCTGCTGCATGCCGGCGGGTGGTGTCGGTGATCTGAACCCCCCCCAGCATGCGAGCGATCTCTTCGATTCGCCCCGTGTCGTCAAGCAGCGATACCGAAGAAAGAGTTTCTCCATCGCGGGTTTCCTTGGCGATGGACCACTGCCAGTCAGCCTGCGCAGCAACCTGCGGCAGGTGGGTCACGCACAACACCTGACGATCCTGGCCCAGCTGGCGCAACAGGCGGCCAACAATCTCGGCGACACGTCCGCCGATACCCACGTCCACCTCGTCGAAGATCAGGGTCGGGGTCGCCCCATTGCGGCTGGTGATGACCTGGATGGCCAGACCGATCCGCGACAATTCGCCCCCCGAGGCAACCTTGGCCATGGGGCGCAGCGGTTGACTTGCATTGGCTGTCACCAGGAAGTCGACGGACTCCAGCCCCGATCCACACCCCTCCTCCACGCCCTTCAGCGCGATCTCGAAGACTGCTCCGGCCATCGCAAGGGACTGCATCGCCTCGGTGACCGCCGCCGACAACTCGGCAGCCACACGGCGACGCGCCTCGGACAGGCCGCGGGCCACGCCCATGAACGCCTCCCGGGCAGCGGCCTCCTCCCGCGCCAGGGCCTCAGGATCCGACTGCCGGACCAGACGCTCCAGCCGCCCGCGGCTTTCCGCCAGCAGCTCAGGCAGATCATCAGGTGCCACACGGTACTTGCGGGCCGTCGCGGTGACGCTGTCGATACGCTGGTCGATCTCGGCAAGGCGCGCAGGATCCAGGTCCAGGCGGTCCCTGTAACGCCGCAGGGCATGCACCGCCTCGTCGAGCTGGATGCCGGCGCCACTCAGCAGCTCCTGGATATCGGACAACTGGGCATCATGCCGCGCCATGTCGGCCGTTCTGCTGAGCAGACGCTCCAGACGCGGAAGTATGGCGTACTCACCGTCCGCCAGATCCTCGAGCACTTCGGCCCCACCTTCAAGCAGGCTCGCCGCATGAGCCAGGCGAAGCTGCTCTTGGTTCAGGGCCGCCCAATCATCGGGATTGAAGGCCAGCTCCTCGAGCTCCTTGACTTGCCAGCCCAGCAGCTCCCGCTCCCTCTCGGTGGAAGACGCCCCCTCCTCCGCCGCCTCACGAGCACGCCGCCGGGCGGACCATTCGCGATAGAGACGGGCCACCTCCCGTGCCACGGGCAGCAGCCCCCCATGGGCGTCCAGCAGGTTCAGCTGGGCATCGCTGCGCAGCAGGGCGTGATGGGCATGCTGGCCGTGGATGTCTGCCAGGAAGTCACCCGCCGCCCGCAACTGGGCGAGGACCACCGGCGTGCCGTTGATCCAGGCCTTCGAGCGCCCACCGCTCTCGACAACTCGACGCAACAGCACCACCTCGTCGTCGACCGCCAGGGCCTGCTCGACCAGCCACTGGCGCAGCGGTCCATCGGCGGGCAGATCGAACTCCGCCACGATCTCGGCACGGGCCCGGCCCGAACGCACGGCCCCGGCCTCTTCCTTGCCCCCCAGGGCCAGCCCGAGTGCATCGAGCAGGATGGACTTGCCCGCCCCGGTCTCGCCGGTGAGGGTGCCGAAGCCAGGCCTGAAATCCAGCGCAAGCTGGTCGACGATCACAAAATCGCGAATGGAAAGATGGCGCAGCATGAGGAAAAACGAAGTGAGGAACGCTGCCGGTCAGGTATGCCGAGGCGTGGAACTCCAGTGCAGCTTTTCGCGGAGCATTGCAAAGTAGCTGTAGCCCACCGGGTGAAGCAGGCGCACACGGTGGGGCGAGCGCGTGATCTGGACGGTATCGCCCGCACGGGTGTCGTAGCGGGTCTGACCATCGAAATGTACCCGTGAATCATGGGGCGGCAGCAACACGATCTCGATGCGACAACGATCCGGCAGCGTGATCGGCCGCGCCGTGAGGGTGTGCGGACACATGGGCACCAGCGCAATGCCGTCCACGCTGGGATGCAGGATGGGCCCATTGGCCGACAAGGCATAGGCCGTCGAACCGGTCGGCGTCGATACGATCATGCCGTCGGAGCGCTGGGTATAGACATATTCGCCATCGATACGCAGATCAAATTCGATCATGCGCCCCAGGTCGCCTTTATTGACCACCACATCGTTGAGCGCGACGGTATGGAAGACCCTGCGCCCATTACGCAGCACTTCTGCGTCCAGCAGCACCCGGGTTTCCTCCGTGTAGCGCCCCTCCAGAATCTCCCCAACCTTCTCGAGTGCCACTTCCCTCGAGATATCGGTGAGGAATCCCAGGCGCCCCTGGTTGACGCCCACCAGGGGGACATCGAACTCGGCAAGCCGGCAGGCGCTGTTGAGAAGGGAACCGTCGCCGCCCAGCACGATGGCCAGGTCGGCACGCACACCGATCTCCTCGTAACTCGCCACCGTGAAACCGGAGGTCAGTCCGGTGGAACTGGCGGTCCCCTGCTCGATCAGAACAGACAGGCCCGAGCCACGGAGGTAACTCGCCAGGCGCAGCACCGCTTCCGCCACTTCCTGGCTCTGATACTTGCCGATCAGCGCAATAGTCTTGAACTCACAGGTCATGGAATGATTAAACCACATTCTTTATTAAGACCGCGCACCGCACCGCCAAAAGCACGCATTCGTTTACTCTTGCGCTTCTCAGCGCGGCCTGCCTTCCTTAGAATCCGGTCGTAGCCCCGAACATAAAGCCATGACCAGCCTCGACCAACGCTCGCAAATCCTGCTCAAGACACTGGTGGAGCATTACATCGCCGACGGCCAGCCCGTAGGGTCGCGCGCACTGTCTCGCCATTCCGGTCTCAAGCTCTCTCCGGCAACGGTACGCAACGTCATGTCCGACCTGGAAGAACTCGGCTACATCACCAGCCCCCACACCTCTGCGGGCCGTATCCCTACCGCCCGGGGCTACCGTTTCTTCGTAGACAGCCTGCTGACGGTGCAGCCCCTTGGTGCAGGACAGGTGCAGGAGATCAAGGGCCACATCCAGCCGGGCGAACCCCAGCGCGTCATCAATGCGGCCTCCCAACTGCTGTCGGGGCTGACCCATTTTGCCGGCGTGGTCGTGTCGCCCAAGCAGGACGTGACCAAGATCCGTCAGATCGAGTTCGTCAGCCTCTCCGAAAAGCGGGTGCTGCTGATCCTCGTCACCACCGCCGGCGATGTCCAGAACCGCATTCTGTTCACCAAGCGCGCCTATTCCTCCTCCGAGCTTGTCAGCGCAGCCAACTACCTCAACCAGCATTTCGTCGGCCTCGCCTTCCAGGAGATACGCAGCCGCATCCAGGACGAGCTCAAGCAACTGCGCACCGACATGACCGAACTGATGAGTGCAGCGGTGGAGGCCAGCTCCGAAGCCCTGGAGGAGACCCAGAGCACCTACGTGATCTCCGGTGAGTCCAACCTGCTCGACGCCGAGGACCTCTCATCGAACATGGCCCGTCTGCGCGAGCTGTTCAAGCTCTTCGAGCAGAAGACCGGCCTGATGCAGTTGCTCGACGTGTCCAACCGGGCCCAGGGCGTCCAGATCTTCATCGGCGGCGAGAGCGGCCTGAGCCCACTCGACGACTGCAGCGTCGTCACCGCCCCCTATGAGGTGGATGGCCACCTCGTCGGTTCCATCGGCGTCATCGGCCCCACCCGCATGGCCTACGAGCGGGTCATTCCCATTGTGGACGTCACCGCACGACTCCTCACCAGCGCCCTGTCGGGCCAGAACACCTGACCCTGGAAGTTCATTCATGACGCGATTCTGGCAAGAGCCAGCGTTCACCCATGGCACGCCATCCCGTACGGGCGTGCTGCTGGTCAATCTCGGCACGCCCGCTGCGCCGACCGCCGCTGCGGTACGCCCCTACCTCAAGCAGTTCCTGTCCGACCCCCGGGTCGTGGAGATCCCCCGGCTCGTCTGGTGGCCCATCCTCAACGGCATCATCCTGCGCACCCGACCGGCCAAGTCGGCGGCGAAGTATGCCAGCGTGTGGACCCCTGAGGGCTCGCCGCTCAAGGTGCATACCGACAAGCAGACCAAGCTGCTGGCCGGCTACCTGGCCCATGCCGGGCAGCGCACGCTGCTCGTCGACTCCGCGATGCGCTATGGCGAACCCTCCATCCGCAGCCGCCTCGATGCGATGCGGGCCGCCGGTTGCACCCGCATCCTCGTCGTGCCGCTGTATCCGCAGTTTGCAGCCAGCACCACGGCCACGGTGATGGACGAAGTCGCGGACTGCCTGCGGCATTGGCGCAACCTGCCCGAAATCCGGTATATCCGCAGCTTCGGCGACGACCCCGGCTACATCCAGGCGCTGGCTGCATCGGTGCGGGAGCACTGGCAGCGCAACGGCCAGGCCGACAAGCTGGTGCTGAGCTTCCACGGCATTCCAAGGCGCTCCCTCGACCTGGGCGACCCCTATCACTGCGAGTGCCACAAGACAGCCCGCCTGCTCGGCGAGGCCCTTCAACTCCCCAAGGAACGGCTGGTCGTCAGCTTCCAGTCCCGTTTCGGCAAGGCGGCCTGGCTGCAGCCCTACACCCAGCCAACGCTCGAGGCGCTGGGGAAAGGCGGCACTGCGTCGGTGGATGTGATGTGCCCCGGCTTCGTATCCGACTGTCTGGAAACCCTAGAAGAGATCAACATGGAGTGCCGTGAAGCCTTCCTCCACGCGGGGGGCAAACGCTTCGAGTACATTCCCTGCCTCAACGAGAGAGACGACTGGATCCACGCCCTGACCCAGCTGAGCCTGCGCCACATGGGCAACTGGCTGACGGATGCACCGGCCAGTCCTGCTCAAGCTGAGCTGCAGCGGTCACGAGCCATCGAACTAGGCGCCAAGCAATAACCCAACCCGGGACACCGAGAGGACCAAACCGTGAGACTGATCCTGCGTTGGATCCTGAACGCCGTCGCACTGATGCTGATCCCCGGCCTCATTGGCGGAATCCAGGTCGAGAGCTACACGGCAGCCCTCTTCAGCGCCGTGCTGCTGGGCTTTGTGAATGCCATCATCCGCCCGGTGCTGATCCTCATCACCCTGCCCATCACGCTGCTCACACTGGGATTGTTCACGCTGGTGATCAATGCCCTGATGTTCTGGAGTGTCTCTGGAATCGTCGAGGGCTTCGTGGTGCAAGGGTTCTGGACGGCGTTCTGGGGAGCCCTGATCTATAGCATCCTCACCGGTCTGGTCAGCCTCGCCCTTGGCGACAAGGACTGACCCCGGACAGCCCAGCCGCCTACCTTGGTCTAACCACCAACCGCAGCCACGGGCGCCCTGCGGCGGGGCGTGCGACGCCGCACAGCCCCCGGATCGAAAGCCCCGACCAGCTTGCCCAGTGCCGAAGAGCGGGCATCCATGGCCATCCGAAAGGCACCATCTTCGCCGTATTTCTTCACCGAGAACTTGACCCGCTTGCGCCTGCCATCCGGCAAGGGCCACGAGGCAACCCAGAACCAGCGCTGCTTTTCTTCCGGCAGATCGCGTGTTTCGGAAGCGCAGTATCGGCACACTCCGACCACACCCGAACGGTTGTTCTTCTTGACGATGTTGGAATACTCCTGCATCGACAAAGGAGGATGCTCGGCGATGATCTGGTCCCGGTACTCCTTGGCGGCGGTGAAGGAACGCTGCTTGCCTCCGAAGATCCCGTCACTGAAGTGCTTGCGGTAGATCACGCCGCGCCGCTGGATCGTCACGAGCCACCCGTGAGTCCGACTGGTCTCGTTGTCGACCCGGCTGATTCCATACGTACTGCCTCGGCTCACAGGCCACCTCCTGTCCGTTCCGCGAAGACCTCGCGGCTCCAGGGGAGATTTCGGCCGTCCTCCGGGAAACTTTAGACGGATTCCAGCCAGACCTCCGCCATTGCAGCACCTTGGCGCTGAACCTTGAAAGCGGCGGCGGCGGCCCCATCATGCTGTCCATACCTCATCCTGATGGAAGCGCCATGAGCCACGCCCTGCTAGTGCCCTGCCCCCAATGTCACACCCTGAACCGGGTGCCGGAAGAACGCCTCCAGGACGGAGGTCATTGCGGTCGCTGCAAGCTCGAGCTGCTGGCCAGATCGCCCCTGACGCTGGATGCGCAGCACTTTGACACCCATGCCCGGCAGAGCGACCTGCCCCTGCTGGTGGACTTCTGGGCACCTTGGTGTGGCCCGTGCAGGAGCATGGCTCCGGCTTTCGAGGCGGCCGCAGGCACGCTGGCGCCGCGCGTCAGGCTGGCAAAGGTGAATACGGAAGAAGAGCAACAACTGGCCGCGCGCTTTGGCATCCGCAGCATCCCCACCCTCATCCTGCTCCACAAGGGTCAGGAGCTGGCGAGGCAGAGCGGCGCCCTCGGGCAGGAGCAGATCGTTCGCTGGGCGCTGACCCATCTCCCTGCGGCGCGCTGAAAGGCGCGGCAGCCGGCTGGCTTAATTGTCTACCAGCTGGAGCTCCATGCCAAAGCCGCTCACGGTGATCCGCTCGGCCGGCGGACCATCCTTGGAGAGTTCACGCTGGGCTTGCCCCAGGCGGCGGGCCACAACGGTGATGAGGCGGCTCCGGAATGCGTCCTGGCATTCGTCCGTCGCGAGGGATAGCGCCGCCGGATTGATCTCGAGGTAGACCGTGCTCGTGGTGGTCACCGCGGTGCTCACCTGACGGTGATCCTGCTGATCCAGATAGGCCAGCTCACCGAACACCTCACCATAGGCCAGCTCACAGACCCGGTGGCCATCCACCGACACCTCGACCCGCCCATCCACGACGATGCCGAAGCGCTGATCCGCGTCGCCCTCACGAACCAGGAGAGTGTTGGCCTCCACCTTGCGCCAGCGGGAGATCCGGAGGATTTCCCAGATCTCCACATCCTCGAATTCGACGAAGAACGGCATCTTGCGCAGCACCGCAAAACGCGCGTTGTCAGCGGGCACCAGCTTGTCGTCGAGGATCTTGTAGCGGACCGCGGACAGGTCCTTGGCAAAATCGGCGCCGTTCTTGTAGCGCGAATACAGATCTTTCTCGAGCGCCCGGCGGATGACGCCATCGAGTTGCTCCGGCAGCTCGGAGTTGATCTGCGACACCTGCGGCGGCTCGGTATTGATGATCTTGTAGATCAGCTGGGCGGGGTTCTTGGCCCGGAAAGGCAGACGCCCGGTGAGCATGTGGAAGAGCACCACCCCCAGCGAAAAGAGGTCGGTCTTCTGATTGAGCGGGTAGCCCTTGATCTGCTCCGGGCTCATGTAGGCCGGCGAGCCTACCCCCATGATGAAGGTGGAATCGGACGCGCTCTTCTTGCTGATGTTCAGCGCCAGCCCAAAGTCGGTGATCTTGACGTTGTCGTGCTCGTCGACAAGGATGTTGGCCGGCTTGATATCCCTGTGCACGATGCCCTGGCGATAGGCGTAATCGAGGGCCATCGCGCACTTGAAGATGATCCCGATGACCCTGTGCAGGGGGAGGAGATTCTGAAAGCCGCAGTACTGCTCCAGGGTGGTCCCCGGAAAATACTCCATGACGATGTAGGCGTAGTCCTTCTCGATCGTGGAATCGAAGATCTTGATGATGTTCGGGTGATCCAGCTTGCTCGAGACATCCTGCTCCGCCCGCAGCAGTTTCATCAGGCGGCGGTTCCACTTGGCCTCGTCCTTGGCCTTGTCGTCAAAGCGGATCAGCTTGAGCGCGACCGGCTCTGGATACTGCGGATGCTCAGCAAGATAGACCGTGGCCGTCGCACCGCGACCGACCTCACGGATCAGCGTGTACTTGCCGACTTTGTCTGGCGCCTTGTCCATTCCCGTTCCGCACCACAAAGATTGCATCAATGCCGGACTCCAGCCCGACCAGACCCGATTCTACACATGCCCGGGAGCACATCTGGCAGGCCGTGCATCTTCCCTCTTGAAATCTTACATTGCGCCCCCAGCTAGGGCGAGTCAAAAAACGGAGTCCTTACCCATGCAAGAGCAAGACACCCCCCTGGGCGCCGAAGGCACGACCGCGCCGGAACTCGTGGAGAACATCTCCGGCACCGGCACCGACACCGCAGCCCCCGTTACCGACACCCCGGAAGCCGACACGATCCCGAGCCTCGCCGAGCAGCTCCGCAACGCCGAACTGAAGGCCACGGAGCACCACGACGCATGGCTGCGCGCCAAGGCTGAGACCGAGAACGTCCGTCGCCGCGCCCAGGATGACATCGCCAAGGCAAGCAAGTTTGCCGCAGAGAAATTCGCCCAGTCCATGCTGCCGGTCAAGGACAGCCTGGAAGCTGCCCTGGCCACCGAGAACGCCACCCTTGAGAGCCTCAGGCAAGGCGTTGAATTGACGCTCAAGCAGCTCATTTCCGCCTTCCAGGGCGCCAACGTCACCGAAGTGAGCCCGCTGGGCGAGAAGTTCGACCCGAACAAGCATCAGGCCATCAGCGCCATCGAGGCCGATGGCGAACCCAACACGGTGATCAACGTGCTGCAAAAGGGCTACCTGCTCAACGAGCGCGTCATGCGCCCGGCACTGGTGGTTGTCTCCAAGGCCAAACCTGCCGCTTGAAACCGGCGGCACCGCCCCCATATCGGTAGCAAGCGACAGGGCGGAAGGTTTCCGCCCGACTGAACAACAGAATTTGAACTGAAGGAAAACTCATGGGCAAGATCATCGGCATCGACCTCGGCACCACCAACAGCTGCGTTTCCGTGATGGAAGGCGGCAAGCCCAAGGTCATCGAAAACTCCGAAGGTGCGCGCACCACCCCGTCCGTCGTCGCCTACGCCGACGACGGCGAGATTCTGTGCGGCGCCCCGGCCAAGCGTCAGGCCGTCACCAACGCCAAGAACACCCTCTACGCGGTGAAGCGCCTGATCGGCCGCCGTTTCGAGGAGAAGGAAGTGCAGAAGGACATCGACCTGATGCCCTTCACCATCACCAAGGCCGACAACGGCGACGCCTGGGTTGAAGTGCGCGGCAAGAAGATTGCCCCGCCGCAGGTTTCCGCCGAAGTACTGCGCAAGATGAAGAAGACCGCGGAAGACTACCTCGGCGAGGAAGTCACCGAGGCCGTCATCACCGTGCCCGCCTACTTCAACGACAGCCAGCGCCAAGCCACCAAGGACGCTGGCCGCATCGCCGGCCTGGAAGTCAAGCGCATCATCAACGAGCCGACCGCGGCCGCGCTGGCCTTCGGCATGGACAAGAAGCCCGGTGACTCCAAGATCGCCGTGTTCGACCTTGGCGGCGGCACCTTCGACATCTCCATCATCGAAATCGCCGACATCGACGGCGAGCACCAATTCGAAGTGCTGGCCACCAACGGCGACACCTTCCTGGGCGGCGAAGACTTCGACCAGCGCATCATCGACTACATCGTCACCGAGTTCAAAAAGGAACAAGGCGTCGACCTGAAGAACGACGTGCTGGCCCTGCAACGCCTCAAGGAAGCCGCCGAAAAGGCCAAGATCGAGCTGTCCTCCGGCCAGCAGACCGAGATCAACCTGCCCTACATCACCGCCGACGCCACCGGCCCGAAGCACCTGGCGCTCAAGATCACCCGCGCCAAGTTCGAATCCCTGGTCGAAGACCTGATCGAGCGCACCATCGAGCCCTGCCGCGTAGCCCTCAAGGACGCCGGCGTGAAGGTGTCGGACATCGACGACGTGATCCTGGTCGGCGGCCAGACCCGCATGCCCAAGGTCATCGACAAGGTCAAGGAGTTCTTCGGCAAGGATCCGCGCCGTGACGTGAACCCGGACGAAGCCGTGGCCGTCGGCGCTTCCATCCAGGGCGGTGTTCTCCAGGGTGAAGTCAAGGACGTGCTGCTGCTCGACGTCACCCCGCTGTCCCTCGGCATCGAGACGCTTGGCGGCGTGATGACCAAGCTGATCCAGAAGAACACCACGATCCCGACCAAGGCCTCGCAGGTGTTCTCCACTGCGGACGACAACCAGTCCGCCGTGACCATCCACGTGCTGCAAGGCGAGCGCGAGATGGCCTCCGGCAACAAGAGCCTCGGCCAGTTCAACCTCTCCGACATCCCGCCGGCACCGCGCGGCATGCCGCAGATCGAAGTCACCTTCGACATCGACGCCAACGGCATCCTGCACGTCTCCGCCCGGGACAAGGCCACCGGCAAGGAAAACAAGATCACCATCAAGGCCAACTCCGGCCTGTCCGACGAGGAAGTCGAACGCATGGTGCGTGACGCCGAGGCCCACGCCGAAGAGGACAAGAAGGCTCACGAACTTGTGGATGCCCGCAACCAGCTCGACACCCTGGTCCACTCCGTGAAGAAGGCTGTGGCCGAACACGGCGACAAGATCGGCGACGACAAGGCCAAGATCGAAGCCGCCATCGCCGAAGCCGAGGAAGCCATCAAGTCCGGCGACAAGACCGCCATCGACGCCAAGAGCGAAGCGCTGGCCGCGGTCAGCCAGAAGCTCGGCGAGCACATCTATGCCCAGGCCCAGGCTGAGGCAGGTGCGGCCGGTGCAGCGGGTGGCGGCGCGGGCTCCGCAGGCAGCAACAAGGCCAACGACCCCGATGTGGTGGATGCGGAATTCACCGAAGTGAAAGACAAGAAGTAAGTCTGTCCGGCCGAAAGCCGACCTGACCGACCCGGCCGAGCCATGCCGGCGCCCCGTGCGCCGCTCGGCTCGGCCTTTCCACAAGATAGCCAGGGCACCCAAACATGGCGAAAAGGGATTTGTACGAGATCCTCGGCGTCAATCGCGACGCCTCCGAGGACGAACTGAAAAAGGCCTACCGCAAGCTGGCCATGAAATACCATCCGGACCGCAACCCGGACAACAAGGAAGCGGAAGAGAAGTTCAAGGAGGCCAAGGAGGCCTACGAGATCCTCACCGACGCCAACAAACGTGCCGCCTACGACCGCTACGGCCATGCAGGCGTGGATCCGTCCATGGGCGGAGGTGGTGGGGGTGGCCAGGGCTTCGACGGCTTTGCCGACGCATTCGGCGACATCTTCGGCGATATCTTCGGCGGTGGTGGTGGTGGCCGCGGGCGCTCCAACGTCTACCGTGGCGCCGACCTGCGTTACAACCTGGAGATCACCCTCGAGGAAGCCGCCCGGGGCGCAGAGAAGACCATCCGGATTCCGGCCCTCGAGGAATGCGACATCTGCCATGGCAGCGGCGCCAAGCCCGGCACCCAGCCCAAGACCTGCCCCACCTGCGGCGGCGCAGGACAGGTCCGCATCCAGCAGGGCTTCTTCTCTATCCAGCAGACCTGCCCCAAGTGCCACGGCAGCGG
>JAFLDU010000006.1 GCA_017309145.1 Zoogloea sp. | reverse complement strand
GGTGCGGGTCAGATAGGCTCCGGCGGCGTAAAGATCGGTCGTGGTGCTTCGATTGCTGAAGCAGGCCGGCTTCTTGGGCGTGGCCGCGTCGAACCTGCTGAATAAACCTGACCGAACGTCTCCCTCATGCATGAAAACGTATCCCTGATCGCCCTCATCGCCGCCGGCTTCGGCCTTGCCATGGTACTTGGCGTCATCGCCTCACGCCTGCGCATGCCACCGCTGGTGGGCTATCTGCTGGCCGGCGTGGCCATCGGCCCCGGCACGCCCGGCTTTGTGGCTGACGTGTCGCTGGCGGCACAGCTGGCGGAAATCGGGGTGATGCTGCTGATGTTCGGTGTAGGACTGCATTTTTCGCTGGGGGACCTGCTGGCGGTACGCAAGATCGCGGTGCCCGGCGCCGTCGTGCAGATCGCCGTGGCCACCGTCCTTGGCGCAGGCACCGCGGTCTGGTGGGGCTGGCCCCTGGGAGAGGCAGTGGTCTTCGGGCTGGCCCTGTCGGTGGCCAGCACGGTCGTGCTGTTGCGGGCCCTGGAGTCCAAGGGGCTGCTCGACTCCACCAACGGCCGCATCGCGGTGGGCTGGCTGGTGGTCGAGGACCTTGCCATGGTCCTGGTACTGGTGCTCCTGCCGGCGCTGGCCCCCCTGCTCGGGGGGGGTGAGGCCCAGCCTGCCGCGGACTTCAAGGCGCTGGCCCTCGCCATCGGCCTGACCTTGGCCAAGGTCTCGGCCTTCATCGCGCTGATGCTGGTGGTCGGCGGTCGTGCCTTTCCACGGATCCTGTGGCTGGTGGCCCGCACCGGCTCGCGGGAGCTGTTCACCCTGTGCGTGATCTCCGCCGCGGTCGGCGTGGCCTATGCCTCGGCGGTGCTGTTCGACGTGTCCTTCGCCCTGGGCGCCTTCTTCGCCGGCATGATGATGCGCGAGTCTGAATTCAGCCACCGCGCGGCAGAAGACTCCCTGCCCCTGCGGGACGCCTTCTCGGTGCTGTTCTTCGTCTCGGTTGGCATGCTCTTCGATCCCCACGTACTGATGGAAGAACCGCTGAAGGTGGTGGTCGTGGTGGGCATCATCCTGGTCGGCAAGACCCTGGCCGCCGTGGCGCTGGTACTGGCCTTCCGCTACCCGCTGAACACCGCCCTGACCGTGGGTGCCAGCCTGGCCCAGATCGGTGAGTTCTCCTTCATCCTGGCCAGCCTGGGAATGGGGCTGGGGCTGATGAGCATGGAAGGTCAGAACCTGATCCTCGCCGGCGCCCTGATCTCCATCGCCCTCAATTCGGCGCTGTTCGCCACCATCGGCCCGGCCCAGGCCTGGGCCCGCGCCCGCTCCGCCTGGGCACGCAAGCTGGACCTGCGGGATGACCCGCTGGCAGCGCTGCCCATGACCACCGACCGGAAGATCCTGTCCAACCAGGTGGTGCTGGTGGGCTATGGACGGGTGGGGCGACATGTGGCGGCAACCCTCGACCGGGAACGCATCCATTACGTGGTCGCGGACAGCAACCGGGAGGTGGTGGAAGCCCTGCGCAAACGCGGCAAGGCGGCCGTGACCGGCGACGCCTCCGACCCGATCGTGCTGGTGCAGGCCCACATCACCAAGGCCGCGATGCTGGTCGTGACCATCCCCGACCCGGTAGCCTGTCGCAAGATGGTGGACATCGCTCGCAAGCTCAATCCAGATATCGCCACGGTGCTGCGCGCCGAGTCCGAGGAGGGTGCCGCACTCCTGCGCAAGGACAAGCTCGGCGAGGTCTTCGTGGCCGAGCAGGAGCTGGCCTTCAGCATGGCCCGCCATGTGGAGAGCCAGATGCGGGTACCGGCCCACTAACCGGGCCCCCACCGGTCCGCGCCTCCACGGCCCTTCCGAAACGCATGGCGGAATGGGTAAGATCCGGCCCGCAACACTTTCTTTCCCTGGACGCACTGGAGAACTCATGAACCGACGCGATGCACTGTCCGCCTCTGGCGCACTCGCCCTGGGACTGCTGGGCACCAAGGCCCTGGCGGCCGAAACCGGCCATGCCCACCACGATCATTCGATGCATCACGACCATGGCGCCGGTAGCGGCAATCAACCCCTGGTCGACACAGCAGCCAAGTGTGTTGCGACCGGACAGACCTGTCTGGCCCACTGCCTTGTCTTGCTGGGCGATGGCGACAAGGCCATGGCTGAGTGCGCCAAGGCGGTCAGCCAGATGATGGCCGCCTGTGGCGCGCTGCAGAGCCTGGCCGCTCAAGGCTCACGCCTGACCCGCCAGATGGCGGCAGTGGCCCTGGAGGCCTGCACCGAGTGTGAAAAGGCCTGTCGCAAGCACGCCGACAAACATGCGGAATGCAAGGCCTGCATGGAATCCTGCGGCGAGTGCATCAAGGCCTGCAAGGCCGTGGCCTGACCTGCAGTGGCAACACGGCGCGGCTGAACACCCGCGCCATCCCTGCACGCCCGCTGCGGCATGGCGTCGCACCTCCCCCCAGCGTATGCCTGTTCCCAGGCTGCGCGACACCTTGTCGCATTGCCGATGCGCATTATGCACCTTGAGAATCCGCGGCTGACTATTCAGCCGAAGGATTCCTCATGCCCAAGCATTCCCAGCTCTTTCTTCTCACCACCCTCGCGTCGGCCATCCTGACCGCCTGTGGAGGCGGCGGTGGCGGTGGCGGTGGCAGCAGCACCAAGACCAGCCTGTCCGGCATCGTGGCCGACGGCTATCTGAAGGGCGCGACGGTCTGTCTGGACACGAACGGCAATGCCAGCTGCGACACCGGGGAGCCGAGCGCCACCACCGGTGACGGCGGCAAGTACACGATTGCCGACATCAATTCCGGAGATGAAACCAAGTACGCCGTGGTGGTCAGCGTGCCGGCCAGCGCCGTTGACAGCGACAACCCGACGGGCATCGTGGGCAAGTCCTATTTCCTGTCCAGCCCGGCCGGCAAGGGCGGCTTCGTCAGCCCGGTGACCACCCTCATCCAGCAGAAGGTCGCCGCCGGCGCCAGCGTCGAGGCCGCCGAGAGCGCCGTCAAGGCCCTGCTGGGCATCACCGACACGTCGGTCAGCCTGTTCTCCGACTACATCGCCGGACAAGGCTCCGCCACCCAGGCGGATGCCACCACGGCCGGCCGCTACGCCCGCGCCCATGAGGCGGGCAAGGTCATTGCCGCCTCCCTGCAGGCGGGCTACGACAGTCTCAAGTCCGACAGCAATGCCAAGGCCGTGCAGAAGGTGCTGCTGGCACAGGCCGAGGATGCCCTCACGGTCCAGAAGGCCACGTCCACCGACACCACCAACCCGACCTTCTCGACGACTGGCGTGGTGGCGGCCGACAGCCCGAACACCCTGAAGAAGATCCTGGCCTACGAGAAGGGCAGCTCGGCCACCCCCACCCAGTCGGTGAGCATCGACTTCGGCGTCATCGCCGGCGGTCAAGCCGTGGCCTGCGGCCTGCCCATCGCAGGGCTCGGCACCAAGGCCACCAGCGGCCAGGTGAAGGATCTGCGCTTCTACATCAGCAACGTGATGCTGATCGACGCCCAGGGCAACTCGGTGCCGCTGAAGCTGGACGAGAACGCCAACCAGTCCCGTGACGTGGCCCTGATCGACTTCGAGGACGCCACCGGCAAATGCCCGACCAGCACCGGCACCGCCACCACCTACACCACCCTCACCGGCAAGGTGGCCCCCGGAACCTACGTGGGCATCGCCATGACCATGGGCGTACCGGTGAAGTCCGCCGACGCCGACAAGGCCTCCCTCAACCACAGCAACACCACGGCCACCACCACCCCGGCCCTGCTCACCAGCAGTGCCATGGCCTGGTCCTGGCAGTCCGGCCGCAAGTTCAGCAAGATCGAGTTCGTGCCCGACACGCCCATCATCACGGCCACCGGCACCACCACCACCTGGAACATGCACCTGGGCTCCACCGGCTGCAAGGGCGACCCGACCAAGGGCGTGGTCACCGCCTGCACCAACCCCAACCGCATGGACTTCTCCTTCGCGGCCTTCAATGCCAGCACCCAGAAGATCGTTCTCGACCTGGCCGAGCTCTTCAAGTACTCCGATCTGTCCCATGAGGGCGGCGGTGCGGCGGGCTGCATGTCCGGCACCTCCGATCCCGAGTGCCCGGGCATCTTCCAGGCCCTCCAGATCAACCTGGCCAACGGTCTGCCGATCAACGGCGGCGCAGCCCAGACCGTCTTCAGCGTGAAGAGCAAGTAAGTCCGGGAGCCCGTCAGACATCATGAAGAACACCCCGCTCCCGGGGGTGCTCGCCGCCGTCGCGCTGTCCAGCCTGGTGCTGGGCAGTTGCGGCGGCGGTGGCACGTCCACCACCGACACCAGCCAGTCCATCAACACCGACAGCTCCTGGAGCTGGAACCTGCCGGTCAACTTCGCCACCCCGGCGGTGCCCGACGACAATCCGATGTCCGAGGAGAAGTTCCAGCTCGGCCGGCGCCTGTTCTACGACACCCGCTTATCCGGCAACGGCACCCAATCCTGCGCCAGTTGCCACCTGCAGAACCTGGCCTTCACCGACGGCAAGGCCGTCGCCACCGGCTCTACCGGCCAGCAGACGGCGCGCAGCGCGATGCCCATTGCCAACGCGGCCTACCACCCGACCCTGAACTGGGCCAATCCCAATGCCATCTCCCTCGAGAAGCAGATGGAGACGCCCCTGTTCGGCACCAATCCGGTGGAACTGGGCATCAACGACGGCAACCGGGCCGAGGTGCTGAAGCGCTTCCAGGACGACGCCGACTACGTGGCCCGCTTCGGCCGTGCCTTTCCGGGAGAAACGGGGCCCATCAGCTTCACCCAGATCATCAAGGCGATCGCCACCTTCGAGCGGGGCATGCTCTCCGGCGATTCGAAGTACGACCGCTACCAGAAGGGCCAGGTCACCCTGAGCGACAGCGAGGAACGGGGCCGCAACCTCTTCTTCACCGAGAAGGCCGAGTGCTTCCACTGCCACGGCAGCTTCAACTTCAACGACCAGCTCAAGCACGCCGGCTCCCGCAACGTCGAGACGCCCTTCCACAACACCGGCCTTTACAACATCGATGGCAAGGGTGGCTTCCCCACGCCCAACCGGGGGCTCTTCGAGACCACCGGCAAGGCCGAAGACATGGGCGCGTTCCGGGCCCAGAGCCTGCGCAACGTCGCCGTCACCGCACCCTACATGCATGACGGCAGCATTGCCACCCTCGAAGAGGTGCTCGATTTCTACGCGGCCGGTGGCCGCAACATCACCAGCGGCCCCCATGCCGGCGACGGCAGGGCCAATCCCTACAAGAGCGACCTGATCTCGCGCATCGACCTCAGCGCTCAAGAAAAAGCCGACCTGGTGGCCTTCCTCAAGACCCTGACCGACGAGACCCTGCTGACCAGCAGCCGCTTTTCCAATCCGTTCAAGTAAAGGTCATCGTCATCATGCGTCATGCCAGCCTTGTCGCCGGCCTCGCCCTGAGCTGCTCCGCCCTGGCGGGCCTGGCCGCCGTGCATTACCTGCAACCCGCCCCTGCCTGGGTCTGGAACCTCCCGGCCTCCTTCAAGCCCCCGCGCATCCCGGCGGACAACCCCATGACGGAGGAGAAGTTCCAGCTCGGCCGACGCCTGTTCTACGACACCCGCCTGTCCGGCAACGGCACCCAGGCCTGCGCCAGCTGCCACTTCCAGCACCTGGCTTTCACCGACGGAAAGGCGGTGTCCACCGGCTCCACCGGTGAGCCCACTGCCCGCAGCGCGCCCAGCATCGCCAACACCGCCTGGAACCCCACCCTGACCTGGGCCAACTATTCCATCCTCGACCTGGAGCGCCACATGCTGGTGCCCATGTTCGGAGAAAACCCGACCGAACTGGGCATCGACGACAGCAAGCGGGACGTGGTGCTGCAGCGCTTCCGCGATGATCCCGACTACCGGGCCCGTTTTGCCCGCGCCTTCGGTCCGGGTGAAGCGGGCATCAACTTCTCCAACCTGATCAAGGCGATCGCCGTGTTCCAGCGCGGCGTGGTGTCCGCCGACTCCCGCTACGACCGCTACCTCGCAGGCAAGGTGCAGCTGACGGAAGCCGAGGAGCGAGGCCGCCACCTGTTCTTCTCGGAGCAGGCCCAGTGCAGCCAGTGCCACAGCGGCCCCACCTTCAGCGATCAATATGCCGACGTCACCAGCCGGGAGGTGCGCACGCCCTACCACAACACCGGCCTCTACAACGTGGATGGCAAGGGCGGCTACCCCGACGGCAACCGGGGCATCCTCGAACTCTCGGGCAAGGACGCCGACATGGGCGCCTTCCGCACCCAGAGCCTGCGCAACGTGGCGCTCACCGCCCCCTACATGCACGACGGCAGCGTACCGACCCTGGCGGCCGTGCTCGACCACTACGCCGCCCATGGCCGGACGCTCGCCGACGGGCCCCATGCGGGCGACGGAAGCCGCAACCCCCACAAGGATCCGCGCCTCGACCGCATCCAGCTCAATGCCGGAGACAAGGCCGATCTGATCGCCTTCCTGAAAACGCTCACCGACGAAACCCTGCTCACCTCACCCCGCTATGCCAACCCATTCAAGTAAATGCCGCGTCGGCATCGTGGCCGGCGCACTCCTGGCAGCATCGGCCGCCGGCCACGCCCACGACATGCCCCAGACGCCCACCGAGGACCGGCTCTCGGTCACCGCCGGCTTCGGTCTGATGTCCCTGCACGCCGACGACCCTTACCCCATCGCCCGCCTGCCCGGCGTCCTGGAAGCCGGCAGCCCCCGCGCCGACGAACGCCGCGACGGCCTGGACTACGCCGAGCTCGCCCTGCGGGCCCGCTTCAACGAGAACTGGCGGGGCATGCTCAAGATGGCCCACCATGGGGGCCGCGACGCCCGCAACGAGACCGAGGAGGCCTGGCTGGAAGGACGCGCGGAGCCGCTCCACGACCATCGCCTGGCCATCAAGGGGGGACGTCAGCTGCTCCCCCTGGGCCTGCTCAACCCCGTGCACATGCATGCCTGGGATTTCGGCATCGCGCCGCTGGCCCTGCGCGGCATCATCAACGAGAGCTGGCGGGCCGATGGGCTGCGCACCGACTGGACCCACCCGGCGGGCTGGACGGCGGGCCTGGGCGCCTGGCGCAACCAGGGCTTCCCCGGTGCCGATGCGGGCGGCTTCAAGCTGATCACCGGCCGCCTCGGCTGGCAGAGCGACAGCCTGCGCATCGAGGCCGGCTACGCCAACGTCAATGCCGATGGCCGCGCCCTGCTCACCACGGGCCTTGCCGGCCACACCCACAGCGTCCCCAGTTGCACCCGCATCGCCACCGACCGGGTGTGCTTCTTCGGCACCGCCCAGATGGTCGTACTGGCCGCGCGCTGGCAGGCGCCTGACAGCCCCTGGTGGATTGGCGCGGAGTGGTGGGCAAAACGTGAGGGAGGTCGCCTGGACAGCATCAACGGCACCCCGGACTACACCGGCAAGCTGAACGGCGGCTGGCTCGATGCCGGCTGGCGCTTCGCTCCCGGCTGGGAGGCCATCGGCCGGCTCGAGCGGGCTGTGACCCGCCATGAACTGGCGGGTACCAATGCGGCCCTGGTGGCCACCCAGGCGGGCATCGCCGATTCGGACCAGGCCCTGCGCAGCGTCGGCGCGGTACTGCAGTGGCGCCCGGCTGGCGGCCACCGCCTGGCGGCCGAATGGCACCGGGAGCACACCGGCCCGGAGAGCAACTCGGTGTGGCTGCTGCGCTACCAGTTCCTGTTCAGCCAGGGGCTGCTGTAGCTCGGGGTGTAGGGGCGGCTTCAGCCGCCCGCGGACTCCGATCAAGCACCTGCGGGCGGCTGAAGCCGCCCCTACACCGGCCCTACACCGGCCCTACACCGGCCCTACACCGGCCCTACACCGGCCCTATACCGCCCTACGCCCTCCCTGCACCGGGGCTCAGCCGTTCAGCAGCTCCGGCGGGAAGCCGGTGCGCAGAGCGCCCCAGTGGCGGCC
Source organism: Zoogloea sp. (assembly GCA_017309145.1). Taxonomy (GTDB): domain Bacteria; phylum Pseudomonadota; class Gammaproteobacteria; order Burkholderiales; family Rhodocyclaceae; genus Zoogloea. Next base: position 36,563 of record JAFLDU010000006.1, on the reverse strand, counting down.
ACCGATGCGGATGGGCACCGAGATCTCGCACAGGCATTCCCCGGTATCACGCATGTAGGTCTGCAGCAGGAAGCTCTGCTGGTTGCGGGCGCTGCGCAGGCCGGCCGGGTCGTCGAAGATCCGCTTGTCGCGGCTCGTCACCAGATCCTTGGCCGGATCGCCGCTGGGCGGCAGCGAAAAGCGGCGCATGTGGGTCGGCATGTAGCCACGGTTGTCGCAGGCGCAGCACAGGGTCACCCCCTGCACGTGCCGGGTGATGTGCTCGAAGATCTCCTGCAGATCCTTCTCCACTGCCTGATCGTAGCTGGTGTGGTACTTCTTCGGCTCCGTACCGGGGATCAGGCGGTAATTCTGGTCAAAGATGTCCATGCCCTTCGCTACCCGGTCCTCAAGGTACTGGGTCAGCTCGGCCGCCACTTCCAGGCAGCCATCCAGGATGCGATCGAAGGCACTGCCGTCGACGCGCAGGCGCGAGCCCAGTTCGTGCAGCCGCTCGGTGTGGTCGCGCAGGCCATTGGCGGCCTTCTCGGATTCCGCCATCTGCACGCTGACCTGCTCGCTGAGCTGGCGGATGCGCTCCGTCTCGGCGTAGGCCTGCTCGTTGGTGTCGCGGATGTGCAGCACTGCATCGGCCACCTGCTGCAATGCCTGCCCCGAGGCCTCCAGTTCACCGACCATGTCACCGAAATCGTTGGCCGAGCGGGCCACGGCCTCGGCGGCGGCTGACGAGTCGGCCTGGATACGGACCATGTGGCTCTGGGTGTCCGCCACCAGCTCGAGCATGGTGCCGGTGCTTGCCGAGATGGTCTGGGTGGCCTGCTTGACCTTCTCGGCCAGCTTGCGCACCTCATCGGCCACCACGGCAAAGCCACGTCCCGCCTCACCGGCGCGGGCCGCCTCGATGGCAGCGTTGAGGGCCAGCAGGTTGGTCTGGTCGGAGATCTCGTTGATCAGCTGACCGATGTCGCGGACCTGCCGGGAGTGCTCGCTCAACTCGCCGACGGTGCTGGAGAAGCCCTGGAAATCCCCGGTGATGCGCCGGATGATGTCCACCACCGACTGGAGATCGGCCTGGGAACGCTTGACCGCGGCCAGGTTCTGATCGGTGCTCTGATGAATGCTCACCGCATTGCCGGCCACCTGCTCCACCGACCCCCGGGCATCGCGGCTGGCCTCGAACAGGACGATGGCGGTCTTGTGCTGCTCGCTGGCCATCTTGGCGGTCTGATGCACGGCGCGGGCCAGTCGGGCGCTGTCCAGCGCAGCGGAGTTGCCCACCTTGCGCAGATCCCCCGTCAGCTCACGAGCCTGACCGCGCAGGGCATCGCCCAGCGCCACCGCCCGCGCCGACGTCCAGGGCTGGGCCAGGTCGATGCGCTGACCGCCGATGGGCTCCGCCACCACGTCCCCTCCCCCATCCCGGCGACGAATCGACCACCAATGCCACAGCAGCACGCCACCGGAGAGCGCGGTGAGGATACGAGCAGCAATGGCTGGCGTGCCCTCTCCAGCAAACAGCTGGAGCCCCAGGGCAATCACCAGAAGCAGGACCGCGGCCAGCACGGCCCCCAACGAGACAGGCGGAGTAACACCTTCGGACATGTATAGGACCTCTGGATCAGCCAATAAAATTGTCTGATCAGTAACGTCCGCACGCCGGAAATCTTTAAATTTCGTATCTTATTGGAGATGTCATGACCTGGACGGCCTAGAAGACCCGCGCCACATCCTGGAACACGGGCCGTGCCACGGTCATGGCTTCAAACACATTGTCGAGCAGCGCCTCGGCCACCCGTCCATCGATGCGCCCCTTGCGGGCGAGCTCCTGGATGAAGCCACCGACCTGTGCCGCACTGAGCCCAGGGCGATACGGCCGCTCCTGCACCATGGCCTGGAAGATGTCGGCCACCCGCAGGATCCGCGCCTCCAGGGGCAACTCGCTGCCCTCCAGGTGGAAGGGGTAGCCATTGCCGCCGGGCTCCTCGTGATGCCAGGCGGCCCATGGCGCGATCTCGTCCTCGAAACCGTCGATATTGCGCAGGATCTGGAAGGTCTCGAAGCTGTGGGTATTGATGATGTGGCGCTCCCGCTCATCGAGGGCCGATGGCTTGTCGAGGATCTCGTCGGGCACCCGCAGCTTGCCGAGGTCATGGAGCAGGCCGGCGATCTCCAGCTTGTCGCAGTTCCCGGGGCTGACCTGCAGGCGCTCCGCCAGATAGCGGGCCAGGCGCGCCACACCGAGGGAGTGCTCGGCCGTGAACGGACTCTTGGCATCGACGATGCGCGCGAAGATGGAAGCCAGCTGGCGCAGCTCCGTCATGCTCGCGGGCCAGGGGAGATTCCGGTCGCGACGCTCCAGCAGGCAGACCTGCACGGCCCGTGGCTCGAGGGACAGCCAGAATGCCTCGGTCCGCGAGACCTCCAGGAACAGCTCGACCAGGGCCGGATCGAAATAGCTGCCGGCATGTCCGGCGATGGTGCTGCGGATCCCTGCGGTGGCATTGAGGAGCGAGCTGTCCGCGTAATGGGGTGCCGACAAGGCATCGACCCGGTCCACCAGGAAGATCAGGTTGGCCTGGCGGGCCACGCCCGGCGCGACGGCCAGGCCTTTCAGCGCATCCCAGCGGGTGTGGTGGTAGCGCACCGGCAAAGCCATTGCGGCCAGCGGCGGAAAGGCCGACAGCAGGGCATCGCCGACCTGACAGTGGACCTGGGAACCTTCCCAGTCGAACCGTTCCACGAGGTGGGTGTGGGTTCGGGTGGACGACACCCCGATATCGTGGAGCAAGCCCAGATCGAACAGGAAATCGGCTTCGTCGCCGGGCAGGCCTGCGCCTCGGGCACAGGCCGCCGCCATGATGCCCACGCGCTTGCCATGGGCCACGTCGTCCACCCCCACCAGATCGAGGGCATCGGACAAGGCGTGGATCACGTGTCGGAGATCGGCGTTGATACTCATGACGGCACCTTCCAGAAAGATCACAAGCCAGCGGCATGCCAAGCATAACGTCCGGCGCCCCGGCAACTGAAGCCTGCTCAGCGGGCCCGCCACTCCGTCGGCGTGAAACCTGTCTCATGGCGGAACATGTAGGCGAAGGCCGAAGGCGAGGCATAACCCAGCTCCAGCGCAATGTCGGTGATGCTGCGCCCGCCCCCCAGCCACTCGATCGCCCGGAACAGGCGCAGGCGCTGCCGCCATTCACGCAGGCCGAGGCCGGTTTCCTTCTCGAAGCGGCGCGTCAGGGTGCGCCCCGATGCACCCAGCTCGGCCCCCCATTCCTCCGCACCGCGCAGATCGGCCGGGTTGCCATAGAGCGTCTCGCAGACCTTGCGCAACATGGCACTGCGCGGCCACGGCAGGTGGAAGTCGATCACCGTCAGACGCGGCAGCTGGGCCAGGATCAGCCCGTTCACCTGGCTGATGTAGGCCTCGTCCTCGCCACCACGTCGGCGGATGTCCACCAACTCGAGGATCAGCGCCCGCAACAACGGCGTCACCGCCAGCGCGGTGCAACGGGACGGCATGCCCAGCCCCGGCAGGTCGGCCACGTAGAGATTGCGGAAATCGGCCCCATGCAGCGCCCCGGTGGTATGCAGCAGCCCGGTGGGCACCCAGATCGCCTGCTCAGGGGTGATCACATGCCAGCTGTCCTCGACCGTCACCACCAGGGTGCCCGAGGTGGCATACACGAACTGGTTCCAGCGGTGACTGTGGAAGGGAAAGATGTGGCGGGCCGGCAGGCTCTGGGAGCGCAGGGTCACCGGGCGCGGCAGGATCTCCATCTCGGGGACCTCCACCGAGGTCCAGCCTGCTTCAAGCTCCATGAGCGTCCTCCTGTCGTTTCATCGACATCGATAGTCGCCCTGTCGAAGGCAGGCCGTCAATCCTCCCCGTAGCATGCCTCTCACAATAAACATACGAGAGAACAGCATGAACGCCTCAACAACAAGCCTGCCCGCCGCCAGCAGTGCCGAGCGCTACCGGGTCATCCTCGCCGGCATTTGCGCCTTGATCCTCACCGTCGGTCTGGCCCGTTTCGCCTATACCCCGCTGCTGCCGATCATGCGTGGCGAAGCCGGCCTCAGCGACCTGGCCGGCGGCTGGCTGGCCACCTTCAACTACGCCGGCTACATCACCGGCGCCATCGCCGCGGCCACCATCAGCGACCTCGGGCGCAAGTTCATCCTCTACCGCTGGGGCCTGGTGGTGGCGGTGGTCAGCACCGCCGCCATGGGGCTCACCCAGGACATCAACCTGTGGGTGGCCCTGCGCTTCGTCTCCGGCATGTCCAGCACCGCCGGCCTGCTGATCGCTTCGGGGCTGGTCCTCAACTGGCTGATCCGCCACGGCCACAAGCCGGAACTGGGCCTGCACTTCGCGGGCATCGGCCTGGGCATCGTGGTGTCGGGCCTGGCGGTGGCGGCCATGGTCGGTCGTCTGAGCTGGGATGGCCAGTGGATAGGCCTGGGCGTGCTCGGCGTGCTGTTCTTCCTCCCGGCCTGGCTGTGGCTGCCGGCCCCCGGGGCGGTGCAGGCCCAGGGCGCCCGGGCCCTGCCGCCGCCCCCATCGCGGCGGTGGATGCAGCTCTTCATCGCGGCCTATTTCTGCGCGGGCTTCGGCTACGTGATCAGTGCCACCTTCATCATCGCCATCGTCGAGAAGCTCCCGGTGCTGGCCGGTCAGGGTGGCTGGGTGTGGGTCGTGGTCGGCCTGGCCGCAGCCCCCTCCTGCTTCCTGTTGGACAGGATCTCCACCACCTGGGGGCAGATCCCGGCCCTGTTGCTGGCCTACGGCCTGCAGATCGTGTCGATCCTGCTGCCGGCCGTGTCCGACGGTACCGGCGCCAACCTGGCCAGCGCCGTGCTGTACGGCGGCACCTTCGTGGGCATCGTCAGCCTGACCCTGTCGATCATCGGCCGCTGCTTCCCGGCCAACCCGGCCAAGGCCATGGCCCGCCTGACCCTCAGCTACGGCGTGGCGCAGATCGTCGCCCCGGCAATGGCCGGCTACATCGCCACCGCCACCGGCAGCTACCGGGGCGCCCTGCTGGTGGCCGCCGTGGTGATGCTGGCCGGCATGGGCTTCCTGATGGCGGTGGGCCGTGCAGGAGCGGACTCATCCGCCCAAAGAGCCTGAGCGGAGCGCAGGAATTCGGCAGCAGCGTCAGGAGCAAGCCGCCCAAACTCATCATCGGCGTCATGATGCGAATGCTCATCCATGTCGCCTTTGGGGTGCTCAAGCCCGGCGCGCCCTTCCAGCCAGCACTCCACGCCGCCTGATGGCGACCACAGACCCTGTAGGGGCGACTCAGTCGCCTTTCGCACTCGAATCCCTGGCAGGCCCTTGATCACCGCCCGCGGGCGACTGAAGTCGCCCCTACACGGGAGCCCTGCCGCTGGCGCGAATCTGCTGAGGACGCATCGCCCCCCCTCCTTCAGTGGTCCGGCCCGGCGGCCGGGCCGCCGTTCCAGAAGCGCTCCATGGCGATGTAGGCGTAGGACGCCGACCAGCCGATCAGGAGCAGCCCGTTGAGGGCCTCGGCCCCGGCCAGCAGGCGCAGGTCGCCCCCGGGCACCACGTCACCGTAACCGAGGGAGGTGAAGGTCTCGGCCGAGAAATACAAGGAGATGTCGAAGCCGAAGCGGGTCGAATCCCCCAGCGTACCCAGGGCGGGGAAGCGCACCAGGGCCCAGATGGCCGTGGCGTAGAGAAGGATCTCCACGCCGTGGGCCAGGAAGGCCGCCACGATGACCACGATCAACTTGGCCCGCGGCGGGATGGTCAGCCGCGGCAGCGCGTCGGACAGACCGCGCAACACCTCGTAGTGGATCACCGTGGTGAGCACCAGCAGGGCGAGGCAGACAAGGGCGACCAGCAGCATCGAGGCCGGCCTCAGGCCTCGCCGTAGCCGAGGATGGCCTTGACCTCGAGGAACTCCTCGATGCCCCAGCCGCCCCACTCCCGGCCCAGGCCGGACTGCTTGTAGCCACCGAAGGGGCCGTTGCTGTCCAGCGGAGCGCCATTGAGGTGGACATTGCCGGTACGCAGGCGGCGGGCCACCGCCCGGGCACGGGCCGGGTCGCTGGACGATACGTAGCCCGACAAGCCATAGACGGTGTCGTTGGCGATGCGCACGGCCTCCTCCTCGTCGGCGTAAGGCAGGATGGACAGCACCGGCCCGAAGATCTCCTCTCGGGCGATGGTCATGGCCGGCGTCACGTTGCTGAAGATGGTCGGACGCACGAAGAAGCCCTTCTCCAGCCCCTCCGGCAGGCCCGGGCCGCCCGTAACCAGGTGCGCGCCCTCGGCCACGCCGCCGGCGATGAAGGCCTGCACCCGCTCGAACTGGGCCCGGTTGGCCACCGGCCCCATGGTCGTGCCCTCGGCCTGCGGATCGCCCACCACCACCTTGGCGGCCGCGGCGGCGGCCAGGGCCTCCACCTCGGCCAGGCGGTCACGGGGCACCAGCATGCGCGAGGGCGCGTTGCAGTTCTGGCCGCTGTTGGTCATCAGGGTCAGCACACCCTGCTTCACCGCCCGCGGGAAGTCCGCATCGTCGAGCAGGATGTTGGCCGACTTTCCGCCCAGCTCCAGGGCGACCTTCTTGATGGTGTCGGCCGCAGCCTTCATCACCGCACGCCCGGCGCGGGTCGAGCCGGTGAAGGACACCATGTCCACGTCCGGGTGGGCCGACAGGGCGGCCCCCACCCCGGCGCCGTCGCCATTGACCAGGTTGAACACGCCGGCCGGCACGCCGGCATCGTCGAGGATCTCGGCCAGCACGATGGCCGACAGGGGCGCCAGCTCGGAGGGCTTGAGCACCATGGTGCAGCCCGCCGCCAGGGCCGGGGCGACCTTGCAGGCCATCTGGTTGGCCGGCCAGTTCCACGGGGTGATCAGCGCGCACACGCCGGCCGCCTCGCGCAGGATGCGGGTGTCACCCTGGCTGTATTCGAACTCGAAGTCCGCCAGGGCCCGCGCGGCGGACTTGAAGTGGTTGAGGCCGGAGCCGCTCTGGGCGCTGCCGGCCAGGTGCTTGTAGGGCGCGCCCATCTCGGCCGAGATGGCCCGGGCCATGTCGTCGAAGCGCTTCTTGTAAGCCACGGCGATGCGCTCGAAGAGCGCCAGGCGCTCTTCCCGCGAGGTGGCGGAGAAAGCCGGGAAGGCCGCGCGGGCGGCCGCCACCGCCCGGTCCACGTCGGCCGGGCCGCCGGCGGCGATGCTCGCCACGGCTTCCTCGGTGGCCGGATTGATCACGTCGAGGCGCGCCGAGCCGCTGGGGGCAAGCCACTGGCCGCCGATGTAAAACTGCTGAAGATGCATGTTCTCCGTACCCTGTTGTTATGGATGCGGAGAGAAATTACAGGAAAGGCAGGGGCCCGGTGAAGGGCCCCGGCACAAATCAGCCGCGCAGCACCTCGGCGTGGCGCGGCGAACGGTAGAAGGCGAGGACCCGCCGCACGTACTCCTGGGTCTCGGCGAAGGGGGGCACGCCCTTGTAACGGGTCACGTTGCCCTCACCGGCATTGTAGGCGGCGGCGGCCAGGGCCACATCGCCCTTGAACTGCTGCAGCAGCCAGCGCAGATAGGCCAGGCCACCGCGCACGTTCTGCTCCGGGTCCAGCGCATCGCGCACGCCGAAGCGCTCGGCCGTGTCGGGGATGAGTTGCATCAGGCCCATCGCGTTCTTCGGCGAGCGGGCGGCGGCATCGAAGTTGGACTCGGTCCGCACGATGGCCAGGGCCAGGCGTGGATCGACGTTGAAGCGCACGGCCAGCTTCTGCACCAACTGAGCGTGGCGGCGCTTGTCGGCCGGCAGGGCCTTGACGAAGCGCTCCACCACCTCGTGGGGCACTGGCTCGCCGCTGTCGGCGAGCATCACCTCCGGCGCCTTGCCCGTCACCAGACACTCCGGCAGCTTCTCGGCGAGCGCCAGCGGCGTCACCTCGGCCTGGGCTTTCTCGTGGCCGCGCTGGGCGGCGATGGATAGCAGGGTGGCGCCGATCTGCGCGTCCCGGGGCACACCGCTACCGTTCAGGTACAGGCGCCCGAGGCGGTACTGCCCTTCCACGCTGCCATCCCGGGCCGCCGCGCAATAGCTGGCGGCGGCCTGGCCGGGCTGGCGGTTCACCTCGGCACGGAAGCCGTTCTCGAGCAGGCGCGCCAGGGCCGGCGGTTCATCGCTCCATTCCGGCGCCTCACCGGGGCCGTTGTCACGCACACCGGCGTGGCTGCCGGTGGCAGCGAGCACCAGGCTGGCGACAAGAAGAACGCGGCGCAGGGGGAAGACAGGCAACCAGGGCATCGGAACAGGGTTCAAGGGTCGGGTCGGTGGGGGAATCGGGGTTCGGCACGGATGATGCAGTCGGAGCGTCACGCGGAGTGTGACGAACTCACGGCCAAGCGCCCGATTTCTTCCCGCGAAGCCCTTGTTAACATCAGAATGCGCCGAAAATCACATCTGCCCCCGATGAGCCTCCCCGCCTCCCTCACCCTCCTGCCGACCCTCGTCGCCGCCCTCCTGCTGGTCATGCTGCTACGCACCCGCAGCGCCTGGCACACCGACCGCGACCTGCTGCGCGGTGCCTTCGACGGCGCCTCGATCGGCATGGCGGTGGCAGATCTGGCCGGCCGCTACATCCGGGTCAATCAAGCGATGTGCGACTTCACCGGCTACACCGAGGCGGAGCTGTTGAGCCTGTCCTACCAGGACATCACCCACCCGGACGACCTCGACGAAAACCTGCGCGGGCGGGCCCGCGTGCTGGACCAGGGCGAGCACCGCTACCAGCAGGAGAAGCGCTACATCCGCAAGGACGGACAAGTGGTGTGGGCACTGATGGTGGTCAGCCCGGTGCTGGACAAGGAGGGCCGGGTCACCAGCACGCTTGGGCAGATGATCAGCATCGACTACCAGAAGAAGGTCGAGCACGACCTGCGCACCCTGTCCGGCCACCAGAAGACCCTCGTCGAGGATGAGCGGGCCCGCATCGCCCGGGAGATCCATGACGACCTGGGCCAGCGCCTGACTGCCTTGAAGCTCGACATCTCGCTGCTACGCCTCGGCTTCGGCCACAATCCCGAGCTGCTGCGCCTGGCCGCGAGCATGGGCGGCCTGCTCGACGACACCATGGAGACCGTGCGCCGCATCTCCAGCAACCTGCGGCCGGCGGCCCTGGATCTGGGACTGGTGGCTGCCCTCGAGTGGCTGGCGGAAGACCTGCAGACGCGCTCGGGCGTGTGCTGTCGCCTCGACATTGCGGAGGAGGACATCGCGCTCGACGAGGAGCGGGCCACCGTCGTGTTCCGGGTGGTGCAGGAGTCCCTGACCAACGTGGTCCGCCATGCGGAGGCCAGCAAGGTTCGGATCACCCTGCGGCGCACCGGGACGCACCTGAACCTGCAGGTCCAGGACAACGGCCGCGGCTTCAACCCCAAGGCCCCCTCCCCCTCCCGGGGCTTCGGCCTGCTCAGCATGGAAGAGCGGGTCCGCGCCCTCGGGGGACACCTCCGGCTCGACACGAGCCCCGGCGCGGGGGTCGGCCTGTCCATCTTCATCCCTCTGCAGGAAGCCGCAGCCGCATGATCCGCGTCCTCATCGCCGATGACCACGCCATCGTCCGCAGCGGACTGATGCAGATCATCGCCACCACCCTCGACATCACCACGGTGGGCGAGGCCACCCGTGGTGAGGAGATCCCGGGCCAGATCGCCGCGGTGGCGGCAGACCTGCTGTTGCTCGACATGGCGATGCCCGGCCTCTCCGGCATCGCCCTGATCCGCCACCTGCGGGATAGCGGGATCAACCTGCCCATCCTGGTCCTGTCCATGCACAACGAAGGACAGATCGTGGACCGGGCTCTCAAGGCCGGCGCCAACGGCTATGTCACCAAGGGCAGCGAGCCCGAGGTGCTGCTCGAAGGCATCCGCCGGGTCACCGGCGGGCAGCGCTTCATCGACCCGGCCCTGCAGGCACGACCCCGCTCCGCCACGCAGCGGGAGCCAGACGGGGCACCGCATCTGGCACTGTCCGAGCGGGAACGCCAGGTCCTGGAAGGCATCGCCGCCGGGCTGCCCCTCGGCGACATCGCCGAGCGTCTGCACCTCAGCCCCAAGACCGTCAGCACCCACAAGATGCGCCTGATGGAGAAACTCGGCATCGACAACAACGCCGACCTGCTGCGCTACGCCATCCGCCACGAGCTGACGATGTAGGGGCGACTGAAGTCGCCCCTACATCACCCTTGCACGCCCCCTCTCGATTCAGGAAATCCTGACATACAGCTTTCGCCCAGGCTGATATCGTCCAGCGAGACAAGTAGGTTGCCCCATTGCGCGCAGCGCGCTCGCGCGGATCGACACCGAGTCCGACTTCAGCCGAGTCGGCCCCTGACACGAGAGGGACCCCCATGAAGCTCAACCAGCCCGTCACCCAGCGCGAAGTGTCCTTTCCGTCAGGACGCTATCTGGTGTCCAAGACCGACACCCGGGGTGTGATCACCTATGCCAACGAGGCCTTCGTCGACATCAGCGGCTTCAGCCGGGCGGAGTTGATCGGTCAGCACCACAATCTGGTGCGGCATCCCGACATGCCCCCGGAAGCCTTTGCGGACCTGTGGGGCACCCTGAAGAGCGGCCTGCCCTGGCATGGTCTGGTCAAGAACCGCTGCAAGAACGGTGACTTCTACTGGGTCAAGGCTGCCGTGGTGCCGATCCGCAAGGACGGGCAGGTCGTCGGCTACATGTCGGTGCGCACCGAGCCCAGCCGGGAACAGGTCCGCCAGGCCGAGATGCTTTACGGACAGATCCGCGAACAGCGGGCCCGCTTCCCCACGGTGCGGCCCGGGCTGCTGGGCCGCTTCTCCTTCAGCACCCGCCTATGGGCGATCATGGGGGGCATCTCCCTGCTCTCCGCCGGCTTCGCCATCCCCGCCCTGGCCGGCCTGCTGCAGGCCGACATGCTGCCGGTGGTGGGCGCTGCGGCCCTGCTCAACAGCCTCGCCGCCATCACCATCGGCATCTACTTCACGATCAAGATCGACCGCCCCCTGACCCGCGCCGTGGACTTCTTCAACCGGGTCGCCGAAGGCAAGCTCACCAACGAGGTGGACGTGACCAGCCGGGACGAGACCGGCCTGCTGTTCTGCCAGCTCGCCGGCATGCAGGTGAATCTGCTGGCCATGCTCGACGACATCGCCATGACCGCCGACACCATCGAGGCCCGCAGCCGGGATCTGGAACAGCAGATCGCCCAGGTCAGCGAGCAGTCCGCCCATCAGTTCGACGACGCCCAGAGCGTCACCGCCGCCACCGAGCAACTGAGCGTGTCGGTACGCGAAGTGGCGAGTAACGCCACCGACACTTCCGACGCGGCCAACCGGGTCCAGTCCCTCATCGAGACGGGCAACCAGCGCATCGGCCAGACCGTGTCGATGACCCGCCAAGTGGTCGATGCCATGGCCCAGTCCGGCGCCACGGTGACCGCCCTTTCCCAGGCCATCCAGCAGATCGGCAAGGTCACCGGGGTGATCTCCGCGCTGGCCAGCCAGACCAACCTGCTGGCCCTCAACGCCGCCATCGAGGCCGCCCGTGCCGGCGAACAGGGTCGCGGCTTCGCGGTGGTGGCCGACGAGGTGCGCACCCTGGCCGAGCGCACCGCCTCGAGCACCCAGGAGATCACGGCCACGGTCGATCAGATCCAGGCCATGTCAGGCCTGGCAGTGGAGGCCATGGCAGCGGCACGGCGGGAGGTCGAGGCCACGATCACCCATCTGCAACAAGGCGCAGGCGATCTGGGCAACGTGACGGGTGCCGCCGACGAGGTAACCGAAAGATCGCGCCAGATCTCCAGCGCCACAGTGGAACAGACCCAGGCCAGCGAAGACGTGGCGCGGAGCATGGAGCGCATCACCCAGCGCATCGAGGACAACCAGGAAGCCGCGCGCTGCGCCACCCGGGCCGCCCAGGAACTCCTTCACACCTCAGGCCGCCTGAAAGCCCTGATCGAAGGATTCACGATACACTGATTAACAGAAGTGTAATATTTTAGGAAACAACTGCATGCGCAACATCCCCCTGTTCAGCACGGAGAACCACCGCTTCATCCTGCTGAACGAAAGCGAGCCGGGCGAAGAGGACGGCATCCGCTCCAACCAGTATCTGATCGTCAACGGCGAGCACGGCGTGCTCCTCGACCCGGGCGGCTTCGGGGTGATGCCCCGGGTGCTCTCGGAAATGCTGCGCTACATCGGCCCGGATGCACTCAAGGCCATCATGCTCTCTCACCAGGACCCGGACATCGTCGGCGGCCTCGGCACCTGGCTGGAGATCAGCAACGCGCCGGTCTACGTGTCGCGCATCTGGCTGCGCTTCCTGCCGCACTACGGCCTGCCCTCCATGGAGCGCTTCGTCGGCGTCCCGGACGAGGGCATGCACTGCGAAGTCACCCCCGGTTTCCATCTGGACCTGCTGCCCGCCCATTTCCTGCACTCCGAGGGGCAGATCAATGTGTACGACCCGGTCTCGCGCATTCTGTTTACCGGCGACATCGGAGCGGCAATGATGCCTGAAGGCGAGGACACCCCCTTCGTGGACGACTTCCACGCCCACCTTCCCTACATCGAGGGCTTCCACCGCCGCTACATGGCCTCCAACCGGGCCACCCGGCTGTGGGTGGACATGGTCTCCAAGCTGCCGATCGACATGATCGCCCCCCAGCACGGCCCGGTATACCGAGGCCCCGCCGTGGCAGCCTTCCTGGACTGGTTCCGGCACCTGGAGTGCGGCGTTGACCTGATGGAGGCAGCCGGCCGCTTTCGCGGGGCCGTCTACGCATGACGGCCATCGTCCCGCTGCTCCCCGAAAGCCAGGAGGAGATGCGCCAGCGCGTCCTCGAGAACTTTGCCGCGCTGTTCGAGAACCAGACCCGCAACCGCCGCTTCGCCGCCAGCGTCACCGAGATGACGCAAAACACCCACGCCGAGCTGCTGGAGGGCCTGCGCGCGGCCATCCAGCAGATCGGCGCCCTGCGACTGAGCAAGGACGAACGCGAGGCCATCACCACCGGCCTGTCCCGTTCGGTGGCCCGCTGCGAGCGCCTGGACCGCACCCTCAACCTGCTCCTCGACGAGCGCCGGCGCAAGTGGCAGCAGAATGCCTCCGACCTGCAACAGGCGATGCTCGAGTTCGACCGCACCTCGCGCAGCCTGGCCGGCACCCTGCTCGAGAAGGATCTGCTGGAGCGCCAGAGCCAGGTCCTGGAGACCATCGTGCTGTCGCACGAGAAGGTCACCCAGTGGAAGGCCTTCGTGCAGGAGGTGCTGCTCGGCTTCCACGACTATTTTCCCTTCGACCTGTTCTTCATCGCCTTCGCCGAAGAGAACGCCCTGTCCCTGTACATCTACTACATGGGGACATTTCCGCAGGAGGTGAAGGACGCCGCCCGCAACAACCTGTCGCGCGACATGGTGTCCCACCTCAAGCTGCCGCAGGATGTGGCCCTCGACATCGAGGAGTTCCAGGTGCCCGGGCGCAAGGGGCGGGACGTGGGCAGCATCGACAACATCCGCATGATCACCGTGCCGGTGCAGGACATCGAGGCCTCCAACCTGGCCGGCCTGCTCGGCATCGCCTATGCCTCCATGGACGAACTGACGCCCCAGGAGAGCAGCGTCATCCACTCCATCCTGGCAGTCATGGTGATGGTGGTGGGCTCCTCCAAGGCCCTCAACCGGACCCTCTCGGAGCTCGAGTACTACTCCACCCACGACCCCCTCACCGGCCTGCACAACCGGCGCTACTTCAACGAGATCCTGGGCTACGAGGTCGGGCGCTCGGAACGCCACAAGCACCAGTTCTCGATCCTGATGCTCGACCTCGACGACTTCAAGGACGTCAACGACACCTACGGCCACCCCTGCGGCGACCGGGTGCTGCAGCAGGTGGCCGAGCGCATGCGCTCGATCATGCGCAACGGCGATCTGGCCACCCGCATCGGTGGCGACGAGTTCGCCATCATCCTGGTGGAGACCGGCGCCGACGGCGCCATGATCGTGGCCGAGAAGCTGCGTACCGAGCTGCGCCAGATGACCTTCGAGAGCGAGGAAGGGCGGCGCTTCCATGTCACCACCTCGATCGGCGTGGTGACCTACCCCAACGACGCGCGCAGCCTATCCGACCTGATGGCCGGGGTGGACCTGGGCCTGTACCGTGCCAAGGAGCTGGGCAAGGATGGCATCGGCACCCTGGAATCGGTGGAAGACCGCATCCAGGCCAGCCGGCTGACCCGCGACTACGCCGAGAAACTGCGCCTGTCCCTGCGTGAGGGCCGCGTGGTGCCCTTCTACCAGCGCATCATCGACGTGCACACCGGCGAGCCGATCGCCTGCGAGACCCTGGCCCGCATCATCGAGCCGGACGGACGCACCCTGTCGGCCGGCATGTTCATCGAGACCATCGAGAAGTACGGCCTCGGCCGCGACCTGGACCGCACCATCATCGAGCAGGCCCTGCGTGCCGCCCGCGCCCGCCTGGACGCGGGCCAGGCCCCCTTCCGGCTCTTCATCAACCTGTCGGCGCAGGAGATCCAGGGCCGCGGCATCCTCGGCTATGCGGAACAGCTGTGCACCGAGTTGAACATTCCGCCCAGCGTGATCGTCTTCGAGATCCTCGAGCGCGATGCCATCGGCGACATGACCCACATGCGCAAATTCCTCAGCGACCTGCGCAAGAAGGGCTTCCTGTTCGCCCTCGACGACTTCGGCAGCGGCTACAACTCCTTCCACTACCTGCGCGAGCTGAGCTTCGACTACGTGAAGATCGATGGCGCCTTCGTGAAGAACATCGTGCGCTCCAAGGTGGACACCATCCTGGTCCGCAACCTCACCCGCCTGTGCCAGGAGCTCGGCATCCTCACCATCGCCGAGTTCGTCGAGTCCGAGGAGATCCTCACCTCCCTGCGGGAGATGGGGGTGGACTACGCCCAGGGCTTCCACCTGGGCGTGCCGGCCCCGCGCATCCACTGAAGGCGGGGGGCCGGCCCTTGGCCCCCGCCGCGAGCCTGCCCGCTCAGCCCTACCCGCTCAGCCCTGCCCGATACGCAGGCACACCTGGGTCTGGTTGAGCAGCAGGTAGGCGATCTCGCCGAAGCTCATCGCCCCGGGGGGCGTGCCGGTGCGCTGTCCCTCCAGGTGCCAGTAGGCGTAATTGAGGATGCAGTTGCACGACCACAGGGCCGGCTCCATGCCCTGCTCGAGCGGAGGCACCGAGAAATCCACGGGCGCCGCCAGGCGGTATTCCACGTCATCGAACACCGGTGCGTAGAAATCCACCCTGCCGGCCTCGCCATCGATCGCCTTGATCGACACATTCACCGATGCGCCGCCGTAATCCGCCACCAGCGGCAGGCGCCGGTCGGCGCCACGGGCCAGCAGATACTCCGCCAGATTGCGCGGCTCGCCGTTCACCGTGCAGGCGGACGCCGAGAAGCCCGTCTCGGCGAAACGCAGGCTGTCCCCGCCGCCCTGCGCCATGGCGTTGAGGATGTCGATGCGGGCATAGGCCTCGTCGGACAAGGGCACGTGCATCACCACCGCCCGCTCGGCATCGAAATGCGGGCCGCTGCCCAGCACCACCTGCGGCGTGGCCCGCCCCAGGTCGTCCAGATGGCAGCCTGCCACCCAGCCAGCGACCGGCTTGATGAACATGTCCTCGAAGGCCTGGGCGCGACGCGCATACAGCGAATGCACCGCCGAGAAGGCCGGAATGATGATCAGGCTGTAGCCGTTGTCCGGCCCGTCCACGCACACCTGGTCGAGCCCTGCCACATCATAGAAGCGCAGCTGCGGGGCACCCGCGGTGACCGGCAGCTCGGTGACGAAGAGACGCTCACGGCTGCTCACACCGCCCGTGTCTGCCATGAAGTAGGGCATCGTGCCGCCCATCCAGTTGCCCGCCGGCAACTGGCGCAGAGCGGCCTCGTCACCCGCCAGCATAAGGAAACGGCCTTCGCGGATCAGGCCGGCAGCCTCGTCCGGCGTCATCAGGCGGTTGATCGGCGTACTTACGCTCGTAAGATTACCTACGCCCTGACGGGCTTCGGTGCGAGCGCCTTCGGGCGGCCGGGCGGCGCTCATGCCGCCTCCGCCAGGGACAGCTGGCCCAGCTCGTGGGCCAGCATGCGCTCATTGCGCACGAAGTAGCGATGCAACTCGCGCAGCTTGACCGCACGGACCTGCTCGTCGGCGATCAGGGCCGCCTGACTGCGCAGGCGCGACAGCAGCATCTGCAGGCCGAGCACCCGCACATCGATCTCCAGGCTGCCCTCCACCAGACGCTGCCATACGGGATCGGCAGCATCGGGCACCCGGGACGAAGCGCCGCCGGTCACCCCATCGGCCGGCGGCACCGGCACCGCGGTGCTCGCCGCATAGGCATCCGCCGAGACGCCGAGCTTGCCGTTGTCGAGGGCATGGCGGTAACGCCACAGCTCGGAGATGGGGATGTCGAGCAGGGAGCACACGCCCGTCATGCCCACGCCCTCACCGAGCAGGGCCAGCACCTGCCGGTCCAGCGCCCGGGTGAAGGGCATCCCGACCTCGCCGGCCCAAGCATGGCGTGGCGCCTCGCTCCCCTGGGGCACGGTGACACGCAGGCGCACCCGCCAGTCACCGAAGCCGATGTGCCGCCAGACGAACTCCTCGCCGGCGGCCATGGCCCGCCCCAGGCGGAACCAGCCTCGCGGCGCCTCCACACCGACCCGGATCTCCATGCAGCGGTTGAACTCGTCGGCACGGCACTCGCGCACCGTCCACGGTTCCTGGATCTGCAGCAATTGCCGCCACAAGCCTGTTGCCTCCGCCATACCCATGTTCTTCCTCCCAGCTTGCACAGGAAAAGTCCCCGCCAGGACAGCGGAGATGGGAGACAACCGGGCAAGCCCCATGCCAGCCGGATGAAAGTACCGTCTTGGCACGCTGTGCGGCGGCAAGACTGTTCATGCCGTGTCGCACCATGTCACGACGGTGGACAACTGCGATCCACCCGCCACGGCACAGTGTTTCAAATCAGGGCAGCCCTGTCCCTCGGCGCGCGGGTGCGGAGGCCCGCCGAAAGGCCATTACAATGGCAGCCCCTTCCCGAGGAGCAAGCATGAGCGACCGCGTCACCAAGGTATTCGAACACATCGACTTCGCCATCTGGCACGTGCCCCAGGCCAATGGCTACGTGTATGAGGCAGCCGGCATCGAGATCAATGCCGACAACTATCACGACTGCCCGTTTGAAGACAGCTACGACAATGCCCTGAACGCCGCCTGCGAGCTCTACGATGTGGAGATCGGAGCCTTGAGCCAGCCGCTGCCGGTGGTCTATTCCAACGCCCTGTTCACGGTGTTTGGAGTGCCGGGAGAGAAGTACATCTACGTCTTCAACGACGACGGCGAGCGTCTCCCGCTGACCGACCAGAACTGGCAGGAACATGCCGGCGAGCACTACGACAGCCGGGAACACGCCGTGATCGCAGCCTTCGAGCAGGACCTCGAGAAGCGCGGTCTCTGAAGGCCGGGCGCAGTCCGCGCCCACCGCCCTCTTCAGCGCACGAAGCGCACCGAACAGCCCCCGAGGATGTCGATCTCCAGCGCCAGCCGGTCACCGACCCGTACCGGCGTGAGATGGTCCATCGAACCGGACAGCACCAGCTCCCCCGCCCGCAGGGGGATGCCCATCTCGCACAGGGTGTTGGCCAGCCAGGCCACCGATTCGGCCGGGTGCCCCTGGAGGGCGGCGCCGATGCCGCTGCCGGCGGGCTCGCCGTTGCGGCACAACTCCATGCGCAGGGAAGCCAGATCCACGTCATCCGGCGGAGTCCGCCGCTCGCCGACGATGAACAGACCGCAAGAGGCGTTGTCGGCCACCGTGTCGGCCATGCGGATCTGCCAGTCATCGATGCGCGAGTCCACGATCTCGAAACCCGGCGCCACCCATTCGGTGGCGGCCAGTACGGCCTCGCGGGTCACCCCGGGGCCGGTCAGGTCGGCCTTGAGCTTGAAGACGATCTCACCCTCGACCCGCGGCTGGATCAGGCCGCAACGGGACAAGGAGATGGCCGAATCGTCCGGGTACTGCATGGCGTCAGTCAGAAAACCGAAGTCCGGCTCGGGGACGTCGAACAACTGCTGCACCACCTTGCTGGTGGCGCCCACCTTCTTGCCCACCACCTTCTCCCCCAGCGCTTCGCGCCGGGCCAGGACATGGCGGGAGATACGGTAAGCGTCGTCGACGCCGAGTTCGGGGTAGCGCTCGGTGAGCGGCGCAATGCTGCGGCCTTCCTGCCAGGCCGCCAGAAGTTCATCGCCTAATTCAGCGATCAGGCTGGGCTGCATGTTCATGTTTCTACAGGGAGAACCCCGGGCGACCTTATGGGCGGCCACGCCGGACGTTCGTAAGGGAAGGGGCTTGAATGATGCCTTTGTGCGCCGCAGCAATCAAGCCATCCCCGCGGCTCGGCGTAGCGTTCTACACGGGGCTCGCTGAGGTGGCCGGGTACCCGGAATGGGGCATCTCGCCCAAGCCCCGAAGGCCGGCCCGGGTCAGTCCTCCGCCTCTTCCACGCAGGCCCTTCCCAACCGACAGCGCAACAACGGCCCGCCGCCTGCGGACGTCCCCACGCAGCGGCGCCCACATACCTCGCCGCCCCTGGGGCGGGGGATTATGGGGGTGACGGCTTGTCGGCCGTTGCGGCCTTTCAGTCCCTACAAACTGAGCAGCTGCTTCTGGACGCTGAACAGGCTCCACAGTGACTACGAAATCTGGGGCGATTCACTACCGTCCAACGTTTTTTCACCATTCGGCTGACGCGCACTTCCTGTTTGCCTGCTGTTGCGCATCCAGTCCAGCTCTTCGGAAACAGGGAGACTTGATAAAGTGAAATTACTGTTTACAAATTCGTATTTAATGATAGTTTACGAGTAGTGATTTCACTTTAAAGTGACCGCGATGAAAATCAATGAGCAGGAAAAGGAACGAACCCGGGAGCGGATCTTGGAGGCGGCGGTCGATGTGGTTAGCGCGAAGGGCTTCCGCGCGGCGTCGATGCGCGAGATCGCGCAGCGGGCCGGCGTGGGCGATGCCACCATCTACAATTATTTTCCGAGCAAGGAAAAACTGGTCTATGGCTACTGCGAGCAGGTGCAGCGGCGAGTGATGGCCGGCTTGCAGGGGATTGCCGATTTCCACGAATACTCGCTGGTCGAGCAGTTGCAGCAACTGGTCGATCTGGAACTGCAAACCTGGTTGCCGGCGCGCGAGTTCCTGCGCGAGGTGTTCGAACTCAGTTTTCAGGCGCCGGGCGCTGCGCACGAGTTGTTGGCGGTGAGCCGCCAACTCAACCAGCGCATGGTCGTCGACCTGCTTGACGCTGCCATCGAGGCTGGCGAGATTCCGGCGCAGCCCTACAGCGAATTGTTGCCGCGCCTGTTCTGGGATTTCCAGACCGGCATCCTTGCCTACTGGCTGAAGGACGATTCGGAAGGCTTCGCCAACACCACGCAACTGCTCGATCGCAGCATGGAAATTGTCGGCGGCATCCTGCATCTGGGGCTGATCGGCAAAGCCTTCGATCTCATCTCCTTCCTTTTCCGCAGCCATGTGCTGAGCCATCTGGAGAGCTTTGCCAGCCTGCGCCAGGCGGCAATGGCGACGAAACGGCGCTTCATGGCGGGCAGAGATGAAACCCGCCCTGCCTGAGGGGCGCCTGGCGCGAGCCGGGGTGGCCGGCAAGGCTGCGGTAAAGGTCGGCCTGGGCCATCTCGGCCACGGTCTGAAGCGGCCTTTCCTGTCGCCGGCGCAGCGAGCGGAGGAGCGCACGGCGCTGGACGAGCGGCACGCCCGCATGCTTTTCGAGGCGCTGGCTCAATTGCGCGGCACCGCCTTGAAGGCTGCGCAGATGCTGGCCATGGAGGTGGAGTTGCTACCGGAGGTTTATCGCCGCGAACTGGAAAAGTCTTGCCACCAGGTACCGCCGCTTAACCGGGTGCTGGTGCGCAAGGCCTTGCAGCAGGCTTTCGGGCAGGCTCCGGAAGCGCTTTTCGCCCAGTTCGAGAGCGAAGCTTTTGCCGCTGCCAGTCTCGGGCAGGTGCATCGCGCCCAGTTGCACGACGGCCGGGCGGTGGCGGTGAAGATCCAGTATCCCGGCATCCACGTCGCCGTCGACAGCGACATGACCCTGTTGCGCCAGCTGGCACGCGGCTTGCCCAACGCCGCGCTGATCCAGCAGTCGCTGGAAGAAATCCACGCCCGCTTGCGCGAGGAAGTTGATTACCGGGCGGAAGCAGCGCAGACGGCATGGTTCGCCGAACGCGCGGTCGGCGACGGTGTTGCGCTGGTGTCGCCGGTCCCGGAACTATGCGGCGAACGCGTGCTGACTACAGAAATGGCTGACGGACTGCACCTCGATGCCTGGCTGGCCGGCCAACCGTCGCAGGCGGCGCGCGACCGCGCCGGGCAACAGCTCTACGACTTCTTCGTGGCTTCCACCCGGCGTCTGCACCGTCTGCACGCCGACCCCAATCCCGGCAATTACCTGTTTCACCCCGATGGTGGCGTGACCGTCATCGATTTCGGATGCGTGCGCGAGATTTCGCCCGTTTTCGCCGAAACCCTGCCGCAACTGCTGCAGGCCTATGCCGACGACGATCCCACGGCGCTGTTCGCCACCTATCGCCGGTTGGGCATGGAACACCGCGGTGATCATGATCAGGTCTATCGCGACATCCTGCGCCCTTTCGGCACCTGGCTGCTCGAGCCGATGCAGACCGAGAGCTACGACTTCGCCACCCATGCCGACTACACCTGGCGCGGCCAACAGCTCATGCACAAAATGAGCGGCCTCAAGGGCTTGGACCGGCTGGCCGACGAATTCATCTATTTCGACCGCACCTTTTACGGGCTATGCAAGCTGTTCGAGCGCCTCGGCGCGCGCGTGCGCATGCGCCATCACTGGTTTGCCGGGGAGAGCGGGGCACTTGCCCCGGCCACGGTCGTTTGATTATGTGCCGCCGGCACCGTGCCGACTTGCATCGAGCGGCATCTGCAGGCTGTTCAACGAGGGTTTTGCCATGTACAACATCTGGCTGATCGGCGGCGCCGTGCTCAGTGGTATTGCCGCGCTGCTGCATGTCCTCATCGTCTGGGGCGGGGCCTCCTGGTATCGCTTTTTCGGGGCCGGCGAGGGCATGGCTAGCGCAGCAGCGGCCGGCCAGCTTTATCCGGCTGTCGTCACGCTCTGTATCGCTCTGGTGCTAAGTGCCTGGGCCGCCTATGCTCTGGCCGGAGCTGGCGTGCTAACCGCGCTGCCCAGGCAGAAAGCAGCGCTGGTGGCGATTACCGCCATCTATCTGGTGCGCGGCCTCGCCATCCTGCCCTTGCTGGTTTTTGTCAACCAGCGGGCAACGCCGTTTCTGGTGTGGAGTTCGCTTATCTGCCTTGGCTACGGCATCGTGCATCTAATCGGCGTCGCCCAGGCATGGACGCGGTTGTGATTTTGCTGAGGGCTATCTCAACAGCCAACAGCCCTTGCCGGAGCCGTCCAGAATAGGCAATGGTGCCGTCCTACGGCGATCACGGAAGCTGCCATTGCTCTTTATAAGCGGCTAAACGACAAGCAAGAGGTACATTGCCGCCTGATCCTCACTTGATGCCCAAGGACTGCTTCGGCCGAAGAACTGCCCCACACACCCAAACCCGGCCCCCTCTCCCGCACATCCACCACCCGGGTTCAACTCCAGCCCCCGGCTGTCATCCCCGGGAAACACAGCCCCCTACCCCAGCGCTTCGACCAACTCCCCCAGGTGAGCCACTTCAAGCTGCGGCCGCTCCGGGTGCGGCCAGGCGGCCTGGCTGCGGTTGACCCAGACCGCCTGCATGCCGGCCTGGCGGGCGGCGAGGACGTCGAGGTGGGCGTCGTCGCCCACGTGCAGCACTTCGTGGGGCTGTACTCCAGTGGCCTCGGCGGCCATGTGGAAAATGCGGGGGTCGGGCTTGGAGAAGCCGGCCTTGAGCGCCGCCACGCTGGCCTTGAAGAAGGGGGACAGCCCCATCCGGGAGATTTCTGCGTTGCCGTTGGTCAGACTGACCAGCGGATAGCGGACGGCCAGGGCGGCCAGCGCCGGGAGGGCATCGGGGTAGAAGCTCACGTTGTGGCGCTCGGCGATGAAGACTTCGAAGGCGGGCCCGGCCAGCTGTGGATCATCACCCGCCTGGGCCAGCGCCAGGCGGATGGACTCGTGCCGCAGGGCGGTCATGTCATGGGCCAGGTCCGGGCGCTGGCGCTCCACCATGTCGCGGATTCCGCGCAGGGCCTGGGGGCTGGGGTACAGGGTGGCGGTGCGGGGCGCGTGCTCGGCGAGCCAGTCGTGCAGCTTCCGCTCGGCGCGCTCGATGGTCGGCCAGATGGGCCAGAGCGTGTCATCGAGGTCCAGCGAGATGGCTTTGATGTGTTCCAGTTTCAGCATGGGGCCATGGTACCCGATGCACCGCCGCCCATCCCAACCGGTGAGGGGCATGCCAGCGGATTCGCCCGTTGCGGTTGACCGCATCGCGGGGGGCTGGCTGCATCGGTATACTCGGAGCCGGGCGATTTTCATACGGGGGGAGCAGTTCGGGAAGTCGCCACTTCGACCGCGTCGGGTGCACCCGGCCCGGCGCTCTCTCGGGATACGTGCCAAGGTGCGACTTCAACATCTCTTCTTCATCATCAGCCTGCTGCTGTCGCTGACCGTGATCTCCATGACGGCGGGTAACCTGCGTGGCGCCTGGGACGATGTCAGCAAGGCCCGGGGCAGCCTCGAGGCGATCGAGCACCTGCAGGTGCTGCTGGTGGCGGCGGAGATGGCCTCGCGGGAACGCGGGCCGGCCAACGGCGTGCTGGGTGACGACCTGCCCGGCGACCCCGCCAGACGGGCCCGCCTGAAAACGGCGCGCGAACAGACCGACCAGGCCTTCTCGGCCCTGCAGGACGCGATGGACAGTGCAGCGATGCCGCGCCAGGGGGTCGGCCGGACGGTCGGCCAGGCCCGTGCGCAACTGATCAGGGCGCGGGCCGCCATCGACCTGACGGCGGGCCGCCCGCGCAGTGTGCGCAGCCCGGAGGAGATCCGCAGCGCGGTCTCCCAGATGTTCGGCGTGATCGACGCCCTCGGTCCGGCCATCATCACGCTCACCAACGAGGCCCAGACCACCTACCCGAGCGCCGCGAACGCCCTCATGGCGGCCCGCCTGGCGGCGGACCTGCGGGAGTACGCGGGACAGCTCGGCTCGCAGTTCACCGTGGTGCTGACGACACGCCAGCCCCTGAGCGACGCCGAGCAGGTGGCCATCGAGCGGCTGCGCGGGCGGGTCGAGCTGCTGCGCAAGCAGTTGCTGGAACGTACCGCGACGCTCGGCGATCGGGCCGCCGTGCAGGCCGCCATGACCGACGTGCAGTCGCGCTATTTCGAGTCGGCGATCCCGTTCGTCGAGGCGCTGGCCACGACCGGCCTGAACAGCGGCCGCTACGGTGTGGACACCGCCGGCTTTGCCGCCCGCTACGTGCCGGACATGGATGCCATCGTGGCCCTCCGGGACGTGCTGATCAACGAAGCACTGGCGGACGCGCGCAGCGGACTGGAGCGGATCCACGGGGCAGCCCTGTGGATGGCCGGCGGCGGCCTCGCCACCCTGACCCTGCTGGGTGTCACTCTGTGGATGATCCACCGCCGCGTCGTGCGCCCCCTCGGCCGGACGGCCCAGCTGATCTCCGCCATTGCCGAGGGCCAGCTGGACCTGCATGTGCCCAAGCCGAAGTACCGGGACGAACTGGCCGACGTGCTCAATGCCCTGGCCGTGCTGCGGCAGCACAGCGAGACACGGCTGGCCCTGGAGGAGGAGCGGCAACGCCTGGTCGATCAGCTCCGCGACCAGTCGAACACCGACTTCCTGACCGGGCTGCCCAACCGGCGCGGCTTCTTCGAACTGGCCGAGCACGATCTGACGACCATGCACCGCCACGGCCATCCGGTGACGCTGGCCATCTTCGACCTCGATCACTTCAAGCAGATCAACGACACCCATGGCCATGCCGTCGGCGACAACGTGCTGGTCGAGGTGGCCGCCCTGTGCTGCCGGCACTCCCGTAGCGGTGACGTGGTGGCCCGCTATGGCGGCGAGGAATTCCTGGTGCTGATGCCCTACTGCACCCTTGAGGACGGCGCCCTGCAGGCGGACCGGCTACGCCGGCACATCGAGGCCCTGCGCATCCCCTTGCCGGACGGCGGTGAGCTGCACATCACAGCCAGCTTCGGCGTCGAACAATGCCTGCCCAGCGACCCCTCCATAGACGGCGTGATCTCGCGCGCCGACGAGCGCCTGTACATCGCCAAGAGCAGCGGCCGTAACAGGGTCGTCAGCATGCAGGCCGAGGCCGACTAAGCATCCGCATCAGGGCCGATGCGGCCAGGGGGGATGGGGGCCTGCGGCGAGGGCCGCCAGGGCGGCGGCGGGCGACTGGTCGGCGCGCAGCAGAAAGGCATCGAAGCCGCAACGGGCCATGGCGGCAAGCTGGTCGGTCAGCACATCGCCGATGGCCCTCAGCTCCCCCTGGAAGCCGTAGCGCTGGCGCAGCAGGCGGGCCTGGGAATACGCCCGGCCGTCGGTGAACACCGGAAAACCAAGGGCGATCACCGGCAGCGTCGGCAGGTCTGGCAGGAGCTGCGCAGGATCGTCCTGGGGCTTGAGCCACACGCCACAGGCGACCCGCCGCGGGTTGCCGCCCTCCTCGAACCAGCGCTGCAGGGGCAGCAGGACGCCTCCATCCTCCGGCAGGCGGGTGCCCTCCTCCTCCGGCAGAATCAACCAGCGGTCCTCGACGGCCGCTCCTTTCCTGATCAGCACGCTCATGCTGCAACCTCCCCATAGACGCGGGCCTTGAAGGGCTCGAGGCCGAGCCGCTCGACGGCATCGATGAAGATCTCCCCCTCGTGGCGCAGCCCCACATACACCTCCAGCAGGCGCTGGATGACCCCGGGGATCTGCTGCGCGGCAAAGGACGGGCCGATCACCCGCCCCAGGGCCGCGCGGTTGCCCTCGCGACCGCCGAGGGTGACCTGGTACCACTCCTCGTTGTTCTTATCCACACCGAGGATGCCGATGTGGCCGATATGGTGATGGCCGCAAGCATTGACGCAACCGGACATGTTGAGCTCCAGCGGCCCCAGGTCGAACTGGTAGTCGAGGTCGTCGAAGTGCCGCTGGATGGCCTCGGCCACGGGAATGGAGCGGGCATTGGCGAGGGAGCAGAAGTCGCCCCCGGGGCAGCACACCAGGTCGCTGAGGAGCCCGATGTTAGGGGTGGCGAGGCCGAGTACGCGCAACCCTTCCCACAGGGCGAGGAGGTCATGGCGCGCCACATGGGGCAGTACCAGGTTCTGCTCGTGGCTGACCCGGATCTCGCCGGCGCTGTAGCGCTCGGCCAGGTCGGCGATGCCGTCCATCTGCTCGGCGGTGGCATCACCGGGGGGCACACCGGTCTTCTTGAGGGAGATGGTGACGATGGCCCGGCCGGCCACCCGGTGCGGCGCCACATTGCGCGCCACCCAACGGGCGAAGGGTGTGCTGTGGTCCATCCAGGTAGCCAGGGCGGCCATGCCGTCATCGGTGGGCACCACGTCGTCCCGGGTGAAGAAGGCCTCCATCTCCCGGAAGGCCGTGTCGGTGATGCAACCTGTGCCGCCCCGGCTCCACGCCCACTCGTCCTCCACCTCACGGGCGAAGGCCTCGAGGCCCAGATCCTTCACCAGGATCTTGATGCGCGCCTTGTACTTGTTGTCGCGCCGGCCGTGGCGGTTATAGACCCTCAGGATGGCGTCCACGTAGTTGAGGAGTTCCTCGCGGGGCAGGAACTCGCACAACACCTTGCCCACCATCGGCGTACGGCCCAGGCCGCCCCCCACCAGGACCTGGAAGCCGATGCGGCCATCTTCGCCCCGCCGGGCCACCGCGCCGATGTCGTGGAAGCGTACGGCTGCCCGGTCCTCGCCGCCTCCCGACAGGGCGATCTTGAACTTGCGCGGCAGGTAGAGGAATTCCGGGGCCAGGGTGGACCACTGACGCAGGATCTCGCAGTAGGGACGCGAGTCCAGCACCTCATCGGCGGCGACACCCGCGAAGGGGTCGGTGGTGATGTTGCGCACGCAGTTGCCGGAGGTCTGGATGGCGTGCATCTGCACTCCGGCCAGCTCGGCCAGGATGTCCGGCGCCTCCTCCAGGCGCACCCAGTTGAACTGGATGTTGCAGCGGGTGGTGAAGTGGCCATAGCCCCGGTCGTAGCGGCGGGCGATGTCGGCGAGCTTGCGCAGCTGGTGGCTGGCCAGGGTGCCGTAGGGGATGGCCACCCGCAGCATGGGGGCGTGGCGCTGGATGTAGAGGCCGTTCTGCAGGCGCAGGGGGCGGAACTCATCCTCCCCCAGGCTGCCTTCAAGAAAGCGCCTCATCTGGTCGCGGAACTGCAGGACGCGCTCGTCCACCAGGCGCTGGTCGGTCTCGTTGTAACGGTACATGTAGCTTCTCTCCGAGGGGTTCGGTCGATGTCGATCAGGGCAGCACGAAGGTGCTCTTCTCGCTGATGCGGGTGGCCGGGTCCTGCACGGCGCGGATCTCGAAGTGGATGGGGTGGGCTCCGGCGCGGCCGGCGTCGGCGGGTACGGCCACCGTCGCATGCACTTCGCGGATGCCCCCGGGTACGCCGGCGAAGCGGGTTGCGCCGACCAGCTCGATGCCCGGCAGGCCACTGACCGACACCTCGAAATCGCGGGCCTCCTCCACCAGGTTCATCAGCTTCAGGGTGTAGGCGTTCTCGATGCGCCCATCCGCCGCCTCGCGGGCCAGGCTGCCCCGGTCGCGCAGGATGTCCACCAACAGCAGCGAGCGCTGGGTGGCGGTCCAGGCGCCCAGGCCGACGAAGACGGCGATCAGGCCGCCATACAGGGCCAGCCGCGGACGGCCGCCCCGGGCCGGCTTGCCGGCCAGCTCCCGTTCGGAGGCGAAGCGGATCAGCCCGACCGGCTTGCTGACGCGGGTCATCACCTCATCGCAGGCATCCACGCAAAGACCGCAGTTGATGCACTGGTATTGCAGGCCGTCGCGGATGTCGATGCCGGTGGGGCAGACCTGCACGCAGATGCCACAGTCGACACAGTCGCCCTTGACCGGCCTCGCCCCGTCCGCAACGATGGCCGCGGCCCTGGCCTGACGGCTGCGGGGCTCGCCGCGCTGCACGTCGTAGCTGACGGTGCGGGTGTTGCTGTCGAACATCACCCCCTGGAAACGCGAATAGGGGCACATGTGCTGGCACACCGCCTCGCGGGCCAGGCCTGCCTGCACATAGGTGAACACAGCGTAGAAGATCAGCCAGAAGATCTCCCAGGGGCCCAGCTGCCAACTGGCGATGGCGGGCAGCAGCTCACGCACCGGGGTGAAGTAGCCGACGAAGGTGATCGCCGTCCAGGCTGCAAAGAGGCCCCACAGCAGGTGCTTGGTGCCGCGCAGGAGCAGCTTGCGCGGCGTGGCCGGCGCCTGGTCGAGCTTCAGGCGGGCCAGGTGGTCACCCTCGACGCGGGCCTCGATCCACATGAAGATCGAGGTGTAGACCGTCTGCGGACAGGCAAAACCGCAGAACAGCCGCCCCGCCACCGCGGTGACCAGGAACAGCCCGGTGGCCGCCAGGATCAGGACGATGGCCAGCAGCAGCGCATCCTGGGGCCACAGCACCAGCCCGAAGAGGTGGAGCTTCTCGTGGGCGATATCGAAATGCACCGCCTGGCGGCCGTTCCACTGCAGCCAGCAGGCGCCGAAGAAGATCAGCTGGGTGAACCAGACCATGCCCCAGCGCAGGCTGTTGAAGCGGCCACGCACCTCCCGGGCGTGGATCTTTCCTTTCTTGCGGTAGAGCTCGAGCTTGGCTTCGCGGACTTTATTGACGGGTGCGGGTGCGTTCATCGCGGTGTTCCTCCTGGCAGGGAGTAGAACACCGGGACAAGAATGGAAACAGATTCAGGGGGTCAGATATCTGATAGGCACAGATTACCCACCCCGGCCTGCCAGCCCCCTCAGATCCACGCGCCGGCCGGGGGCAGGCCCCGATAGCCCCGCAGCCAGGTCGAAAAATCATCCGGGGCCAGGGGCCGGCTGAGCAGGTAACCCTGCAACTGGTCGCACCCATGCTGCTTCAGGAAATGCACCTGTGCCTCGGTCTCGACCCCCTCGGCCACCACCTGGATGCCCAGGCTGGCGGCCATGCCGAGAATCGCCCCGGCAATGGCGCTGCCCTCGGCATCTCCGGGGATGTCGCTGACGAAGGAGCGGTCGATCTTGAGGGTGTTCACCTTGAAGCGCCTGAGATAGGCCAGCGAGGAATGGCCCGTGCCGAAGTCGTCGATCGCCAGACTGACCCCCATCGCGGCGAGCCGGGACAGGATGCGCTGGCCGGCCTCCCGGTCCTCCATCAGGGTGCTCTCGGTCAGTTCGACCTCGAGCAGTTCAGGGGCCAGGCCGTGGCGCGCCAGGGTCTGCGCCACCATGTCGGGCAGTGAGTCGTGCTGGAACTGGCGCGCCGAGAAATTGACGGCCAGCCGGAGGGGCGGCTGGCCCTCGGCACGCCAGGCCGCGAGCTGGGCACAGGCTGCGTCCAGCACCCACGCCCCCACCGGGATGATCAGCCCCGAGTCTTCCAGGATCGGCACGAAGCGGTCGGGGCCGATCGGCGGGTGACTGCCGGAGCACCAGCGCAGCAGGGCCTCCACCCCGACCACGGCCCCGCTCGCAAGATCAGCCTTGGGTTGGAAATGCAACCTGAAGGCGTTCTTGTCCATGGCCTGGTGCAGGCGCGCCTCGAGCGCATGCCGCTCAGCCATCTCGCGGTTCAAGGCCTCGTTGTAGAAGTAGTAGGTGTTGCGTCCACGCTCCTTGGCCCGGTACATCGCCAGATCCGCCTGGCGGACCAGATCGTCGGCATCCAGTCCGCCACTGGCATCCGGATAGACCGTGACCCCGATGCTGGCGGAGATATGCAGGGCCGGCCCGCCCAGTTCGACGGGGACACTCAGCGCCCCCAGGATGCGACGGGCGATCTGCGCTGCCGCATCGGTGGTGGCGATCCCTTCGGCGATCACCGTGAATTCATCGCCTCCCAGCCGCGACAAGCTGATCGCCGGCAACACCTCTTCGGCGGTCTCGCTGCACAGCACCCGGCCCAGCTCGGACGCGACGTGCTTGAGCAGGCGATCACCGACCTCATGCCCGAGCGCTTCGTTGACCGTCTTGAAGCGGTCCAGATCAAGGAACATCACGGCCAGCCGCCCGCCGCTGAGGTGGGCTCGGGCCATCGCCTGGATCAGCCGGTCACGGAACAGGGCCCGGTTGGGCAGGCCGGTCAGGCTGTCGTAATGGGCCATGTAGGAGAGCTGCGTCTCGGCCTGCTTGCGCGCGCTGATATCGCGCACCACCGCGATGTAGCAGGGCTTGCCGGTGTGCCGCACCTCGCAGACCCGCAGATCGACAGAGAAGGGCTCGCCCCCCGCACGGAAGGCGATCGCTTCGCGCTGGACACCGATCAGCGCAGGCAGGCAGCCAGGCGCCACGAAGCGGGCCAGGGGCTCCAGCAGGGTGGCGACCGGGGTCCCCCGCAGTCGGGCCGGATCGCGTCCGAACATGGTACCGACGGCCGGATTGCCGCACATGATGGTGCCGTCGGGCGCGAACATCAGGATGCCTTCAGGCGAGTTCTGGAAGATGACCCGCAGGTGCTCCCGCAAGTCCTTCAGCGCGGAACGATCCCCACGCCGGATCCGCGCCAGCACGGGCCCTATCAGCCAGGGCCAGAGGCGCCCCAGTTTCTGAATCAAGCCCACGCCGAGGGCGACGCCCGGCATGCCAAGAAAGCGCGACGAGATCGTGTCGCCCCATGCGTTGCGGTGGCGCTTGACCACACTGCCTACAGTGGGATCCTGCATCTGTCCTGTCCTTTGCTCGATCGCGGAGGTGGCACCTCCGTCATGGGCGCGGCAACAGCGCAGGCCGATGCGGCGGGCACCGGAATGCTGCACAAAGCATGTGAAAAAAGTCACCGCAGATATGACAACAACGGCACCGACAGCCCGTGCTTTGGCCCTGCAGTGTTACTTGTTGTCACATACCCCAAGGCGCGAGGCGCCCGGCCCTGGCCCCGTTCAGCGCCCGGGCGCCGCCGGCAAAGCATCCCCCCCTACCGCTCCCTCCCCCGGCTGTGGGGGTCGAGCGACGATCCAGCGGATCAGGGTGGCATACAACCGGTCGGGATCCACCGGCTTGGCCACATGGTCATCCATGCCCGCTGCCAGGCAGGCCAGGCGGTCTTCCTCGAAGGCATTGGCGGTCATCGCCAGAATGGGCACCCTGCTCCGCTCGGGCAGGTTGCGGATCGCCCGGGTGGCGGCCAGCCCGTCCATGTTGGGCATCTGCACGTCCATCAGGATCAGGTCGTAGTCCTCCACCGAGGCCTTGGCCAGGGCCTGGATGCCATCGTTGGCCACATCCACCCGCATGCCGGCCTCCCGGAGCAGGTCCAGGGCCACCTCCTGGTTGATCGGGTTGTCTTCGGCGATCAGTACCCGACGGCCCTGCAGAGGGGCCAGATCAATCGCCGGCGATTCCGACGGAGCACTCTGCTGCAGCTTGGGCTCGCCGGCAGCCAGGGATTCAAGCAGGGCATCGTGGAGCGACGACGGCGTCACCGGCTTGTAGAGCCGGCCGCTGATGCCATGCTCCTGCAGCAGGCTGGCGGGCCAGTCCCGGCCGAAAGCCGAGACCAGCACGATGCGCGGTGCCGGATGGCACCCCAGCATCTGGATCCGCCGGCTTGCCTCGAGGCCGTCCATCTCCGGCATGGCCCAGTCCATCAGGATCAGGTCGTAGGGTTCGCCACGGGCCGCGGCCAGGGCCACCTCATTGACCGCGTCCAGCCCCGAAGCGGCTTCACCGATCCGGGACGCGAAGACCTCCAGCATGCCGCCCAGCGCCTCCCGCGCGTCGGCGATGTCGTCCACAACCAGAATCCGCGTATCCACGGGCAGGGGTACCGGCCGCGCTGCCGGATCGGCACGCTGCCCCTGCTCGAGGGGCACCTCGAACCAGAAAGTGCTGCCTTCGCCGAGACGGCTGGACACCCCGAGCTCTCCGCCCATCAGATGCACCAGACGCTCGCTGATGGCGAGACCGAGACCGGTACCGCCGAACCGCCGGGAGGTGGACACATCGGCCTGCTCGAAGGCGCGGAACAGGCGCTGCTGCTGATCCTCACTCAGGCCGATGCCGGTGTCGATGACCTCGAAACGCACCCTCAAGCGCTCACCTTCCCGGTCACGCAGCAGCGCACGCACGATCACGCTGCCTGTTTCGGTGAACTTGAGGGCATTGCTGGCGAAGTTCAGCAGCACCTGATACAGGCGCATCCGGTCTCCCCGCAGCACCGCGGGCAGCGCCGGATCGATGCAGTTGATGAGTTCCAGCCCCTTCTCGACGGCCCTCGCCGCGATCAGGTCGTTGAGACTGCGGAAGATCCGCTCCAGGTCGAAGTCATCCACTTCGATGGACAGCTTGCCGGCTTCGATCTTCGAAAAGTCGAGGATGTCGTTGATGATGCCCAGCAGGTGCTGGGCCGCCTGGGCCACCTTGTCGAGACGCTGCACGCTCTGTGCATCGGACACATCGCGCCGGATCAGGTGGGTCAGCCCGATGATGGCGTTCATCGGGGTGCGGATCTCATGGCTCATGTTGGCCAGGAAGGTGCTCTTGGAGTGGCTGGCCTCCTCCGCCACCTCCTTGGCCACCGCCAGCTCCCGGGTGCGCTGGCTCACCAGGTCTTCCAGATGGAGCTGGATGTCGCGCAGCGCACGGGTTCGCTGATCGAAGTTCTGGGCCAGCTCCTCGAGCTCGTCATTGGTGCCCAGCGGCGCACACTGGCGCTCGGCGCTGCCATCCGCCTCCTTGACCCGCTGGCGCAGGAGCAGGATGGGGCGCGACACCGAGGCACTGATCCAGTAAGCGATGGCGATCGCCGCCAGGGTGAACAACAGGCCCACCAGCGCCACGTCGCGGACGGCCTTGTTGGCCGGCTGCAGGTAATGCTCCCGGGGTGCCATCACGTCGAGCTCGAGACCGATGTCGGAGAAGAACCCCGCCCCGTCGCGGGCGATAGGCCGGGTCTTCACCAGGGTATCTCCCACACTGGCCGGCAACTGCTCGTAGAGGACCTGCCCCCCGCTGCGCAGGCGGTAACCGAGCAGGCCGTCACGGGGCAAGACCCGCTGGGTGACCGCATTGAGATCGAAGACCACCACCAGCGCGCCCTGGGTGGTCTGGTAATACACCACCGGCACAAAGACCACCCACTGGTTGCGCTGGGGATCGATCATGTAGCTGACCACCGCATTGGCCAGGGTGCTGCGCAGAGCGGCGGAGTCGAGATAGGTGGGCAGGGTCTCCAGGCTGGAATAGACCGGCTTGCCGTCAAAGCCCAGCAGAGCCACGGCCCGTACGTCGCGTCCCTCGCTGAAGTTCTTGACCAGTTCGGGGAGGTAGCTCTGGCGCCCCTTCGCATCGTTCAGGCCATTGATCACCAGAGGGTTCTTGACCAGCACCGTGGCGCTCTCGAGGAGATACTCGATGCGCTGCAGGAACAGCTCGCTGCCCTGGCGCCCGCGCTGCTCCAGCTCACCGGTCAGGTTGTCGGTGATGGTGGCGTGCAGGCGCAAAGCCACCGTGCTCGCCACGGTGACCATGGCGATCGCCACAAAGCCGCCGAACACCCAGGTGATACGGCGCTTGAGGCTATGGGTGAAGTAGTCGAGCGTGAACATGGCTCAATCGGCCGGAACGATCCGCCCCCGTGCGTCGAAGCGGGCCAGCCTGAGCTGGCTGCGGTCCAGCGCGTCGTGACGTTCCGGTGTGAAGGCCGGGCGATACTCCCGCATCACGCCCGAGTAGCTGAGCCCCGACTCCAGCGCGTTGCGGATGCCCCCCCTATCCGGCGAACCGGCCCGGGTCACCGCCCTGGCCAGCAGCTGGACCGCATCGTAGGCATGGGCACTCCCCATCAGAGACGGTACCGGCGCCCGGCCACCCAGCCCGTAACGCTGCCGGTAGCCGGCCAGGAAACTCGCCAGGTTGCGGTTCTTCGGAGCATCGTCCTCCACCACGGACTGCGCAAAGCGCAGATCCACCTTCTCCAGACGGGCCTGGTTGGCCCCCCAGAAATCGCCGCCAACCAGCGCCCAGTGGGCGAACACCGGCACCGGCTTGTCCTGCCGCGCCAAGGCCCTCACCACCAGCCCGGCCTCGATGCCGTTGCCGACGAAGACGATGGCCTGCCGACCGGCCCGCACCAGTTCGTCCACCGTGGCGTCGAGGCCCTCATCCCCGCTCTGGAACCACACCACTTCGACGCTGCCGGCGGGCAGGCGCTCGAGGAGCGGCCGCAGGGCCGCCTCGTTACTGCGCCCCCAGGGCGACTGCTCGATCAGCACGGCCAGGCGCGACTGCCCGCGCAGGGCCCGCTCCAGCAGGAAGGGCGCCACCTGCGTGTCGTTGATGGAGACCCGGAAAGTGTAGCTCGGCCGGTGGTCGTGCAGCGTGATTCCCTGGGCCGCAGCCCAGGGAATCAGATAGGGCATCTTCAGCCGGTGGATGTCATCGAGCTCTTCAGTCACCACCGTGCTGTGCATCCCCCCCATCACCGCCAGCACGGAGGGATCGGAGGCAAACAGCTCCAGATTGCGCCGGCCCACCATGGGGTTGGCGGCGTGGTCGCGGGCCAGCAGGCGCAACGGCGCCCCGAGCAGCCCGCCCTTGCGGTTGATGTCCTCGATGGCCATCTGGGCCCCCCGGTAGATCGCGCCACCGGCCTGGGCACCCCGTGCCGACAAATCCGCATCGAGGGCCAGCACCCAGGGCTGCCGCCCCTTCACGTCACCGCTGCGGGCCGCCTGGGTGAAGCGCAGCTCCTCGGTCTTGGCGAGCAGGTCATAGCCCACCTCAAATCCGAACTTGTCGGCGATCGGCGCCATCACCTGGGCAAAACTCCGCCGTTCCTCGGCCGACAGGGTATGGATCTCCACGCCCGCGGCCCGGATCTTGTCGATGAAATCGGCCTCCCGACGGGCCGTCTCCTGACGTTCCCAGAGGGTCAGTTCGCGGGCTGTCTGGCTGATGATCTCGCGCATCTCCGGCGACAGGGTTTCGTACACCTTGCGGCTGACCGAGAACACATAGGCCAGGTAGGCATGGTTGGACAGGGTCAGATGCTTCTGGACCTCATGGAAGCGCATGCCGACGATGGCCACCAGAGGGTTCTCCTGACCATCCACTGCGCCATCCTTGAGGGCCTGGTAGGTGGCGTGAAAGTCGATCGGGATGGGCGTGGCACCCAAGGAGGCAAACTGGTCGGCGATCATCGGACTCTTCATCGTCCGGATGCGCAAGCGGCCGAAATCGTCCGGGTGACGGATCGGCGTATTGGCCGTGAATTGCTTGAAGCCGTTCTCCCAGAAGGTCAGCCCCACCAAATCGATGCGGCCGAGCTTGGACAACAGCAAGGCCCCGGGCTCGCCATCCAGCATGGCGTAGAGCTCCTCACGGCTGGAGAAGTAGAAAGGCAGGTCGGCATACTGCATGGCCGGCACAGCGGAGCTGAGCTTGGCCGTCGGGGTCAGCACCAGATCGAGACCGCCGTTGCGCGCCATCTCCAGCATCTGGTCGTCGCTGCCGAGCTGCTGATCGGGGTGCACCGTAACCTTGAGGCGGCCACCGCTGCGCTCGGCAACCCGCTCGGCGAAGAGCTCCGCCGCAGCATGCAGAGCACTCCCCGCCGCGATGTTGAGCCCCAGACGCAACTGCCGCGCCTCCGCCACGGGCACGACCGCATGCTCGACCGGCGCAGCGGCCCCCTGCGGAGCCCTGCCCGCCCCCGCCAGCCAGACCAGGCCGGCAATCACCAGGACGGCGGCAAGGCCAAGCACCATGCGGGATTTCGCAGACAGCCTGCTCATTTCAACGTTCTCCGCCTGTCCTGCAAGAGTGCGCAATAACCATAGCAGCGGAAATGTTATTCGATGTCACGAATTTTAACTCAGATGTACCGCGCTGACCGCCTTCATCGGCCTTTATCTGCCTACCTCCATGCATTACGGATACACCAAGGAGATAGCCGCCCCCCAACCCGGCCACGGCGGCCTGCACTCACACTGCCCTTGACCCGAAACGGGATGTACGATGCGCGCCACGCTCCCGGATCGCCCCCATGCCCGCCCGCCCCCCTTTTGCCCTCATCCTCTGCGCCGTCGCGCTGCTCATGCGCCTCCTGTCCGCCATGCCGGCCCACGCCGCGACGGACATGCTGGTCGATGAAGCCGTCTGCGGGCAATGCCACACCCCCCAGCAGCGCAGCCACGCGACCTCCCAGCACGCTCGTGCCATGCAGGACGCGACGACGGGCACCGTACAGGGGGCCTTCGACGGACGCAGCCTCAGCCAGGATGGGCAGCTCACCCGCTTCCTCAAGCGCGGGGGACGCTTCTATGTGAATACCGACGGACCGGATGGCCGCCGGCGCGATTTCGAGGTGCGCCACACCCTCGGCCTGGCCCCTCTCCAGCAGTATCTGGTGGGCCTGCCCGGCGGGCGCCTGCAGGCACTCACCACCGCCTGGGACGTGAAGGGCAAGCGCTGGTACAGCCTGCACCCGGGCGAGCGCATCGACTACCGGGACGTGCTGCACTGGAGCCGCCCTCCCCAGAACTGGAATGCCATGTGTGCCGCCTGCCACACCACCGGCCTGCGCAAGAACTACGACCCGGAGGCCGACCGCTACACCACCACCTATACCGCCCAGGGGGTGACCTGCCAGGCCTGCCACGGCCCGGCCGGCGACCACCTGGCCTGGGCGCGCAGCCCCCGGGACGGCACGCCACCGCCTCACAAGGGCTTCACCGCCGACCTGCGGCCCGGCAATGGCCAGGTCCAGACCGAGGCCTGCGGCTACTGCCATGCACTGCGTGCCCCCCTGACCCCTGCCTATCCGGTCGGCCAGCCCCTGCTCGACCATGCCCTGCCGGTCGGGCTGCCCGCAGGGCGCTATTTCAATGACGGCCAGCAGAAGGACGAGGTCTTCAACCTCGCCTCCTGGCAGCAAAGCCGCATGCACGCCCGGGGGCTGACCTGCACCGACTGCCACGACGCCCACTCGGGCAGGACACGGGCCGCCGGCAATGCCCTTTGCACCGGCTGCCACAACCCGGTCGGCCCCGCCGCCGGCCCCCATGTGGATACACGCAGCCTGCAGCGCAAGAACTACGACAGCCCGGCCCACCACCATCACGAGACCCCGGTGAGCTGCGTCGAATGCCACGCCCCCAAGCGCACCTACATGGGCGTGGACCCGCGCCTGGACCACGCCTTCCGCATCCCCCGCCCCGACCTGTCGGCCGAGACGGAATCGCCCAAC